>NZ_JBWKMB010000013.1:0-148834 GCF_056431025.1 Nitratireductor lacus | reverse complement strand
CGCCGCAGCAAAATCGCAAAGCCCCGCACTCAGTGTAACCCGGCAGGAATCCACTTAAATTCCGCGGGGCGCTGTCCAAACAACCGGAGCCAGCTCTCCCATATGAAATTGGTTGAGTTGTGGAGGCGGGCGCTGCTCGAACTTCGCGCCGTCATTCTCCTGAAACATGTTTCTCACCAAGCAAACCTGTTCAAATTACTGAAAGCACGAGTCTTAACCGGCACTGCAAAAGCTCGACGCCGTGCAATGACGGCTCAGGTTCGGCTGGTAGAAATGCTGTTTGGCCCCAGTGCCGCTGCGGATTTTTTCTGGCGCTCCCCGACCACGCGTAAGCTTTGGGGCGACGTCGAATTGCGGGCGAGCCGATTGGCCAAACGATCTCAGGATGCAGTCGACCATTTTACACGGCTGGGTTTTATGAAAACTCAGGACCCTATGGTCCTCATCTGTCTTGCCCGCAATGTGCATTGTAGGGCCGGGCTTGCTCAATGTCTCAGAACTGCGGACCTTTCCGAGGGCAGTCGCCTGGACCAGACGATCCGCCGGAGCATGAGCTATGCGGCCGCGTTTGTCGGCGCTGCAGGGCTGTTGCTTGATGACGCATCAGCGAAGCGAATTGCTGACCTGGTTTTGGACAAACACGTTCGCCTGGATCTGCGATTTCACCAGATCATCGATAGTTTGGGCAGCCACCTGACAGTCCCTCCAACCGACTCCTCTTTGCGCGGCCTGCTGGAAAGCGGAATGCGAAAGCCTTGCAAGCACAGGCTGATCATAGCTGACGAACTCAGTGACCGGCCTGCCATTGCGCAACTCTTTACGGGTGCCGAAAAGATCACCGTGATTGGGCTGCGCGACACGTTTGGCAAAACGGACTTTCAGGAATACACCGATTATGCGGGCGATGCCGAAATCACGGTCGAACACATCCGCTCACGTATCACCCGTTTCTCAAGACCCTATCTGGATCTGCATGAGGCAACCCGCATTGCAGCAGAGCGGATTACCGACGGGTTGCTGGAAGAGAATGGCTTGCTCGATGAGCACAACCGCGCGTCGGTCGAGTTGGAGATCGCCGATTATCTCTTCTTCGGCAATCTCCGGACAGAAGCGGTGCGAACACTTCTTGAATCCGAGGAGTTCGATCACATTGTCGTTGCCTGTCAAGCAAAGAGCTCCAACGGCATGTTTCTCCAGAACCTTTCCGCGGTCGACCCACTGCTCAAGGATCCACGGGTCGAATTCATTTCCATCGCACGCAGCCTGCACGTGAGGACGACCTTCACGAGCAATCTGGAGGCAATGTTACAGCCACCCCGCGAGATGCCAACCGCAATGCTCTGGGGACCATCACCGTCAAAGTTCATTGCAGATTCCGATGCCCGTGCATCAGTGGCTGCACGGCGGGCTTCTGGGTTCCCAAAGTCCGGGACCAAGCGCATCCTGATAGTGACCGCAAACAACCCGGCCTATAACACGGCCACCGCAGACTACGCTGTCACTTTGGCCGAAAAATACGACGTCACGATCGGCCTAGCCGGAAGAGACGCTCGGCCGATCCTCTCAGCCATCACGGCTAGCGGGAAGGAAGCGCCGAATGTTAATGTCGTGCTTCTTCCAAACGTAGACCGGCAGTTGCCTCAATTGAACGAGCATTTGAGGCGCCACTTGCTATCCCTTTCTGCAGAACTGGGAAATCCCACGCTTACACACTTCATTCGTGTCAATGCGCGTCAAACTGCAGAGCAGGTTATCGCCCCCGCCCTGCTCCAGCACAAGGTTTTCGATGCCTGGTTCTCCCGGCTCTCCGCGGACGAGGAACTGCCCGACCTGATCGTTCTGGCGCCGCCGCGCAATCCTCGGGTTGCAGCGTTTGCGAGACTTGCCCGCAGGCACGGTATTCCGAGCCTCTCGCTTGAGGCACATGGCTTGAACGGCAATTACTGCCGCTACATCAACATCGATACAGATTTCTATGGTGTCATTTCCGGTTACTTCAAGAAAACTGCGGAGAGGGGTTTCAACATCCCACTGGAGCGAACCTTGGTCGTGGGTTCGCCAAGGATCAAGGCGCCTGAAGATCACGACCTTGCGAGCGAGCGTGCTGCTGCGCGCGAGCTACTCAGAGACACTTTCGATATAGACTGTTCTGCATACAAATCGTGTATCAGTTTCTTCTGCCAACCATCCAGTTGGGCGCATGTGAAACTGGTTTGGAGCAACATCCTGAATGCCTGTGCAGAGCTGGACGTACTTATTCTACTGAAACCTCACCCGGAGGAGACACCCAGCAGGGTCGCCGCATATCTCAGGCTCGCCAGGGAATTCGGCATGACCGAGCGTGTCATTGTGGTTGAAACCGATCCCAAGACTGCAATTGTTGCTTCCGACATGATGCTGACGGGTTACAGCACTGCCGCAATTGAAGCCGCCGTTCTCGGCGTTCCGGTAACCTGTGTCACAGACGGTGATGCAGACTACCCTGTCGATCAGCACGAAATTGTAAACTGCCGGCTTGTCCGCTCATCAGAAGCGTTGCGCTCAATTATCATGGAACTTGCAGAGAACCCACGGGCCTATGCCGCCCGCTCTCAGTGTTTTCTCGCGAATGAGCCTCAATTTGTGGAAGGTCCGGCTCGCAATCTCAAATCCCTGGTAGCCCACATTCTTTCGCTGCCACCTGAAGAGGCGCTTAGGGAAGAGAAAACTCTGAGCCGCTCTCTTTTTCCAAAGGGTCCACATCAAACTTTTTCGATTTAAGCAGGATCAGCCAGCCAACCCGACACCTCCAGCGGTGACATCTCGAATGGCGCGCTCCCATCGATCGTGGATAGCATCGGTGCCGTAGCGCTCGATAACAGTGGTTGCGCGAACGGCCATGTCTTCGCGCCGGGCGTCATCCTGCATCAGGTTTGAGAGTGCCTCGGAGAACATATTCTCAGGTTCACCAGCGGATGCGACCAGTATCCCGTTTCGCCCCGGCTCGATAAGCGTGTTGACGCCAGGACAATCCTCGAACCCAATTGCCGGGACCCCGTGGGCCAGCGCTTCCGATACCGCCAGGCCAAATCCCTCGAACTCGGCGGGGTGGCAGAGGATCATCGCCTGATCGTATTCGCGGGCCATGTCGGAGACCACTCCGGGCATCTCCACATTCATCAAGCCCAAGTCGTCAATTATTTTCTGCAGACGGATACGCTCGGGCCCATCCCCCAGTATTCGCAAGGTCCAGCCATCGGTTCGGGAACCAAGACGCGCCCAGGCGCGAACGAGGATATCAAATCTCTTGATCTTTGTCAGACGGCCAACACCCAACACCGTTCGTCCGCGTTTCACATCGGCGCTGGATACTGAAGCAAGACGTCGCACGGGATTTGGCATGATTGCCACACGCTTTTTTAACTCGTCTGGAAACCAGTCTCGGAACTCGGGTAGCAGAACCAGAATGCGATCGACCATAGAGAGCGCAACCACGCATTTTTCCCGGAACAATGGATTGGCATCCCAACGCCCGTTCGGGCCGAAATCTTGCGCCGGCACGTTGTGCGTCGAAGCGATGACGGGGGTTCCCGTTTCGGCGGCCGCATAGGCACAGGCTGTGATCGCCGGCGGCATGAAGGGGATGAGTACGCTGGGTCTCTCCCGCCGAATGTGCTGTTTGAGGCAGCGTATAAAAAAACCATGGGTCAGTCCCCATTTGACCTGGGCGATCGGAAACCGATGAGGCATCATCTTCACAATTTGCTCGAGATTGAAGGAAGACACCATCATCTCGCCTTCATCCGGACCTCGCGCGATACCCCGCCGCGCAAATGGAAAGAGATTGATCACCGGTATTTCGCCTGTATTGAAACCCGGTTTACCCTTCCGCGCCTCGAATGTGAGTATCCGGACATCAAAACCGCGTTTGCGCATGGCTACAGCGGTTTCAACCAGGATACGCTCGGCGCCACCGGTTAGCCCAGTTAACTTCTGAATGACGAAATGTACCTTCATGACAACGGACCAGAAGCAACAACACCGTTCAAATCAAGCCATTCTGGCCGCTCAGGAAAAGCTATCCCACCAATCTCAGCTCGAACTTTTTCAGAATCTGAGTATTGACCAAAGCACACCAATTTGCGGCAATGTACATTACATCGTAGCAATAACTCCGGAGTGGAGAATACCGGAGCAGCAGGCTTATCTCTCAGAAGCAGCGCACACACCGCCCCTCAACTTCATCGATGAAGCTGCGTACCCTTGGGTGAAGGTCCTCATTGGGTTCAACGATGGCGATCTCGGCAGACCCGACGTCCTGCATAGGTGCAAGCACCTGAAGATGCCTAAAGCCGATATTGCCGCAAGCGCAAAGGAGAATTTTGTGCATGATTGTCTCCCCGGGGATACTTCAGTTAGGCCTGTCCTGGTCACTATCAGCACGATACAGCCGCAGCGGGCCAAAATCAGACTGGAAGGAGCGGTAAGCCAGATGAATGTCGATGTTGCGCGCTTCGAAAGGTGAAAAATAGTTCGGTAGGATCAGTCCAGCATATTGCTCCGGTCCGATAAAACGGCCTCTGGCGAGAACCTCTCCCGGCGTCCCGACCTGCATTATATCAATATACTCCGCATTCGCCTTGACCAGTTCGGCACGCAGGAGCTGGGTCGAATCCGACAACCAGTTCGTATCCCCTATGATATCGACCACACGTAGTATTCGCGACCCGTTGCATTCGACCGTACGCCACACGACCAGCGCCACAGGCTCGCCGTTGTGTTCGACAGCGCGTAGAGCGTAATCGTACCATGGATGTTCGATGTACCTGGACACCACGTAGGCCCACGATTTTCTCGGTCTCTGCGAACTAGCAATTCTATCAACCGCCCTCATCACATTTTCACATTGCGCGCGGTCGATGCACTTGAGAGCAAGTGATGTAGGCGTTTCATCCGAAAGGGCGAAGGCGGCATCGGGCACGTTGGCCGCAACCGCGCATTTTCCCTTGAACTCTGGATTGAACAGTGCCCAGTGACCAAGCTGATCCAGCGTGTAGCCGAGCGCACGATAGATCGGCTTGACCATATCAGAGATGCCGATAGCGCCAATCACCTTCGGCTTCAATTGGGCCTGTATCAGCTTCAGGAGGCGCAGCCCGAGGCCCGGGGGCGCAATATCATCACGCACCTTCCAAAGTGCAAGAAGGATGCCATCGTCACCCAAGGCTGGATCGAAGCGGCCGAGTGGAATAAACCCCAGAACGCCGAGGATCGTCTTGGCGCCATCCTCGTTTTCCTGCTCGGCCAGAACCATGTTCAGGCGTCCGTCTTTCTGGGCGTATTGCCAGGAGAACACTTTTGAATCGCGCACAAAAATGTGTTTCTCGGACCAATGGTCTCGAATGAAATCTATGAGCGCCGGGGTGTCCTGCAGGCCGGCAATGCGAACCGATAGTCTTGGCACTATGCTGTACTTCCGCCGTCGATTTTTACGATAGAGCCGGTCATCATCGCTGCCTCTGCAGAAAGAAGGAAGGCAGCGGCGCCTGCGACATCTTCCGGACGCGGCAACCCGAGAGGAGCCCGCCTCCTGACGGATGCAAGTTTCTCCCCCTCGAGCCCGGCAGTCATATCGGTTTCCATGTAGCCGGGTGCAATGCAGTTGACCGTGATCTTGGCTCGCCCGAGTTCGCGCGACAAAGAACGCGTAAATCCTTCGAGCCCCGCCTTTGAAGCCGCATAGACTGCGAGTCCATTGAACCCTGTCGACGCTATGATGGACGAGACATTGATTATGCGCCCCTCTCTCCGCGTCAGCATCGAACGACAAGCATACTTCGTCATGAGGATCGCAGCCTCCAGATTGACCGTCAGTACACGCGATATCTCCGTGGCGTGCTGCGTTGCTAAAACACCGTCCAGCCCGATGCCTGCATTGTTTATCAGCCCGTAGAGTGGACCGAACTCACGCGTAATTCCGTTGACCAGTGCCTGGATACCATCTGGGTGTTCCAGGTCATAGGGCCTGAATACGATCTTGTCGCCGACCTTCTCAGCCAGCGTAGAAAACTCGTCGGATTCCCTGCGTCCAATACAGATCAACCGGTAGTCTTCGCCGCACAGCCGATTAACGATAGAAAGGCCAAGGCCACGCGTCGCGCCGGTAACGATAACATTCTTCAAATCAGGCATTCCTTCGCAACTTGCCAGCAGTGTTGGTGTCGAAATTCTCCACAAAGCGCAAACTGGCGGGGATCATGTGCCGCTCCAGATAGTCCTTCAAGTGAGCCAGAATGCTCGCTCGGAGTTCGGCTTGTGAAGGCGCACCCGGACCGGGTACGACATCTGCTGCCACCAGCGCTCCCATGATCGGGTTGGCTTTCGCATAGACACGAGCGAGCAACACATCGGGGTGTGAGAGAAGAGCTCGCTCAACCTCTTCCGGATGAACTTTGTCCCCACCGATGTTGATAACGCCGCTCTCACGTCCACGAAAATGGACACGATCACCGTCCGCTTCCACAAGATCACCGGTGTCGACCCAACCCTGTCTGGAAAGAACCCCCTGGCCTCCCAAATAGTGTGCGCCCACATGTTCATTTCGCACCCAAAGCCTACCCTCATCAATGCGCAAACCGATTCCAGAAGGGGGAGAGGACAGATAGGAAACTGGAAACCCCTCACGTTTGTCGGATACGGAAAAGCCCACGCCTGCCTCTGTGGAGGCGAATACATGAGTGATGCGCGCCTCAGGAAAGGCGCGGCTAAGGCTGGTCAGGATAGCGGTGTCGGCAATCTCTCCGCCCAGGGTAATTTGCCGGAGAGGCAGGGAAGCCCCTGCTGGCGACATCAGAATTTTGCGCATCATTGTGGGAGTCGCGCTAAGATGCGTACATCCTTCGTTGACGAGAAATGCCAGTTTATCATCAAGGGGCGCTTCAAACGGAGGCACCGCCAGACAGGCTCCGCCGAGAAGGCTCTGCAAAACCACCTGCAGCCCTGCAAACCGCGAAAAGTCATAAATCATTCCCCAGACCAGTTCCTTCCCCCGATCTAGGTCACGCTTGGTCGACCGCGTCAGCCCAGCAAAGCTGTGCTGCACCATCTTTGGCTTTCCTGTGGTGCCGGATGTGGTAACGACCCAACCCGTCCCGCCATTCTGCAATCCGCTTCCGCTCCGCTTGCGAGCAACTGCACGAGCAGCATCCTTTGGAGAGAGCGACAAGAGATCAGCCGGCAGGCCAGCATTGAAGACGTTCGCTGTCTCGCTGGAAATCACCACGTGTGGCTGTGCCAACTCGATCAACGGCAACACGGCCTCTGCAGGCTGCCATGCAGAGGTGAGCGCCACGACCTCCGCCACTCCGTCGCAGGCTGCAAGCGTTGTTACGGCGTCAAGTAGACGATCCGTGCACACAACCACCCTCGCCGCAGCAAAATCCCCGGCCAGTTCTTCGGCCGCGCTGCACAGTTCCCCAAAACTCACGCGCGTAGAAGGCGTTGCTATCGCGCAACGCTCGGCAGGCACCCGGCTCAGATGGCCCAAAAAGGTCATTGTGGACGGTTGGCCTTATAAAAACTAAGGAACTCGCCGAAGGTGCGGGGATAATATGCTTCTGTGGCCAGGCTGAAAGGATCATAACCCAGGTCTTCTTCAAGCCGGGTTACCAGGATAGCGAATCCCAGGCTATCGAGCCCTGTTTCCAACAGCACGCTGTTGCTGTCTAAATCAGGTGCTTCGGCACCTTCGTTCTGCGTGGTGTACACTTCTGCGAACAGGGTACGAATGGTCTGTTCGAGCTGTGGATCTGTCTGCATCACGGGTTCCTGATTTTCCTGTCTATCTGTGGGTGAAAATTGAGCTACCATGTGGTCAAGCCTCCGTCGACCACAATGTTCTGACCGGTCATATAGCTGGCACGCTCCGATACCAAGAATTCAACAGCATCCGCGATTTCGTGCGGCTCTGCCATGCGCCCGAGCATGGTGCGGGCGCTGTATTTCTCGACAAACGCATCGTTCTGCCCGCTAAATACCCCGCCGGGCGTCACGGCATTTACACGAATCCCTTTTTCACCCCAATAGGATGCGAGGTACTTCGTCAGCCCCCAAAGTCCGGCCTTGGATGCAGAGTAGATTGCGGGGGTATTGATGGCCCGCCCCTCATAGAGGGCTCCGTCATATATGCGCTGATCAGGCGCAACGACGCCGTAGATCGATAGAATATTTACGATGCAGCCGCCTCCAGCTTCGACCATTTCTGGTCCGAATTCCTGCGCGCAAAGCATCGGCGCTGTCAGATTGACAGCCATCACCTCGTTCCAGTCTTCGAGAGGAAAAGTCTCGAATGGTTCAAAGAAATTTCTGCTCTTGCTGGCTGCGTTGCAAATCAGGGCCCTAACTTGGCCGAAATCGCTTCCTATCGTTGTGTGCAAGTGCGCAAGAGCGCCTTGATCCGTGATGTCACACGCATAGGCTCGTGCCTGTCCAGGAGCCACGGCCAGACCGGCGGCCGACTTGGCCAGCTCGCTGTCGCGGTCCACAACCGCCACGGTGGCACCTGCGGCGGTAAGACGTGCTACCATTGCCCTCCCTAGTATCCCCCCACCGCCGGTCAGGACAATCACTCCCGCCATATCACTCACTGCCGCCTCCCTGCTTCCTCATCAAGAGTTCAACCAACTCGAAATCGATCTCGCTATCGATGTCGATCGAGCGCTCCCGTGGCATTTCATGAAGCCACGTCCGACCGTTCCAAAGCCCCAACGCCAGTGTTGCGCGATGCCAAACATAAATCGAAGCGTTCATGGAAAAGACTTGTGGAGCCTGTTGGCGTGCTGTCACGCCCCCTGGCAGTCCTTTGACAAGCCCAACGAAGCCATCGTCCCTGAACTCAACCATGTTGAAATAGGGATTCTTGTCTGACGGATAGGCGGTGATGACGACGTCGACGTCATCATTGAGCGCCGCCATGGCGGCTTCGATATCAGCAACATGCCTGAGTGGTGACGTGGGATCCAGATCCACGATGCGCGTCACCTCGACACCAGTCTTCTCAACCGCCTCCACCAGATGTTCAATCACTGGCAACTTGGCAGCTGAGGACGTCGCCAGTTCGGGCGGACGCAGGAACGGCACGGTTGCGCCACACCGCTCAGCAATATCAGCAATCTCCCGATCATCCGTGGAAACGTAGACCGCACCGATTCCGGGACACGACAATGCCTGCTCGATGGTATACGCAATGAGCGGTTTGCCCATAAGCTCACGAATGTTCTTGCGAGGCACTCCGACGGAACCACCCCGTGCGCAAATCGTACATATGGTCGTCACCGCTGCCCCCCCTTCTCCCGCACCTGGATTGCGAGACGCGTACTCTCGATTCCATCCTCAAGGGTCTGCAGGGGTTCCTGCCAATCTCCCTCGACGGCACGTAACGTTCGCTCAAGCATAGCAATATAACTCTTGGCTATGTCGAAGCCATTTGGCGCATGTTCCAGCGATCGGCGCCCATCCGGCTCGACCAGGTCGAGAGCGCCATCGATATTCCAGTTCAGCCCAGCTCGATCACCCACAATCTCATAGTGCCGCAGACGCTGGCGGGACACGTAGTCAAGAGCAATCTGTATGACAGGCGCGCTTCCATTCTGTGGTGAAAAAACCATCATTGCGGTGTCATGAGACGAAATTTCGAGGTCACTGAACTTTCCGCAGCGGGCAAATTCAAGGTTCAGCTCGCCGAAAATCCATCTAGCCAAGTCGATTTCGTGTACAAGATCGAGCTCTACGCCTCCCCCCTGGTCGGGGTCGGCAGAATAGCTCTGCCGGTAGTTCTGGGAAGGGCGCCAGTCGGGTAACCACTGTCCGGCAGTGAACGACGCACGAACAACGTTCCCCAATATGCCTCTGTGTACCTGCTCCCGAAGCGCCACCAGAGAGGAAACATGTCGAAAATTAAAGGCCGAAACACGAACCGCCGCTGGAGCAGCCGCCAATTCGTCGATCAGTGAATCGCAATCGCCGAGACTGGAAACAATTGGCTTTTCCACCAGAAGATTGAAGCCACGCCGGATCAATTCGGGCAGCAGATCTATATGGTTAGCCGACGGAGTTGCCAGCACAACCAAGTCGAACGACTCGTCAATCACGTCCTCAAGCCGGGTGACAACGCTCGCTCCCAGGCGATCTGCCAATACATCGGGTCTTTGCTTATGCCGCAAAATGGTGAAGTCAGCCTCAGGATACAGCGCGGCCAGATTTACAAGATGCCGTCGCCCAATGGACCCAAGACCCACGATGAGAAAGCGCTTCACAAGCGTTCACTCCGAACGCGCGCCGGCACCCCGAGCGCGGTCGTTCCGTCACCGATATTCGAGACCACAACAGCTCCGGCACCAATGATCACACCGTCTCCCAGAGTAACGCCCTGTCGCAGTGCCGACCGGAGACCAATCAGACATGACGTTCCGACAGTAACTCTACCGGCTATGCTTGCCCCCGTCGCGACATGCGTGCCTTGCCCGATCCAGCTGTGGTGATCCACGATGGCGCCGGTATTTACAATTGCGTACGCGCCTATCGTTACCCCTACACAGATGATTGCACCGGCTGCTACGAACGCCCCCACCCCAATGTCGGCCGCCTCAGAAACGATTGCTTTCGGGTGAACTACTCTCATTACATCAGCGCCCCGCAATCGATGAAGCAATCTTTCTCGCCTGCTCTGCCCCTCTGCGTCAACGAAGCCAATACCAAGGGCAAAACGCACACCCTCGGAAATCAGATTCGGAATTCTCTCATCGGTCCCAAGATAGGAACCTAGAAGTTCCGAATCTCCAGGCTCGGGTGCAATGTGACCTGCAGCTGGCGTACCACTTTCAATCAGCGCTTCGGCAACCACACAAGCATGGCCGCCGCCGCCCAGGATTACAATTCTCGGGGCCGGGTCAGCCATGAAAATGCTCAGTGGTAAAGGGGGTGTCAGCCTCAATGTCTCTGGCCAGACGAGATCCGACGACCAAATCGATATACCGGGGCTGCATGCCTGTTCCAGGCCGTTTGACGGCTATGTCCTGGGCGCTCACAATCGTACCTGCAGCCAGCGTGCGAACGGCCACTAGAGATCGCCTTGCTACCAGCGCCGTGCGTTTCTCTGCAGCCGTCGGCGCCTTGATACTGGTGCCAATTGCGGCTTCAATAGCCCGAATCCCCCTGACGAATTCCCCGAATTCTCGGGGCTCCATTGAAGCGCGGTGATCCGGTCCTGGGAGATTGACATCAAGGGTGATGTGCTTCTCGATAATTGCCGCCCCGCGTGCGACTGCTGCCCACGAGATTGCAGCTCCCTCTGTATGATCGGACCACCCCACCTGGACCGCAAAGGCGTTGCGCATCGTTTCGATCGCCGCCAGATTGCAGTCTTCGGCAGCTGCTGGATAGTTCGAGACGCAGTGCAGTAGGGAAACCTGACGATTTCCGGTGGAATAAATAGCCGCCAGAGCTTCTTCCACCTCCCCCAGATTTCCCATACCCGTGGATAGGATTATTGGCAGTCCCTTAGCAGCGATGTGGCGCAGAAGATCAAGATGGGTGAGATCACCAGAACTAATCTTGTATGCGTTGACACCAACGCGCTCCAGAAGGTCTGCAGCATTCTCGCTGAATGGGGTTGAAAGCAGCTCGATTCCGGCGCTCTCACAATACTTCCTAAGAGCGACGAAATCCTCCTCGGAAAGCTCAAGTGACTTGAGCATGTCGTACTGACTTGAACCACTCTTTGTGTTGGAAATCTGGTAATCAGCCTTGCTGGCGGAGCGCGTGACCAAATCTTCAGCTGTGAAGGTCTGAAACTTGACGGCATCGGCTTGGGCCTTCGCCGCGCAGTCAATCAACTGGCGAGCAAGATCCAGCGAACCATTATGATTCACTCCGATCTCGGCAATGATATAACATCCTTTCCCGGTTGAACGCATGCTGGTCCCCTCTCAGATTCGCTGATCCAGCGATTTGCTGCTGGTAACATGGCTTTCTGCAAAACTGCTTTCGACAGATGCGATGGCAGCCTTCAACCAATCAATGGTCACAGGCCTGCCGTCGCCGCCTCCCGCCATGATGGTGCGCAGTTCGTGAAGCAGTTGCGAAAACGTCCGCGGCTCTTCCAGCGGCAGATACGGGACACGGTTCAATGCTGCAAACCGGGTAGACAGACATTCTTCGTTGGCCGCCACGAACTCCTCGTATGGCTTCTCGCCGGCTGTATCGAGCGGTGTAAGAAGAACCGGCCACTTCCCCTCCGCCGCGAGCGTCTCCACCCGCGCCACAGCTTCGGCTTCATCGCGGGTAAAATGCGCTCTCATTCCCTGTGCCTCGAGAAACTTCTGCGCCACATCCTGAAGCAATACCAGATGCTGCTCCGGATCAAGGCCGGGCACAAAAAGACTGCTCTGCTCACCCAGGAGACCGGCCAATGTACACAGCTGGCCGGATTCCCCAAGGCTGACAAAGAAACGACGGCATCCTTCGGGGCATGCCATCGGCTGTCGCGCCTCCAGACGTAGTTTCCAAGACTGCAGCAACGAACCATTTGACATCGCGACATTCGCGAAGCGGGCCGACGTTATCTCCATGCCTGTAGGCCACTCAAGAGCTGAAGAGAACAGCGCATGCTCCATCAAACGCTTGGTAGCTCCCATCATTGACGACGGATTGGCTGCCTTGTCCGTGGAGACACAAAAAAGCCGTTTCGTACCTCTCCGCCCGGAAAGCTGCCGCGCAAGCCGCTCTAATTTCAGGACATTTGTATCCAGCATTGCCAGAATACTGTAGGGGTCTTTTTCAGACCGCACATGCTTCAACGCGGCAAAATTCAGAACATAATCGTAATTCTGCTCCTGCGCGCCGAGCCATAACCTGAATGGATCGCCACCATAGTCAAATGGCAGAGTGAGAAAATCGTCTACCCGTAGCGGCTGGTTCGACGAGCGCAGAGCACGCACGACTTCCGCAAGCCCGTTTTCGTTGTGATCCACCACATGTAATGCAGCCGGTCTAAACGAAGCGATCACTTTGAGTGTCTCAAACCCAATCGAGCCGGCAGCACCGATAAAAAGTATTCGAGCACCAGAAATCTTTTCCGACAGCTCAATCTGATTTGCGACGATGTCCTCAGCAAAAAAGCTGACGGAGCGGCCCACAATGCCTTCTTCGAGTGAGGTCAAGGACAAGCCTATCAAGCTTCTTTCCCTTCATAGATATTTCGAGCACGGGTCAATTCGCTCATCGTGCCGATGTCTATCCACCGTCCTGAATGCGTGTATGTCCCAACACGCATTCCGCGTTCTTGAAGGTCGTGAAACAACATCGGAAGATCGTAGAAAATGTTCCGCGGGACGACAGACAGGACCGATTTTGACAGCATGTAGATACCGGCGTTGATCTTAAAGCTCATCGTCGGTTTTTCCTTTGCCCCGACAAAATTCTTCGACGGATCCACTTCTACGACACCGTAAGGGACTACATAATGATGATCGCGAACAACCATGGTCGCATCCCAGGTATTTTCCCGATGCTGCGACTGCAGCGCGTTGACGTCAATGTCGTTGAGGATATCACCATTCAGGCAGATAAAGGGATCGGACAAGGTGTCTACATCGATTAACCCCAGCGCACCGCCAGTGCCCATACGCATGGTCTCGTGCGTATAATCGATTGTTACATTCAGGTCCGAACCATCGCCATAGTGATCGACAATCATGTCCGCAAGATAGTTCACCGATAGAATGAAGCGGGTGATACCCTGGTCGCGCAGATGCTCAATAATATGGCTGAGAATAGGCTTCCCCGCTATCGGCAGAAGAGGCTTCGGTGTTTTCTCAGTAAGTGGAGCGAGCCGCGTCCCCAATCCGCCCGTCATTATAACAGCTGTAAGCTCCTGCGGGCTCGATGTCGGCCAGAGGACATGAAACGCTTCCAGTTTTCCATCACGCACGCGGGGTGCGTGCTCAATGCCCCGCCGCAGCATGAAGGAACGCACCTGACCAGTTGAAACTTCATCATCCAACAGCACAGGAGAGTGATTCATGGCCACTTTGACAGGAGCAGTTAGATCTCCTTCCGCGGCGAGGTAACGACGCAGATCGCCATCGGCAATGACCCCAACAAAATCATCGCTGCTATCTCTCAATATCGGAACCAGGCGCAGCCCCGCACGATTCATGATCCCCATGACCTCACGCAGGGTATGACTTTCGCGCGCGCACAAGTTTTCCAGATCGCGCCCGAGATACGTAGCTAGTCTCATTAGAACTCCACTGCTGTCCCCGTGAACGAACTCTCCAGATGCGCAAACGGCTTGGGTTTGCACAGCCGGTCCCACCGCAGTTTACGTATGGTCTCCACGATTCGCTCTGCAGCGCGACCATCGCCATATGGGTTGATCATATGCTTGCAGTCTTTTCGCACAGTGTCGGTGGTTACCCGACGGACAGCTTCCAGAATGCCCGATCTTGTACGATCGCAATGCAAGACATTCTTGCCGTGAAAGCGTCCCTTCTGCCTTTCTCCAATGTCTACGACAGGTAGGCCAAAGCTTGCGGCCTCGATGATTCCGCTCGACGAGTTGCCGATCATAAATCCAGCATGCTCCATCGCCGTGTAGAACCACTTCGAGCCGAAATTTCGGACAACATGGTGATTGTCATTACTTTTTGCTGCAGCTTCGATTACCTCGACAATCTCCTCACTTCCTGGATCTGCATTAGGGTAGGTGTAGATTGTCGGTCGTCCAGTTTCGACCAAAGCGGCAACCATAGCTTCCGCCATGAGGCGGTTCGATCCTGGCGCCCGCGTCTCCGGATGCAGTGTGGCAATTGCATACCCTGGTCCGAATTCTACGCCCAGATCAAAATGTCTGGCAAAATCCGCATAGGTGTTTGGCCGATGAGAGGATATGCCATCTAGACCAAGTGCTCCCACAGTGAAGATACGGTCCGTAGGCTCCCCCATCTGATGGATGCGTCGCGCAAACTCTGGAATATCGCAAAAATGGAGCGCGGCCATCTTGGTAAGGCAGTGCCGGAATACATCATCAATGGCACCTTCAGTAACACTTCCACCGCTGATATGGGCGATCGGCAATCCGAACGGCACCAATGCTAACCCGGCAGATACTGCTTCGAACCTGTCTCCCAGAATAATGGCAAGATCAGCCCCTGGGTTCTGTGCGGCAATGAGACCGTAGCCTTCAAGCTGCTCGGCCATTGACCGCACTGTCCCCTCCGGCCCTGTGCCGTACCCAGGTGATTTCACCTCAGCCCAGATTGGCAAACCGGAAGCTCGAACATCGTCAATGGTCTTGCCCGCGCCAGGATCGTAGTGGGCTCCACCGACCCAAAAGCCAACATCGAATTCCTCGCAGGCCGCGATCCTCTCCACCAGTGGCTTCAAAATGGAGAAGTCGGAGCGTCCGACCGTCACGACAGCTATTCGCCGCCGCTTGTCCGCATCTCGTGTTCGCTCGTCAGGCATCATTGGCTTTCCAGAAAGACTCGGCGGACGATACGACAGCCGCGATCTGCTCGTCAGTAATGTGCGTGGAACACGGCAATGGGAATATTCGGAGCCAAAGATCGTCCGCAACCGGCATCCGCGTTGCAGGGGAACCCTGGTAAGGCAACTGCAGATGAATCGGTTTCCAGAACTTGCGCAGATCGATCCCAGCCTCATTCATATGTGAACGGAAAGCATCGCAGAGACCCAAGTTTGCCCCGGTATAGTAGACACCGGATAGCCACCTGATCGATCGACCGGTACTGGCAACAGGAAACGGCTCAAGGCAGCGGAAACGCTCCGCCATCGAAGCATAGACCTCGTGCACCTCACGCTTGCGTGAGAGAAATGCATCCAGGCGTTCGAGTTGAGCTACGCCAACCGCCGCCTGCATATTGGTCATGCGGTGATTGTAGGCAACGATATCGTGATCGTAATTGGCGCCGACCCGCCCAGTGGTCGTAAGATGCCGCACTCGATCAAGGTAATTGAGATCACGAGAAACGACGGCCCCGCCGCCACCCGAAGTGACAATCTTGTTGCCGTTGAAGGAATAACACAATGCATCGGCATCGGCAGATCCGAGAGGCGCATCATTGGCTGCCCGTGCGCCAAGCGCCGCTGCGGCGTCGACAACCACCTTCAGACCAAATTCGCGCGCCAGTCCCGCAACCTTCTCGAAATCAATGCTCGCTCCCATTACCATTACGGGCATGATTGCCCGCAACAGTCGGCCTGTTGCACGGTGGCGGCGACCATCTTCGGTCCAGTCTGTCTCCTTCAGGATTGCTTCGCGAACGAGTTCCAGATCAATTGTCCAGGTGCTTGGTTCCACGTCCGCGATCCAAACTTGGGCGCCCGTATGGCGTACAGCATTGGCCGTCGCAATGAAGGTCAGGGTAGGGATGATTACGAGATCGTCCTCACCTATCCCCAGCCCCTGTAACGCCATTTGCAGAGCGACTGTCCCGGACGACACCACCACGGCGCCCTCGGTTCCGCTTACATCCGCGATCGCCCGCTCGAATTTATCCACATAGGCACCAACCGACGAAACAAACGTCGAATCAATGCAATCCTGCAAATAGGCAGCCTCGTTTCCCGAAAGATTCGGCACCGCCAACGGAATCTTCATACTCATTGCCTCGATACTATTGGGTCAGGTCTATCCAAACACCGGAGTGACGAACTACATGGGTCGGATGAGCCCGTTTGGTTAGAGGGTGCCTTTATGGCGATGTTGCACGACCAGATCATGTCCGCTGCCAACCGTGCGCACAAACTCTCTTTCTTTGTGCAATCCAATTAGGGCGAATCGCTACAGATTCGTTATTTTCGCCTTACCATGGTTGAGCTCGAGAAACTTGTTGCATGTGTTTTTCAGCAATGAATGGTTGTGGCTCGCGAGGACAATTATGCTCGCTTTTTCCGCCAACGCAGCCATACGTTGGCGCGCCTTTTCCTGGAAACCCTGATCGCCCGCACCAATCCATTCGTCCATCAGGAGGATTTCTGGCTCCATACTCGTTGCTATTGAAAAGGCCAAGCGCGCAGCCATGCCCTGGCTGTAGCTCTTGAATGGCAAGTCGATGAATTCACCCAATTCACTGAATTCGATGATATCGTCCATGCGTTCTTCGATCTCGCTTATGGTCCAGCCATTTATGAGGCCACGAAGCAGGATGTTGCGACGCCCGGTAGCTTCACGGCGAAACCCCAGACTGATGTTGAACAGCGCATCTACCTGCCCCTCAACATGAACGCTCCCCGCTGTTGGCTGATAGATGCCATAAAGCACTTTGAGCAAAGTCGTTTTGCCCGCACCATTCGATCCGATAAGCCCCAGCCTGTCACCGGAACCCAATTCGAAGCTTACGCTGTCCAAGGCTGTCACATGACGCGACCGCCCATTTTTCCCAATTAACCCGCCAGTTGGTACGCGATTGTCACGCGGCGCCAAAGTCAATTTCTGACGCAGGCGGTAAGTGAGAGTGAGATTGTCTACAATGATCGATGCCATCAGATATGAAATGCTACTTGCTTACCCAGTCGACCAAGAAGCAGGAGGGCAATAGCCCACAGCACCAAGCCAATCGCAACGCAGATACCCAGTTCATACAACGGAAGCCCCCCCGACAGGATCGGTTGCCGAACAATTTCCAGGAAATAGGTGAACGGATTCCAGTAGTAGAACAAATGCCTTATTGGAGTACTTTCTTCGTATGTCCAAAAAACCGGCGTCAAAAACATACCAATACGCATAAAATTTGAGACGATGAACTGACTATCGGGGAAATACACCCCAAGAAATGCCGAAATCATAATTGCCGCCGGTGAGACTGCCAAAACCACCACAATACCCACAACGGCCCAGAGCCAGCCGAGACCAAACCCGATCCCGCTCAGAAGCAGAATTCCTACGCAACCAACCAGAGCGTAACCGGCCCGGATTGTACATTGCATAACCAAACGCAACACATAAACACTCAAAGGTAATGTAGTGCCCTTGATGAAGCTTTCTTCGCGCATAAACAGCGAAACGCTCTGTGTGATCGTTTCCATAATGTAAAACCAGACGAAGAGCCCCGTGGCAACGTAGGCACCATAATTCTCCATACCCGCCCCGCCCCGGCGGAAAACGAAGACAAAAGTACCTGCAAACGCCAGATAATTGACGAGGAGCCAAAAAGGGCCAAGCGTGGTACGGCGGTGCTGGTCCCCGATGTCTTCCCGCGCCAATTCAATCCAGACACTGCGCATCCGTATGCCGCTTCGAATGTCCTGAACTGCGTTCAGTATCGTACCCTGCATCTGCCCATCCTCAAAGCCAGTGGCTGTTAACACAGGGGCTGGTGTTTGCAAAGACGGTCCGCCGCTCAGTGTTTCGTACACGCGTGGTCCAGGCAATTCGTTCCAGACCATAACCTGACCTGCCCCTGACGCGATCCCGATGGTGCAGCGATCAGGCTCTCTGTCGGTTCTCGTCTGTGGAAATGGTCGTGAACATTCCGCATCGCGCCGACACTGGTGCGTGCCTCTTCAAACGCATTTTCACCATTCAGTCACGATTCTTGATTTTGTTCCGATCATAGGAAAATTACTCTCTTCGTCCCTTTGCATAACCCTACGGCGTATCTGCCCGGATCCCACCGCTTTGGTGAAGGTTTTGCCGCGACAACAAAGTTAGTTTATGGCACTACGACGCCGCGCAAAAGCGCTACTGCAGCTTATCGCAACCCAGTTGGAAGCAGCGCTTTGCCGCACTGCCCGGCAGGAATGACGGTGCTTCACAAGGGAGCGAATACAGGATGAAAGTTTGGATAGTTCGTGACCTAGAGCCCATCCCGACGGACCCTGACGCACCCCGTTTGTTGCGTGCCGGCATGCTGGCCACCGCACTGGCGAAAGCGGGGCATGACACGACCTGGTTCACTTCGACGTTCAATCACTATTCCAGACAGCAGCGCCCCGCCGGCGATACCGCTCCCCACCCTGGACTGACGATCAGGGCACTTGAGGCGCCGGGATACACACGGAATATCGGGGTCCGCCGCCTGCTGCACAATCACCTCTTTTCACGTGCCTTCGTGAAAGCTGCGACTGCGGCAGACCAGCGACCTGACGTTATCGTTGCCGACCTGCCGACAACGGACGCGGCAGCGGCTGCTGTCGCATTCGCCAAGGGCCACGGGATTCCTTCCGTCCTCTCGATACGCGACCTCTGGCCGGACTTCTTTCCCAGTTTTGCACCAGTGATCCTAAAGCCAATAGTCTCACTGGCCGTCACGCCATTGAACTGGCAGGCACGCTTCGCTTGTCGTTATGCAACCTCCCTAATCGGGATTTCTCCAGGTTATCTCGAATGGGGACGGCGGAAAGGTGCACGGAGCAGCAACGCGCTCGACCAGATATTCCCTTTGGGTTTCCCTCGCCCACCGCGGGTTGGCACTATTGACGACGACATGGCTCGGCTGAGCCAGCTCGGCATCCCCACAAACAAGCATATAGTGAGTTTTGTCGGCTCCTGGGGACGAACCTATGATCTGTCATTGGTCCTCAAGACGGCCAGACTGCTTGCCGACCAACGCCACGACATCGTATTTGCGCTCGCTGGAAATGCTCACGAGAGACCTGATCTGGCAAGGGCACTTGCGGCCCTGCCAAACGTGCGCCTGGTCGGCTGGTTGGGAGCTGACGACGTGGCGACACTACTGTCTCGCTCGGTTATTGGCCTGCTGCCCTACGCCAAGGATGCACCGCAGGGACTACCAAACAAAATATATGAAAATCTCGCCTATGGTGTCTTGCAGGTTGCGACCCTGGGGGAAGAGGCAAAAAACTTCTACGCGAATACCGGCGGCGGCGTTTGCGTACCACCGGACGATGCAGATGTGCTCGCTGCGACGATTACGGCCAAGCTGACGGTTGGCCAGGATATGCACCTGCGAAACCAGCGTGTCGCAATATTCAATGAGCGGTTCGAGGCTAGTGTGCTCTATGGCCGGATGATCGACCACATCGCCTCGGTCGCACAATCCAGCCCCCCCGAGACGCGTCTGCAAGGCGCTTAACACTCACGGTATCGTTTCAGGACGACCGATGGAGCGATACTCCAGATCATGCATTGCAACCTGTTTTGGGTTGTAGAGATTGCGCCCATCGAAGATGATGGGCGTCCGCAGCGTTTTACGGATCAATGCAAAATCCGGCGCGCGAAAACTCTTCCATTCAGTCGCGATAATCAGTGCATCGGCCCCGCTAAGTGCGTGTTCCTTGGTATCACAGAACACCAGGTCCGGACGTTCCCCGTAGATTCGAGCGCATTCATTCATGGCTTTCGGATCATATGCCCGCACCCGCGCTCCGGCATCCCATAGTGCCTCCAGCAAAACGCGGGCTGGCGCCTCGCGCATGTCGTTGGTGTTCGGCTTGAAGGCTAGCCCCCAAACTGCAAACGTCTTATCCGAAAGTTGCCCTTCGAAGCGCTGCCGAACCATATCGAAAAGCAGCCGTTTCTGTACGTTATTGCGCTGATCGACAGCTTCTAGAATATTCACTTTGGCCCCAGCCTTCGCGGCAGTTGCGATCAACGCCCGCACATCCTTGGGAAAGCACGAGCCACCATAACCGATACCGGGATAGATGAAATCATATCCAATTCGCGGATCGCTGCCGATGCCAAGGCGAACCTGCTCGATATCCGCCCCTAGACGATCAGCAATGTTGGCCATCTCGTTCATGAAACTGATTTTGGTCGCCAACATGCAGTTCGCGGCATATTTTGTAAGTTCCGCGCTGCGTACGTCCATGACAATCATCTTCTCATGATTGCGGTTGAACGGCGCATAGAGTTCCCGCATGACTGCTTCGGCATCCACGCTGTCGGTACCTATAATGATGCGATCAGGTTTCATGCAGTCGGAAACTGCAGAGCCTTCCTTCAGGAACTCAGGGTTGGAAACAACATGAAAGCCCAATGCGCCAAGTGCCCGACGTTCAAGCTCGGCTGTGATCGTTTCGCGGATTCCATCACAGGTACCAACTGGGACCGTGGATTTGCTGACGACGATCTTCTCACCTGTCATCGCGCGTCCAACCGCACTGGCGACCGTCAAAACGTCTCTCGTATTGGCAGAACCATCTTCCATCGGCGGCGTGCCAACAGCGATAATCTGCACGTAGCCGTGCTGCACCCCCTCCCCAGCATCTGCTGTGAAACGCAATCTCCCGGCACCGTGGTTCTCGACCACTAGTCGCTCCAGACCCGGCTCATATATCGGAATTATGCCCTGCTCCAGCGCCTCGATACGGGCGGCGTCGATATCCACGCACAATACATCGTGGCCGACTTCGGCCAACGCGGCCGCCTGAACCAAGCCCACATAGCCTATTCCGAAAACGCTGATCTTCATCCAACCGTCCGTCCGTCAAACATGCGGTTTCCTCGCAACTTGCGCCCGGCGTCACCGGTCGCGGCTAGATGCACGGCTGAGTTGACAGCCTTCGTGCGGACTGGAGCGATAACAGAAGAAAACCGCGATGCAAACGGGCGTCAGAACGACAATAGCTGTCCCGGTCAGTACGCTACCTTCGGCCCGTCGAACTCAACACCCGACCGGAAAGCCAATGAATAGATCAGTCAAGGCGTATCAATGAGGTCTTGGTCACCCCACCCCTCAGTCACACATCGCTCTAAGCGCGCCGGCATCGATCACTTCCACTGTGCGCGTGTTCGCCAGACGCACGAGCCCCCTGGATTTGAATTTCGAAAAGGTTCGGGACACGGTTTCGATCGTCAGGCCGAGATAGTCGCCAATGTCGGTGCGCGACATTGCAAGCTGCACCTCGCGGTCGCTGTTCTGGCGTTCCATCATGTCGAGCAGGAACGCGGCAACGCGCTCGGCGGCGTTCTGCCGGCCGATCACGAGTAAGTGCTCCTGGGCCCGCACCAGTGCGGCCAGAGCGGCATCCAGCGTCTGGCGCCAGTTGGTCTCGCTCGCCGGCTGCCGGAAAACACGGATGCCCGCATGGCCCACAGCCTCGGCGAAAAAATGATGCTGGCCGTCGGCCTCGAAACCGAAAACCTCACCGGCGATGTGGAAGGCACTGATCTGACGCCGGCCGTCGGCAAGAAGGCGGTAGAGACGAACCGCGCCAAACTCGACCTGATAGAGCGCACTGGCCTGCTCGCCCTGTGCATATATCTCTTCGTTGGCATCGTAGAAAACAACCTGGTGAGGCTGATCAGGCGAAAAGGATGCGGGCGTCCTGCGCGCCTCGGCGTGATGCCGGCCTGCGCCGAAAGGAGCATTGAGCGTTTGGGCGGTTGCGGCCTGTGCAAACATGGGTGCCTCCGTCATGTGACGGTCCCTATGTGCCGCGATCGCAGGCCGCGCGAAATTCGGTTGTTCCCCTACGGGAATCTACGTAGCGCCGGCTTTTCCCCGTGGCCCGCCCGCTCCAGAAGCGCCTGAACCGCATTTACCACTGCGCTGCCCAGAAGTGGTTTTTCAACAGTGCGCATGTGCTCGGCCTGCGGCATTTCCTGAAGCGTGTCCGCGAGAAGAACAAACGGGCCTTCATCTGCGGCAAGCCGGGCAATCGGCATTCCCGCCTCGATGAGAATGTCATGGTCGACAATCATGCAGTCCGCATCCGCGCGCAGGCGCCCGGCTTCCTCAAGACTGTCCGGCACGACGACATCGAACCCCTCCGTTTCAAGCATGAAACGGAGCGACAGGCGAAAGGCGGAATCAGGCGCCACCACGAGAATCGTTCCAACCACACCGGCATCTCCTCACTACCGGGAGAATGCGCACCATCCGCCACGGCAGCACGCAATGTCAGCCAGGGTCGACCACAGCGCATTGCGCTGGATCAAAATGCCGCATGAATGGTGTTTGTCAGTGCGCCGTATCGCCGGCCAGCAGGGCCATCCGCACCAGCTCCGGCAGATTTCTGGCCTGCATCTTGGCCATCACATTGGCCCGGTGCACTTCAACGGTCCTGGGCGAAATGTCGAGTTCGAAGGCGATCGTCTTGTTGGGCAGGCCGGCGACGATGCGATGCATGACCTGCTGCTCGCGCTCGGAAAGCTGCAGGACCCGCTCGCGCACCATACCGGCATCCGCGTCTGCCTGCGGCCTCGTTTCCAGCTGCTGGATGGCCCGTGAAACGGCTTCCATCAGCACGTCGTCGGAGAACGGCTTTTCGATGAAATCCAGCGCCCCGGCCTTCATGGCCTCCACGGCCATCGGCACGTCCCCATGCCCGGTGATGACAATGGTCGGCAGCATGTTTCCATCCTGGCCCAGCCGGCGCAGCAGTTCGACGCCGCTCATGTCGGGCATTCTCAAATCGGTGATCAGGCAGGCGTTCCGCAGGCCGGGCGCGCTCTTGAGAAACTCGGTCGCCGAGCTGTGCACCCGCGCTGCGTGGCCGGACATGGTGAGCAGAAAGGCCAGCGACTTGCGAACCGGTTCTTCGTCATCGACAATGTGGATCACCACGTTTTCAGGCATTCTGCAATTCCTGTTCTTTCAGTGCCGGCAGTGTGAAACGGAAGGTGGCACCTTCCCCTGAGCTTTCGATCAGCCTCAGCATACCGCCATGGGCTTCCGCAATTCTCTTGGAGATGGCAAGGCCGACCCCCATGCCGCCACGCTTGGAGGAGACAAAGGGCTTGAACAGGCTTTCGGCGATCTCGTCCGGCACCCCGGAGCCCGTATCCGACACATCGATATCGATTGCGCCGGCTCCATCAGATGCGACTGAAACCCGGAGCTCGCGCTGCGTGCTCTCGCGCATGGCTTCCATTGCGTTGCGCATAAGGTTGATCAGGATCTGCTGGATCTGCACCCTGTCCACAAAAACGTCTCCGAGCCCCGGCTCGAACTCGAACACCGTGTGGATGCCAAGCTCGCGAGAACCCATCAGCGCCAGCGCAGCAGCCTCCTCGACAAGGTTCTGCAGGTTCTCCGCCTGCTTTACGCTTTCGCCGCGCGTCACGAACTCACGCAGATGGCGGATAATCTGCCCCGCACGCAGCGATTGCCTCGTGGTTTCTTCAAGAGCGTCGCGCATCCGCTCGGCAACAGGGTGGTCGAGGTCGTTCAGGAGGCGCTTGCAGCCCTGCACATAGTTCGAGACGGCGGAGAGCGGCTGGTTCAGCTCATGAGCGAGCGTCGAGGCCATCTCCCCGAGCTCGTTGAGCCGCGCGAGCCTGGCAAGTTCGGCCTGAACCTGCTCCATCTGCGCCTCGGTCTCGGCCCGTTCCGTCAGATCGCGTATGAAGCCGGTGAAATAGGTGTGCCCGCCGCTTTGCATTTCGCCCACCGCAAGCTTCATCGGGAAGGTCGAACCATCCTTGCGGCGCCCGACGACCATTCGGTCGATACCGATGATCCGCCGCTCGCCCGTGCGTTTGTAGCGCTCGATATAACCGTCATGCTGCCCCTGATACGGCTCCGGCATGAGCATGCTGACGTTGCGGCCGCGTGCTTCTTCTTCCGTGTAGCCGAACTGGCGCACCGCAGCCCGGTTAAACGAAATCATGATCCCCTTGTCATCAATCACCACCGTGGCATCCGGCACAGTGTCGAGAATGGAACTCAGATGCGCGTCCCGTGCCGCCAATTGCCGGCGAACCTGTCGGCCCGCGCCCTGAGCATTAAAATAAGCACCGCCCACATGGGCGAGCAGCACGAGAAACGCAATCAACGCAGCAAAGGCAGGAATGGAAAGCGGCAATGCCGCCAGAACACCAATGAGAGCGATGGCGCACGCAGTCAGTGCGACAGCCACAAGGCCTGCTGTGCGACCGCCGAAGATGGACGCATAAAGTGCAATGAGAGACGCCAGAAACAAAATCCACGTGTCGCCGAAGGCTGTGCCCAGCCAGAGCCGCGCCGCCAGCAGCACGACGCTTCCGCCGATTGCTATGGTGTACCCCGTCACACCGGCACGGCGGGCCGGTTCAGCCAGATCGAATTCAGGACTCACGCTCGCCCCTTCGCACGCAGTGCCTTGTCTCATGCATTATTTCGATCGCAGAGACATACCGCAAGTGACGTGCTGACGCGGGGCGTGGTGGACAGTCGCTTTTCCTGCACAACGTTTGATCCAGCGCAAAGACGCCCCGCCGAACAGCCGCCAGACTGGGCGATCACAAAGGATTATGCTCATGACGCGCATTTCGAAAAACATCGAAGCCCGTGCAAAGCTGATGGGCAAGATGATGGATCGCTGCGATGTCGATATCCAGCGACTGGCCGCGGAGCGTCTTGGCCTCACGCTTGCCTCGGCAATTCGGTCCTGCGGCCTGTGCCGCAATGCAGATTCCTGCGAGACATGGCTGGCTGCAACAGCAGGCGAAACAGCGCGCACGCCTCCCTCATTCTGCCCCAACGCCAAAGTCTTCGAGGCGACGGCCCGGACCGCCCGGGAAAATGCCCGTAGCGATCGGCCCGGCACAAACGCCTGACAGTTCCAGTCGCATGCGCGGCAATTCAGCATTCAATCCAGTCTGAAATCCTGTCCGAACGGCGGTTCGGGCTTTTTCGAACACCATGCGGCAAGAAAAGCCGGGCGGATGCTTCCCCCGAATCCGCCCGGCCGCCGTCGCGCCGCGCCGCCAGTGGTTGAACACGACGGCAATTTCGGCACGACGGCAATTCCAAAAAAGCGCTTTCTGAGTTGACCTCGTCCGGCGCCCACAATCTGTTTATCGCGTTCCCCAGAGCATCGGACCGAAAAGTGGAATCCGGTTTTCGGATTATTCCGATGCTCCATCAATCGTTTAGATCGTCCTTTGTGCGTCCGGATGGACGCACGGCGATCTAGGGTCAGGATTTGCGCTCGCTCAAATATCGCTGCGTAAGCACGGAAAAATGCGATCAGGCGCGAAGCCACACGCATCACACCGCAGCGGAATGGCGCGCTCCGCCCTGCTTAAGATACTGGTCGAACAGGGCTGCCGTGGAACGTACGAGCGGCCGCGCGTCATCGCGAACGGTGAAAACACCCGCCTCCTCGACCAGGCCTGCAGCACTGCCCGGTTCCTGCAATCGGGCGCGCGCTTCGGCAACGATCCTGCGGCCGCATTCGCCAAACCGGCGCACGGCTTCATCGCCTGAAAACGCGAAATCGCACATCAGCCGCTCGATCACCCAGGCACGGGCGTGATCTTCCGCGCTCAGTTCGATCCCGCGCGCCGTTGCGAGACCGCCGCTCGCAACGATCCTTTCATACTGCGCACTGGCCGGTGTGTTCTGGGCATAGCCCTGTGGCAGACGCGACACCGATGAGGGGCCGACGCCAATCAGCCTGCGGCACGCATCCTCGGTATAGCCCTGAAAGTTCCGGTTGAGCCGCCCTTCCCGCGCGGCCGTGGCGAGCGGGTCGTCCGGCTTTGCAAAATGGTCAAGCCCGATCGTTTCATAGCCCGCTTCCCGAATGATGCGCGCTGTCGCCTGCTGCTGCTCGAAGCGCTCCTCAGGCCCAGGCAGCCAGGCCTCGTCGATCATGGTCTGATGCTTCTTGAACCACGGCACATGCGCATAGCCGAAAAGCGCGATCCGATCCGGCGAAAGCGTCAGCGCCTGGCGGATCGTGTCGGCGACGCTCTCGCGCGTCTGGTGCGGCAGGCCGTAGAGCAGGTCGAGATTGACCGACCGCACGCCCCGCGCCCGCACGCCATCCACCACCGCTTTCGTCTGTTCAAATGTCTGTTCGCGATTGATTGCCTTCTGGACCCGCGGGTCGAAGTCCTGAACACCGAGGCTCGCGCGCGTCATGCCGATTTCAGCGAGCGCGTCGAAGCGCGCCTCGTCCATGTCGTTGGGGTATAGTTCCACGCTGATTTCGGCATTGTCGGCAAAATTGAAGGCCGTTTTGAGCGCGCTGCCCAACCGCACAATGTCGTCGGCGCGCAGCATGGTCGGCGAGCCGCCGCCGAAATGGAGCGCACGGACCCGCCCGCGCCTGTTCAGAACTTCACCGACCGTGCGGATCTCGCAGAAAAGCGCATCGAGAAAGGCAGCCACGGGCTCATAGCGGCGCGTCATCTTTGTGTGGCAGGCGCAGAACCAGCACAGCCGGTCGCAGAACGGGATGTGGACATAGAGCGAGAGATCGTCCCCTTGACCCGTCTCGGCCAGCCAGCCGCGAAACGTTTCGCCAGTCACGCCCGCATGGAAATGCGGTGCCGTGGGATAGCTCGTGTAGCGCGGCACCGCCTCCGCATAGCGGGCGGCGGGCCCGGTTCCGCTGACCTGTTCTCCTGCGCGCTGCATCGCAACCATTCCGCAAACATCCTCGTCTTTGCCACGTGTCTTCGCAACGTGTCTTTTCACGCCACGGCAGAGCAGGCTTTGACGCAGATCAAGGCGCGCCTGCCCCCATTGCCCGAAGTGTGACGCGTGAGAATCGGGGAACGGATTCCCGCAAGCTTTTTGAACTGGGGAAACAGCAATGAGATTTGGCACCGAGATCGTACTGGTCAGTCTGGCTGCGTTTGCAGCACTGGCCGCTGCGGGTCTGGCGCAGGATTCAGCCTTTCAGGTCCATATGTGGGTCCTGTTCTTTGTCCTGCTCGGATCGGCGATCGTTTTGATGCGCAACACGAGCTTTGCGCCCGCGGAGGCAGCATCAATCCCGTTAAGGCCCGACACTGACGGCTATATGGATGGCCCGGTGCGCTATGGCGTCATCGCAACGACGCTGTGGGGCATTGTCGGGTTCCTCGTCGGCGTTCTGGTCGCACTGCAGCTCGCCTACCCGGACCTCAACATCGAGCCCTGGTTCAATTTTGGCCGCACGCGCCCGCTGCACACATCCGCAGTCGTCTTCGCCTTCGGCGGCAACGCGCTCATCGCCACGTCCTTCTATGTGGTGCAGCGCACCTGCCGGGCCCGCCTCTTCGGCGGCAATCTCGCCTGGTTCGTGTTCTGGGGCTATCAGCTCTTCATCGTCATGGCGGCGACCGGCTATCTGCTCGGCATCACCCAGAGCCGTGAATATGCAGAGCCCGAATGGTATGTGGACCTGTTCCTCACCATCGTCTGGGTCGCCTATCTCATCGTCTTCCTCGGCACGATCCTAAGGCGCAAGGAGCCGCATATCTATGTGGCGAACTGGTTCTACCTGTCGTTCATCGTGACCATCGCCATGCTGCATGTGGTGAACAACCTGGCGGTTCCGGTCTCGCCCTTCGGTTCCAAGAGCTATTCGCTTTTCGCCGGCGTGCAGGATGCGCTGACGCAATGGTGGTATGGCCATAATGCGGTGGGCTTCTTCCTGACCGCCGGATTCCTGGGCATGATGTACTACTTTATCCCCAAGCAGGTGAACCGCCCGGTCTATTCCTACCGCCTGTCGATCATCCACTTCTGGGCATTGATCTTCCTCTATATCTGGGCCGGTCCGCACCACCTCCACTACACCGCCCTGCCCGACTGGGCGCAGACGCTCGGCATGGTCTTCTCCATCATGCTGTGGATGCCCTCCTGGGGCGGCATGATCAACGGCCTGATGACGCTTTCGGGCGCCTGGGACAAGCTGCGCACCGACCCGATCATCCGCATGATGGTTCTGGCCGTCGCATTCTACGGCATGTCCACCTTCGAGGGCCCGCTGATGTCGGTCAAGGCCGTCAACTCGCTCTCGCACTACACGGACTGGACCATCGGCCACGTCCATTCCGGCGCGCTCGGATGGGTCGGAATGATCACCTTCGGTGCGCTCTATTATCTCGTGCCGAAACTGTGGAACCGCGAGCGGCTTTATTCGCTGCGGCTCGTCACCTGGCACTTCTGGCTCGCCACCCTCGGCATCGTCGTCTACGCCGCCGTCATGTGGGTGTCGGGCATCCAGCAGGGCCTGATGTGGCGCGAATACGACGATCAGGGCTTCCTGGTTTACTCGTTCGCCGAAACCGTGGCCGCCATGCACCCCTACTATGTGGTGCGCGCGCTCGGCGGTGTGCTCTTCCTGCTTGGCGGCCTCGTCATGGCCTACAATCTGGCCATGACCATCCTTGGCCATGAGCGCAAGGAAGCACCGATCGGTGGCGCCGTCGCCCAACCCGCCCCTTCCCTTCAAAGTGCCGGTTAAGGAGCCCTGACGATGGCATTGTTGGACAAACACAAGATCATCGAAAAGAACGCCACGCTCCTTCTGGTCGGGTCGTTCCTGGTGGTGACAATCGGCGGCATCGTCGAGATCGTGCCTCTGTTCTATCTGGAGAACACGATCGAGAAGGTGGAGGGCATGCGCCCCTATTCGCCGCTGGAGCTCGCCGGTCGCAACATCTACATCCGCGAGGGCTGCTACACCTGCCACAGCCAGATGATCCGTCCCTTCCGCGACGAGGTGGAGCGCTACGGCAATTACAGCCTCGCCGCCGAATCCATGTACGATCATCCCTTCCAGTGGGGGTCGAAACGCACGGGGCCGGATCTCGCCCGCGTGGGCGCCCGCTACTCCAATGAATGGCATGTGGATCACCTGATCGAGCCGCGTTCCGTGGTGCCGGAATCGATCATGCCCAGCTACGCGTTCCTCAAGGACACGCCACTCGAGATCAACGATTTCTCGACCGAGCTGATCGCCAATCTGCGTGTCGGCGTGCCCTATACGGAAGACATGATCGCCAACGCCAATGCGGATATTCGCGCCCAGGCCGACCCCAACGCGGACACATCCGGTCTCGAAGAACGCTATCCCAAGGCGGTGCTCGGCGATTTCGACGGCAACCCCGATGCGCTCACCGAAATGGATGCGCTCGTCGCCTATCTGCAGATGCTCGGCACGCTGGTCGATTTCTCGACCTATGACGAAGCCGCCGGCTACCGCTGAGGAGGAAAGATCATGGAAGCCTATACCGCGCTCCGCCAGTTCGCCGATAGCTGGGGCCTTCTCTTCATGGCCCTCTTCTTCGTCGGCACGGTTCTTTTTGCCTTCCGCCCGGGAAGCAGGAAGAGCGCCGATGAAGCCGCACGCATCCCGCTGAAGGACGATTGAGATGAGTGAGAACAAACATATCGACGAGGTCTCGGGCGTCTCGACCACCGGCCATGAGTGGGACGGTATTCGCGAGCTCGACAATCCCATGCCCCGCTGGTGGGTGTGGACCTTCTACGCCACCATCGTCTGGTCCATCGGCTACACGATCGCCTATCCGGCATGGCCGCTGATCAGCGACGCCACCAAGGGCGTTCTCGGCTATTCGAGCCGCCAGGAGCTCACCACCACCATGGACGCCGTCTCGGCTGAGCAGGCGGATTTGCGCGCAGCCATCGCTGAAAAGCCGCTGGATGAAATCCTCGCCGACGAGACGCTGCGCCGTTTTGCCACCGCAGCCGGTGACGCCGCTTTCAAGGTCAACTGCTCGCAGTGCCATGGATCCGGCGCGCAGGGTTCCGCCGGTTATCCGAACCTGAACGACGACGACTGGCTGTGGGGCGGCGACATTGAAGCCATCCACCAGACGATCGCGCACGGTGTCAGGTTTGACGGCGACGACGACACGCGCTTTGGCGAAATGCCGGCCTTCGGCGATATTCTGAGCGGTGAGGAGATACGCCAGGTGGCGGCCCATGTCGTCTCCTTCACCGGAACGCCGTCCGATCCGGCTCTGGCCGAAGCAGGTGCGCAGGTTTACGCGGACAATTGCGCCTCCTGCCATGGCGATGCCGGTGAGGGCGACGTCACCTTCGGCGCACCGAACCTTGCCGATGCGATCTGGCTCTACGGTTCCAGCGAAGCCCAGATCGCAGCACAGGTGCGCCAGCCCAGACACGGCGTCATGCCGGCCTGGCAGGAGCGGCTTGGCGACTCGACGGTCAAGCAGCTTTCGGTCTACGTCTATTCGCTCGGCGGTGGCGAATAGACACGCCCACACGCACAGCGAATCCCGGCCAAACAGGCCGGGGTTCGGCCTCCCAGCCTCCCGCTTTGATCGGGATCAATGCCCGAGATGTTTCCGGCGACTAGACAGTACGCTCACAGAGCAGTTTGCGAGCCGCCGAAATGACACTTGCCACCGAAACCGCAGCCAGCAACACCGCCTCGGGGGATGCAGTCGAGCGCATCGACGCCGAAGCGGTAAACACCGTCGGAAAACGCCAGCCGCTCTACGCTCCGCGCAAGAAGATCTTCCCGAAACGCGCATCCGGGCAGTTCCGCCGCTTCAAGTGGCTGATCATGTTCGTCACGCTCGGCATCTACTATCTGACGCCATGGCTGCGCTGGGATCGCGGTCCCTACGCGCCCGACCAGGCTGTCCTTGTCGATCTCGCCAACCGGCGGTTCTATTTCTTTTTCATCGAGATCTGGCCGCAGGAATTCTTCTATGTCGCCGGTCTGCTTGTCATGGCCGGCATCGGCCTCTTCCTGATCACATCCACGGTGGGCCGGGCATGGTGCGGCTATACCTGCCCGCAGACCGTCTGGGTCGACCTCTTCCTCGTGGTCGAGCGCGCCATCGAAGGCGACCGCAATGCCCGCATCAAGCTCGATGCCGCACCGTTCTCCGCCAGCAAGCTCGCCAAACGAACCGCAAAACACCTGATCTGGGTGCTCATCGCCGTGGCGACCGGTGGCGCCTGGGTCTTCTATTTCGCCGACGCACCGTCGCTTCTGGCCGATATCGCAACTGCTCAGGCTGCGCCCGTTGCCTACATGACCATCGCCGTTCTTACCGCAACCACCTATCTGTTCGGTGGCCTCATGCGCGAGCAGGTCTGCACCTATATGTGCCCGTGGCCGCGCATTCAGGCCGCCATGCTGGACGAAAATTCGCTCACCGTCACTTACAATGACTGGCGCGGCGAACCCCGCTCGCGCCATGCCAAGAAGGCGGCTGCCGAGGGCAAGACCGTGGGCGACTGCGTGGACTGCAATGCGTGCGTTGCCGTCTGCCCCATGGGCATCGACATCCGCGACGGCCAGCAGCTCGAATGCATTACCTGCGCGCTGTGCATCGATGCCTGCGACGGCGTGATGGACAAGCTCGGGCGCGAGCGCGGTCTCATCTCCTACGCCACGCTTTCCGACTACAACGCCAATATGGCGCTGGCCACGGCGGGCGGCACGGAGACCATCAATCCCGACCGCGTGCGCCGGGAGGGCGGCGGGCTCTCCGATCAGGTCGCGCATTTCCGCTGGCGCAAGATTTTTCGCCCGCGCACCTTCGTCTATTTCGGCGCCTGGTCTCTTGTCGGGCTTGTCATGCTCTATGCCCTGCTGACGCGCGACCGGCTGGAGGTCAACGTACTCCACGACCGAAATCCGCAATATGTGCTTCTGTCGGATGGTTCGGTGCGCAACGGGTATACAGTCAAGCTCTTGAACATGATCCCGGAACCGCGCGTGATCCTCGTGTCACTCGAAGGCCTCACCGGCGCAACCATGAATGTGGTCGGGCTCGACCAGCCGGACGACCGTTCTGCAGCCGTGCCTGTCGATCCGGATCGCCTCCGCGAGGTCCGCATCTTCGTCACCCTGCCGGCAGACCGCGTGAGCGAGGCGGGGACATCATTCCGCTTCGTCGTCGAAGACAAGGCAAGTTTCGAAAGCGATGTCTACAGGGCAAGCTTCAACATCCCGGAGGGTTCACGATGAGCGGCAAAGTGCAGAAACAGAAGGAATTCACCGGCTGGCACATGCTCGCCATCATGGTCGCCTTCTTCGGGGTCATCATCACGGTCAATCTGACAATGGCCTTTTACGCGCAGTCGAGCTGGACCGGCCTGATTGTCAAAAACACCTATGTGGCGAGCCAGACCTTCAACGAGCGCGCGGAAGAAGGCCGCCAGCAGGCAGCACTCGGCTGGAAGGGCGAGCTCTCCGTCGACGGAGACGCAATCACCTACCGCCTTCTCGACGCGAGCGGCGACCCGATCCCGCTCGAGAGCGTCACAATGGTGATGCACCGTCCTGTCACCGCCGACGAAGACGTTACCCTTAAAATGCAACGTCTTCCCGATGGCGGTTTCGGCGTCGATCACGGCCCCGGCGACGGCACCTGGGTCATCAACATCACCGCAGACGCGGGCCTCGCCCATCCCTACCGCGATGTGCGGCGCATCACCATTGCCGGCGGAGAACTCAAATGAGCTGCTGCGCCCCCGGCACCGAAATGGCGCTGGAAGCCGAACAGGCCCGCGAAGCCGGTCCGCGCGCCGAAGAACTTGTGCTCGCAAGCCGCTCTGTCGGCGATGGGCTTAAACAGACCGATCTTTCCGTTCCCGGTGTCCACTGCGGCGCCTGCATCCAGACGATCGAAAACGCGCTCGGCAGGCTCGACGGCGTGGCAGGTGCGCGCGTCAATCTCTCCACCAAGCGCGTCAGCGTGAAATGGCACGAGGGGGCGCTGCCGCCCATCATCGAGACGCTGAACCGGCTTGGCTACGCCGCGCACCTTTTCGACAGTGTCGAGACCGGCAGGGATCCCGTTCTCTCCCAGCTCATCCGCGCCGTGGCGATCTCCGGCTTTGCTGCCGGCAACATCATGCTCCTTTCCGTGTCCGTCTGGTCAGGTGCCGAAGAGGCGACGCGCGACCTCTTTCACTGGCTTTCAGCGCTGATCGCCCTGCCCGCGCTGTTGTTCGCAGGCGGCATCTTCTACCGTTCCGCCTGGAGCGCGCTCAGCCACGGGCGCATGAACATGGATGTGCCCATCGCGCTCGGCGTGTCACTGGCTTATGGGCTCAGCCTTTACGAGACCATCAACAGCGGCCAGCACGCCTATTTCGATGCCTCCGTTTCGCTTCTCTTCTTCCTGCTGATCGGCCGCACGCTCGATCACGTGATGCGCGAGCGCGCGCGCACCGCCGTCAAGGGGCTCGCTCGCCTGGCGCCGCGCGGCGCGCTGGTCATTGCCGCAGATGGCGGACGCGATTACCTCCCGCTACAGGAAATAGCAGCCGGAATGAAACTGGTCGTAGCCGCCGGTGAGCGCGTGCCCGTCGACGGCATCGTGATAAGCGGCTCGTCCGAACTCGACTGCTCCATGGCCACCGGCGAAAGCGCACCGCAGCCGGTGAAACCCGGCAGCGATCTACGCGCCGGCATGCTCAATCTCACCCAGCCGCTCATCGTTGAGGCAACCGCCACCGCCGACACCTCCTTCCTCGCCGAGATGATGCGCCTGATGGAGGCGGCAGAAGGCGGGCGGGCACGCTATCGCCGGCTGGCGGACCGTGCCTCCGCACTTTATTCGCCCGTCGTTCACGCCACCGCCTTCCTCACCTTTCTCGGCTGGATGGCGGCAAGTGGCGACTGGCACCGCGCCATCACCATCGCCATTGCCGTGCTCATCATCACCTGCCCCTGCGCGCTCGGCCTTGCCGTTCCCATCGTTCAGGTGGTTGCCGCGCGGCGTCTCTTCGAAAACGGCATCATGGTCAAGGATGGCGCGGCGATGGAACGCCTCGCCGAGATCGACACTGCCGTCTTCGACAAGACCGGGACGCTGACGCTCGGCATCCCCGAACTGCGCAATGCGGACGAGATAACGCCGGATGCATTGTCAACCGCCGCCGCCCTTGCCGCCCATTCCCGTCACCCCTTCTCGCGCGCCATCCTGCGCGCTGCCGGTGCGCTACGGGCGACGGATTCCTTCGACAGTGTTGAGGAAATGCCGGGCCTCGGCATCGAAGCCCGTGCAGGCGAAACCGTCTGGCGGCTTGGCCGCGCGGGCTGGTCGCTCGGCAGCCCGAATGCGCATGAGAATCACGCGGACGGAACGGTCCTTTCCCGCGATGGCGAGGAATATGCCACGTTCCGTTTCGAGGACCGGCTTCGCCCCGGGGCGAAAGAGGCAATTTCTCACTTGAAAGAAAGCAGCGTCGCCGTGGAAATCATCTCCGGTGACAGCGCCGAACAGGTGAGTAACATCGCTGCCAGTCTGGGTGTCGAGCGTTTTCAGGCAAGCGTCCTTCCCGGCGACAAGCTTGAGCGCATGCGTGCGCTCGCCTCCGATGGCCGCAAGGTTCTGATGGTCGGCGATGGGCTGAACGACGCTCCCGCCCTCGCCGCCGCTCATGTCTCCATGGCGCCTGCCACGGCGGCAGACATTGGCCGCAATGCCGCCGATTTCGTTTTCCTGCGCGAGACCATGCTGGCCGTGCCGCTCGCCCGTGACGTGTCGCGCCGCGCCGGCCGCCTGATCCGGCAGAATTTCGGCCTCGCCATTGCCTATAACGTGCTGGCCGTGCCGATCGCCGTTCTCGGCCATGTCACGCCGCTGGTGGCGGCCATTGCCATGTCGCTCTCCTCGCTGATCGTCATCGGCAACGCGCTGCGCCTACGCATGGACCCGCGTCTGGCCGGCGCCGCCGAAACGCCGGATCCTGCGGGCAAAAAAGCGCAGCGGCTTGTCGAGGCGGCAGCATGACCAATCTCGTCATCCTGATCCCGATAGCGCTTTTCCTGGGAGCCGCCGGCCTCGCCGCCTTTCTGTGGTCGCTCAAAAGCGGTCAGTATGACGATCTCGACGGTGCCGCCGAACGCATCCTGCTCGACGACAAAGAGCCAGGCGAACCGAAGTCCGGGCGGCATCAAAGCTGATCCGCCGTTTTTCCTGGAGCGGTTCACCGTTTCATGGAAACGCCGCCTCGCCCCATCTCCTTGTTCTTCCGCATTTATGCGGACGTCAGATGAACCCATCTGACTGCGAAATACTCTACCGCACCACCAGAACAGAGATCGAAGCGTGCCGCACCACGCGCGCGGCATTGGGCCCGATCAAATAGTCCTCCGGGCTCGGGCGCGCCGCCGAAAGCACGATCAGATCGGCCTTCACCTTGTCGGCATAGCGCAGGATTTCCCGATAGATCGAGCCATGGCCGACAATGTGCCGGTGCTTGATCTCCGCTGGCACGTGCTTCTTCGTGAAGTCGTGCAGCGCTTCATTTGTGTGCTGGATGGCTTCCTGCTCATGGCCCTTCGGGAAGAAACCGCCGACGATCGACATGCCGTAATCGGGCACCACCGTCATCACATGCAGCCGACTGCCGAAGGTGCGCGCGTAGTCCACCGCCGTCTCAAGCGTGCGGACCTCGTCATCGGCATGGCCGAGATCGATCGAAACGAGAATGTCCTTGTACATGGAAATACCTCTCAGGCTTCAGCCGAACGTGGCGCACCGGCTTTCGGATTGCCCGCCAGCGTGCCCCCGCGGCGGCGCTGGAAGAACATCACCAGCACCAGGAGAAGCGCTGCCGGAAGGTAGAAGATTTCACGCGGCATGCGCCCTTCATTGCTCACTTCGACCGCGGTGATCCGGACAGGCTCGTCGGCATAGAAGTCCAGGCTCGAAAGAGTCTTGCCTGCCAGGCTGTTCATGTCGAACGGTTCTTCCAGAAGCACCTGTTCGCCGTCGATCTGCGCGACCAGGCCGGTCGCCGCCTCAAAACGGGATTCACCGGATTCCCCCGCAGCCCCAAGGTTGAACGCCATGGTGCGCTCATCGATCTGGTCGGGGTCGTCGAAATTCGGCCCGCGGATCGTAAAGCGGATTTCCGCATCGTCCGGCTCCTCGGCCACTGCCTCGAATATCTTCGCGGGCTCTGTGGTGATGTAGGGCGGCTGTACCAGATCGAGGAAGAAACCCGGACGCAGCAGCATAAAGGTGACGAGCAGCAGCGCGATGGATTCCCACCACCTGTTGCGCGCCATGAAGAAGCCCTGCGTGGCGGCGGCAAAGATCAGCATCGCCACCGTCGCCTGCAATGTCACCCAGACCGCCTCAAACCAGCTCACATCGATAAGCAGCAGGTCCGTGTTGAACACGAAGATGAAGGGCAGAAGCACCGTGCGCAGCGAATAGAAGAACGCCGTGAATCCGGTCTTGATCGGGTCACCGCCCGAAACGGCGGCAGCCGCGAACGAGGCAAGCCCCACCGGCGGCGTCACATCCGCCATGATGCCGAAATAAAACACGAACATGTGCGCCGCGATCAGCGGGATCAGAACGCCATTGGCAGCGCCAAGCTCCACGATCACCGGCGCCATGAGCGAGGAGACGACGATGTAGTTCGCCGTGGTCGGCAGGCCCATGCCCAGCACCAGACTGATCAGCGCCGTGAAGACGAGGATCAGGAAGATGTTGCCGCCCGAGAGCAGTTCCACGAACTCGGCCATCACCTGACCGATGCCCGTCAATGTCACCGTGCCGACGATGATGCCGGCCGCTGCCGTCGCGCAGGCAATGCCGATCATGTTGCGCGCACCGAGGATGAGGCCGACCACCAGATCGTCGAAACCTTCCTTGAAGGCCGCCCGCTGCTCGGCGCTCTGCAGACCGCGGAACAGCGCCTTGAGCGGCTTCTGCGTGACGATGATGACGATCAGCAGCAGCACCGCGTAGAAAGCCGAGAGCCCGGGCGACTTGCGTTCGACCATCAGCGACCAGACCAGCACGAAGAGCGGCAGAAGATAGTGCAGACCAGTGCGGATCACCTCACCCGGCAACGGCAGTTGCACCACCGGCGCATTCGGGTCGTCCATCTCCAGATCCGGCGACTTGGCCGCATACCAGATGAGCGCCACATAGGCGATCAGGAGAGCTGCCATCAGCACCGGCGCCGAGAGGTCCGGCAGCATGAACTTGATGAAATTGATCGCGTAGTAGATCACGCCAATCAGAATGACGATGGACGAAATGACGATGCCGGAGCGCATCAGGGCCACCAGAGCCGGATGCGACTTACGCTTTTCAAGCACCGGCATGTCTTTCTTCACGGCTTCCAGATGCACCAGATAGAGCAGTGCAATGTAGGAAACCACGGCCGGCAGAAAGGCGTGCTTGATCACCTGCAGATAGGGAATGCCGACATATTCGACCATCAGGAACGCGGCCGCGCCCATGACGGGCGGCATGATCTGACCGTTGACCGAGCTTGCCACCTCGACCGAGCCCGCCTTTTCCGGCGAGAAGCCCACGCGCTTCATGAGCGGAATGGTGAAAGTACCCGTCGTCACCACATTGGCGATGGAGGAACCCGAGATCAGGCCGGTCATCATCGAGGCCAGCACCGCCGCCTTGGCCGGTCCGCCGCGCAGATGACCAAGCAGCGCGAAGGCCAGCTTGATGAAGAAATTGCCTGCCCCCGCCCGGTCGAGCATCGAGCCGAACAGCACGAACAGGAACACGAAGGCGGATGAAACGCCCAGCGCCACGCCGAACACACCATTGGGGGAGAGCCACATCTGATCCATTGCGCGGCTGAATGAAGCCCCACCCCAGCGGATGGTGTCGGGCACGAAGCTGGACGCACCGAAGAAAACATAAAGCAGGAAGACAATGGCGACCACGGCGAGCGGCGGTCCGAGCGCCCGGCGCGTCGCTTCCAGTAACAGCACCATGCCGATGCCAGCCACCACCAGATCCTGCGTGATCGGCAGGCCGGGCCGCTGGGACAGGTCACGATAGAAAACGAAGATGTAAAGCGCGCAGCTTGCCGCCACGATCGCGAGCACCCAGTCGCCCACGGGAATGCGGTTTCGCGGGCTGGAGGCCAGTGCCGGAAACGCCATGAATGCGAGAAAGAGGCCGAACGCCAGGTGGATCGCGCGCGACTGCGCATCGTTCAACACCAGCGGCAGGCCGGTCATGCTTGTCAGTATGAAGGGCAGGGGCGACGCGATGTAGAGCTGGAAGAGCGACCAGCAAAGCGCAACACCGGCAATGATATAGCCGGCGGTTCCCTCCGGATCGCGCGCTCCGGTATCGGATGACGCAACAAGATCCTGAAGCTCGTCGTCGTTCAGCGGCGCTGTATTCTTGCCAGCATTCTCAGGTTTCATCGCCATGCGCCATCCCCTCTCGATGGGTTTTCTTTATTGGGAAAAGAAGGGCGCCCGCATGGCGGGCGCCCTTTTAAAACCAGCTTATTTGAGCCAGCCTTTTTCCTTGTAGTAGGCTTCCGCACCCGGATGCATGGGGGCGGAGTTGCCCTGGTTGACCATGCTCTCCGGCGTGAGGTTGGCGAGTGCCGGATGCAGCGCCTTGAAGGCGTCGAAGTCCTTGAACACGGCGTCCACGAAAGCGGCCACAACATCATCGGGAACATCTGCCGAGGTCACGACGGTCGCGCCAACACCGAAGGTGCTCACGTCATTGTCCGTGCCGCGATACATGCCGCCCGGGATCGTCGCCTTGAAGTAGTAGGGGTTGTCGGCAACCAGCTTGTCGACCGCCTCACCCTCGACAGGCACGATCACGCTGTCGCAGGTCGTGGTGGCTTCCTGGATCGCACCGGCCGGGTGACCGACCGTGTAGGCGAACGCGTCGATATTGTTGTCGCACAGTGCGGAGCTCTGTTCGGCCGGGGCCAGCTCTGCAGCAACGGCGAAGTCCGAATTCGTCCAGCCCTTTTCGGCAATCAGAAGGTCCATCAGGGCGCGCTGGCCCGAGCCCGGATTGCCGATGTTCACGCGCTTGCCCTTGAGGTCGTCAAAGGACGCAATGCCTGCTTCCTTGCGCGCCACCAGGGTGAGCGGCTCGGCGTGCAGCGAGAACACCGAACGCAGCTTCTCGTGTGCGCCGGTATCGGCGAAATTGGCTTCGCCCTTGTTGGCATTGTACTGAACGTCGGACTGCACGACGCCGAATTCCAGGTCGCCGCCCTTGATGGCGTTGACGTTGAAGACGGAACCGCCGGTCGACTCGACCGAGCAGCGAATGCCCGTCTCACGACGGTTCTGGTTCATCAGGCGGCAGATCGCGCCGCCAACCGGATAGTAAACGCCCGTCACGCCGCCAGTGCCGACGGAAACGAAGCGCTGCTCCTGGGCGCTGGCCGTCCCGGTCGCCAGCGAACCGAGCATCGCGGCCGCGAGGCCAAAACCGAGAATGCGATGAGATTTCATATTGCGTCTCCCTACTGATGTTACGCGTTTGCGCATACGTGCACGTCGAAAGATGCTGCGGTCAGTTCGAACCGGCAACCGCAGCCGGGCATTGCGTGCGAGATGCCCGGCAAAGCGCAGTCCGAAAAAGACCCTGCGCAAAGCGTTAAACGCCCCCCGCCTCGAGTCAATGGCCGGAACGCGCAAATTGCAAAAACCTGCAACGGCAGGCTGTGTCAACACAGCCAGAGAGCCATGCACAAGCTTCTGTTTTTGATGTTTAATACTCTCTCCTCCTCCGTTTACGTAAATTACGCTGTCGCGGCGTCTACGGCCTCCCCGAGACGCTCCACGATGGTGTCGGCAACCACGCGGTCAATGATGAAGGGCGGTGCCAGCAATATGTGATCACCGCGCGTTCCATCGATTGTGCCGCCGGCCGGATAGACCATGAGGCCGCGCTGCATCGCCTCCTTTTTCACTGCCGCGTGGACGCGGCGCGCCGGGTCGAAAGGCTCCTTGCCCGAGCGATCCGCGACAAGTTCCAGCCCGAGGAACAGCCCGCGTCCGCGAATGTCGCCCACATGGGCGTGGTTGCCGAAACGCGCTTCAAGGCGCTCGCGCAGATAGCCGCCCATCTCGCGCACATTGGCCAGAAGCCCGTCGCGCTCGATCACGTCCTGCACGGCCAGCGCGGCGGCGCAGGCCATCGGGTGGCAGATATAGGTGTGACCATGCTGAAAGAGGCCCGATCCTTCCGCGAAGGCATCGAAAATGTGCTGCCCCAGAAGCACCGCGCCGATGGGCTGATAGCCGCCGCCGAGCCCCTTGGCGATGGTCATCATGTCCGGCGCGATCCCGTCCTGCTCGCAGGCATGCATGGTGCCCGTGCGCCCCATGCCGCACATCACCTCATCGAGAATGAGCAGCACGCCATAGCGGTCGCAGATCTCGCGGATGCGTTTGAAATAGCCGCTCACGGCCGGCACGGCACCTGCCGTGGCCCCGACCACCGGCTCGGCGACGAACGCCATCACCGTGTCCGGTCCCAGTTCGTTGATCCGGTCTTCCAGCGCCTGTGCCGCGCGAAGGCCATAAGCCTCTTCGCTCTCTCCGGCTTCCTGGTAGCGATAGGCGTAGCACGGGTCGATGTGATGGGTCTCGATCAAGAGCGGCCTGAACGGCTCGCGCCGCCATTCATTGCCGCCGGTCGCCAGCGTGCCCAGCGTGTTGCCGTGATAGCTCTGCCGGCGGGCGATGATCCTATGCCGCTGCGGCTCGCCTTTTTCGACAAAATACTGGCGCGCCATCTTTAGCGCCGCCTCATTGGCCTCCGAACCGCCGGACACGAAATAGGCATGGCTGATGCCCTCTGGCGCACCGGCAATCAGGCGGTCCGCAAGCTGCTCAGCCGGTTCGTTGGTGAAGAAGCTTGTGTGGGCATAGGCAAGCGTCTCCGCCTGTTTCTTCAGGGCGTTCACCACGTCGGGATGGCCGTGACCGAGGCAGGAAACGGCAGCACCGCCGGAGGCGTCGACATAGGCATTGCCCGCCTCATCGAAGAGTTCGACGCCGCGGCCACCTCTGGCAACGGGAAGGGAAGCGTGAATCTGACGATGCAGAATGTGTGTCATCTGGATTTTCCGGAGCGATGCGCACGCGGCGCGGGATCGAGCAAATGCGTATTGAGACTGGAAAGCAGCGCTTCGGTCTTGGCGATTTCCGCGAGCGCCTCCTCGCCTCCCTCGCCGGCAACGAGCGCTGCCAGTATTTCGGCGGCCGCAAAGGCCGGGGTCATCGTGTGCAGAAAGGAGGGGCTTTCCGTCGAAACGATCACGCACTGGTCTGCGAGGCCCGCCAGCGGTGAAACGGCGCTGTCCGTCAGCGCGACCACGGTCAGCCCCAGTGCCCTGGCGCTGGCCGCCGCTTCCACCGTCGCCCGTGTGTAGGGCGCAACCGTGGTCACGAACAACACGTCCTCGGCGGTCGCATGGCGCAACTTGTCGAGCCCCGCCCCGTTTACATGATCGAGCAGATGCGCCTTCTCGCCGAGAAAGGTCATCGAATAGGCAAAATGCGCCGCCACCGCATGGCTTGAGCGCAGCCCGAAGCAATAGATGCGGCGCGCTGCGGCCAGGGTTGCCGCAGCGCGCGCCAGCGCTTCCAGCGTGCCGGCGTCAGCGAGATTGCCAAGCAGGGCCGCCGTCTGCGTGGCGATATCGCGCGCCAGCGCATGACTCCCGCCCTGCCTCTGCCTGGCAACCTGCTCCCCCGCCTTACCGGCAAAGCCGAGCGCCTGTTCCTTCAGCGCGTCGCCGTGAAGCTGACGAAGCTCGTCATAGCCATCGAAGCCGAAACGTTTGGCGAGCCGCGTCATGGTCCAGGGCTGAACGCCCGCACGCCGCGCCTGCTCGCGCATGGAGAGAAGCGCCACATCACCCGGATTGTCGAGAATGTAGCGCGCCGCCGCGCCAAGCTGCCCCGGCAACTCGTTGAAGGAAGCGGTAATGCGGTCAGCAAGCGTGGCACGATCCATGATCACGCATCCTAGACGGGCGCTTCAGCATATGCAACAAATGTTGCATTCATTTTATACATGCATCAAATGGAGTATTCCGTGAGCGCCCACCGCGCAGCCATCGCCGTCGCTCCCAATGGCGGAAGACGCACCCGTGCCGATCACCCCGCCCTGCCGCAGACGGCCAGGCAACTGGCAGAGACTGCATCAGCCTGCCTCGATGCCGGAGCGGCCATGATCCACTGTCATGTGCGCGACGATCAAGGGCGCCACATCCTCGATGCCGATGCCTATCGCGATGCCATAGGGGCCATCCGGAAAGCCGTGGGCGAGCGACTTGTCATCCAGATCACCACCGAGGCGGTGGGGCGGTATGGCGTGCGCGAGCAGATGGACGTGGTGCGCCAGGTGCGCCCGGAAGCCGCCTCGCTTGCTCTCAGGGAATTGGTGCCCGATGCCGCCCACGAAGAGGAATTCTCGAAATTTCTCTCCTTCATGCGCGCCGAGAACATCGCGCCGCAGATCATCCTTTATCATCCTGAAGAGGCGCTGCAGCTCAAACGCATGATGGCGCACGGCCTCATCCCCTTCCCCGACATTCCGGTCCTCTACGTGCTCGGCCGTTACACGGAGGGCCAGCGCTCCGACCCTGCCGATCTCCTGCCCTTCCTTGACGAGGCCATGCCGGATTTCGCGCATTTCATGGTCTGTGCCTTCGGCCCGCGCGAGGCTGCCTGCGTCACCGCGGGATGCCTGCTCGGCGGCCATGCGCGCGTGGGGTTTGAAAACAATCTCCACCTGGCCAGCGGTGCCATCGCGCCGGACAATGCGGCCATTGTTTCCGGGGTGGCAGAAACGCTTTCGGCCCTTGGCACCCCGCTGGAGACTGCGAACGGCCTGCGCGAAAGCTGGGGTCTCGGCCCACCGGCAAAAGGTCGCTGAGACTTCCCGCCTTCTCCGGTAGACGCCGGGAGGACGCATCACTACATGTGAGCGATCTGAATTGCCTCTCTGGAGTTTCTCATGGCGATCCGCATCAAAGCAAAAACCTATGGCCCCTTCACCACCGCCATCGGCCCGGGCAAGGTGATTCATGTCGACACCGCGCCGAAGCAGACTGTCGCCATCACCTCGCCCTCCACGGAAGAGGCTGGCACGCCCGTCGACTTCATGATCTCCGCGCTCGGTGCCTGCCTTGCCCTCTCCTTCCATCACGCCGCGCAGGAGATGAAGATCGATGTCGGGCAGGTCTCCGTCGAGGTTTCCGGCAAGAAGGCCGAGGACCTGCCGGACCGTATCGGCAGCTATGACGCCACCGTCTCGCTCGACACCATGCCCGGCGAGGAAGAGTGCGCAGAGCTGATCAAGCGCGCCAAGGCCCGCTGCACGGTCTCCAATTCGCTCAATGGCGCGGTCAACATGAAGATGGCCGGCTGATTGCTTTTCCATTGCCGGGTCGATTGACGACGCCCTCCCCTTCTCCCATACAGAAGCCGCCTTGCGGCAAACCATGGGAGGCAGGTGCATGAACTTCACGCGTGTGAACGGCGTCGTCATTCATCACGAAATGCGTGGAACGGTCGGCAAACCCGTTCTCGTCTTCTCCAACTCGCTTGGAACCGATTTCCGCATCTGGGATGCCGTCGTCGCGCAGCTCGAAGCCGATTACCGCATCGTACTCTACGACAAGCGCGGCCATGGCCTTTCCGAAGCCACGCCCCAGCCCTATGCGATGACCGATCACGTCGACGATCTCGCCGCACTGCTCGACCACCTCGATATCACAGGCGCCACCATAGTGGGTCTCTCCGTCGGCGGCATGATCGCCCAGGGGCTTGCTGCCCGCTGGCCGCACCTCGTTTCCCGCCTCGTGCTCTGCGACACCGGCCACAGAATAGGCCATGACGATCTTTGGAACAGCCGCATCGAAGCCGTGAACACCAAAGGCATCAAAGCCATCGCCGACGGCATTCTCGAGCGCTGGTTCACGCCCTCTTTCCGCGCACCGGACAACGATGCTTTCGTCGGCTACACGGCCATGCTCACCCGCACCACGGTCGATGGCTATGCCGGCACCTGCTACGCCCTGCGCGATGCCGATCTCACCGAAGCCACCCGCGCCCTGAAGCTGCCCACGCTCTGCATCGTCGGCGATCAGGACGGTTCCACCCCGCCCGAGCTGGTGCAGGAACTGGCGGACCTCATCGGAGGTGCCCGCTTCGAAATCATCGCAGACGCCGGCCACCTGCCCTGTATCGAACAGCCCGAGGCGACCGCCGCCCTGATTGCAGATTTTCTGCGCGAGACCACGCCCGCCGCCTGAGACGCCGGCACTTTGGATGACAAGAGGACCCCGAATGAGCGACACCGTAAAGATCACCCGTGACAATGGCATTGCCGTCCTCACTCTGGACAATCCGCCGGTCAACGCGCTCGGCCACGCGCTGCGCGCACCTCTCTTCGAAGCGCTTGGAGAGGCCAATGCGGACGATACGGTTCAGGCCATCGTCATCGCCTGCGCGGGTCGCACCTTCATTGCCGGTGCCGACATTTCCGAGTTCGGCAAGCCGCCGAAGGAGCCGAGCCTTCCCGACCTGATCGAAAAGCTGGAAAGCATCGACAAACCCACCGTCGCCGCCATCCACGGCACGGCGCTCGGCGGCGGGCTGGAGCTCGCGCTCGGCTGCCATTACCGCATCGCAGAAAAGACCGCCATGATCGGTCTGCCCGAGGTCAATCTGGGCCTTATTCCCGGAGCCGGCGGCACGGTGCGTCTGCCGCGTCTGGTGGGCCCCGAAGCCGCGCTGAAGATGATCGTCTCCGGCAAACCCATCGGCATGGATGAAGCCGTACGGCTCGGGGCGGTCGACCGCGTGGCCGGGAGCGACCTTCTGGCCGAGGCCGTGGCCTTCGCCCGCGACATGGCTGCATCCCAAAAGCCGCACATCCATATCCGCGCCCGCGACGAGAAGCTCGCCGTCGACATTGCCGAATTCGATGAAGCGGTGAAGGCAGCGACAAAAAAAGCGCGCGGTCTCACCGCGCCGCACACGGCGGCAGAAGCCGTCCGCAATGCCATCACCATGGAGTTCGATGCAGCCCTCGACCGCGAGCGCGAACTCTTTCTGGAGCGTCGCGACAGCGAAGAATCCGCCGCCCAGCGCCACCTCTTCTTCGCCACCCGCGAGGCAACCCGTGTGCCGGGTATTCCGCGCGAGACCGAGGCGCGAAAGATCGCGCGCGCCGGCGTCATTGGCGCGGGCACCATGGGGGCCGGCATTGCCATGGCGCTTGCCAATGGCGGCATTCCCGTCACCATTCTGGAGATGAACGAGGACGCCATCGCGCGCGGTCTCGCCCACATCGACAAGACCTATGCAGGTTCGCTCAAGCGCGGCTCCATCACGGCTGAGGAAAAAGAGGCCCGCACGGGGCGCATCTCCGGCACCACAGATTATGAAGATCTCGCCGATTGCGATATCGTCATCGAAGCCGTTTTCGAGGACATGGGCGTGAAGCGTCAGGTCTTCACCGCGCTCGACCGCGTGCTGAAGCCCGGCGCCATACTCGCCTCCAACACCTCCTATCTCGATGTCAACGAGATCGCCGCCACCACCAGCCGCCCGCAGGATGTGGTCGGCCTCCATTTCTTCTCGCCCGCCCATGTGATGAAGCTTCTGGAGATCGTGCGCGGCGAGGAAACCGCCCCCGATGTCATCAAGACAGCGCTCGCGCTCGCCCGAAAAATCGGCAAGGTTCCGGTCGTGGTCGGCGTGTGCAACGGCTTTGTCGGCAACCGCATGCTCGCCGCCCGGCGCGAGCAGAACGAGGACCTGCTTCTGTCCGGCGCGACGCCCGAACAGGTCGACCGTGTGTTCACCGATTTCGGCTGGCCCATGGGCCCGTTCCAGATGGTCGACCTCGCCGGTCTCGACATCAGCTGGAAGCACCGTCAGTCGCAGGGCCTCACCGCCCCCATCGCCGACACGCTTTGCAAAGCAGGCCATTTCGGCCAGAAGTCCGGGCGTGGGTTCTATCTCTATGAAGAAGGCTCCCGCACGCCAAAACCCGATCCCTTCGTTCAGGAGCTTATCGAGAAGAAGGCAGCCGAGCTTGGCGTGGAACGCCGCGAAATCAGCGCCGACGAAATCACCGAGCGTACGCTCTACCCGATGATCAACGAGGGCGCGAAGATCCTCGAAGAGCGCATCGCCGCCCGCGCCTCCGACATCGACGTCGTCTGGGTCAATGGCTACGGCTTCCCGGTCGCCAAGGGCGGGCCGATGTTCTGGGCCGAGCGCTTCGGCATCAAGACCGTCGTCGAGCGGCTGGAGCACTGGCACCGGAAGACCGGCAATCGCGTTTTCGAGCCCGCTCCCATCCTTCGCCAGCTGGCGTTGACGGGCGGTGGCTTCGGCGATCTTGTTTAGACAACTCGTCGTCATCCCCCTTGGCATTGAGGCAGGCGTGACCCCATATTCAGATCGCCTTTGATCTCATGGCGACGGAGTTGCAGAAATGACCGAGTTTACCCCCATGGCCTCACTCGCCGGCGGCGCGCTGATCGGCCTTGCCGCAGTGGTGCTCATGGCCTTCAACGGACGGGTTGCCGGCATGACGGGCATTCTGTCAGGCCTCCTACCCCCACAGGAAAACGCCTGGCACTGGCGCGCCGCTTTCATCATCGGCGCCATCGCCGCGCCCCTGTTCCTGATGCTGAGCGGCACGGCCATTCCCTTTCAGGTTCCAGTCTCCACCGCCGCGCTCGTTATTGGCGGTTTCCTCGTCGGCATCGGCGTCACCTTCGGCAATGGCTGCCCCAGCGGCCATGGCGTGTGCGGCATATCGCGCGGCTCCATCCGTTCCATCGTTGCCGTCATTACGTTCATGGCCACGGCCCTCATCACCGTGTTCGTCATTCGTCACGTGATCGGAGGCTGACCGATGAGAAAGCTTGTCGCAGCCCTCATCGCCGGCCTTCTGTTTGGCGCCGGCATCGCGCTATCGGGCATGATCAACCCCGCGAAGGTTCTGAATTTCTTCGATCTTGCGGGCACCTGGGATCCAAGTCTCGCCTTCGTCATGGGCGGCGGGCTTGCGGTCGCTGCCCTCGGCTACCGCATCCTCTTCGGTGCGCGCGAGAAGCCGTTCTTCGCTGAACGCTTCCAGCTCCCGACGCGAAGCGATCTCGACCCGCAGCTTGTCGGCGGCGCAGCCATTTTCGGTATCGGCTGGGGCATTGCCGGCTTCTGCCCGGGTGCGGCGATCCCGGCCCTTGGGCTCGGCTATGCGGACACGATCGTATTCCTCGCCTCGCTCATCGCGGGCATTCTCATTGCCAAATCCCTCAAACGGCGCTTCTCTGCCGCCGAAAAACGCGTCACTCAGTGAGGAAAACCATGGATATCAAGAAAATTTCGGACGACTACGCGGTGTCACCGCAGATCGCCGTGGAAGACGTCACCGCCATCAAACAGGCCGGATACAGAAGCATCGTCTGCAACAGGCCCGATGGCGAGGATGCCGGACAGCCCACGGTCGAGACTATTTCGAAAGCGGCGAAAGAGGCCGGTCTGTCCTTCCGCCATGTGCCGGTCGTTTCCGGTGCCATGACAATCGATGACGTCACGGACATGGCCGCCGCCCTCAGGGAATTGCCGGGCCCTGTCTTTGCCTATTGCCGCAGCGGCACCCGCTCGGCCAATCTCTACGGCATCATTCAGGAGCGCGGTCTCTAACCGCTCTGAAGCGACTTGGGGTGGCAACAGCGCTGTGCGTGGTTCGACAAGCTCACCATGAGGGATGTGGTGTATTGCCTGGAAGTTGGTCGCTGATGTTCCCGACAGGTCTTGCAGCCCTACCCCCCTCCCTCATGGTGAGCTTGTCGAACCACGCACCCCATCAACGCAAGCGCCCCCACCCCGCCGTCAGTATAGCCAGCGCATCAGGAACAGCGAGATCGCCGGGAACAGCGTCAGAAGCGCCACGCGCAGAATGTCGCTGATCACGAAGGGCATCACGCCACGATAGGTCGCCGAGATCGGCGTGTCCTTCGCCATTGAGTTAAGGACGAAGAGGTTCATCCCCACCGGCGGCGTGATCAGCCCCACCTCCACCACGATCAGAACGAGAATGCCGAACCAGATGGCAAACTCCTCCGCCCCCAGCCCGAAATCGAGGATCGTGACGATCGGGAAGAAGATCGGAATGGTGAGCAGGATCATCGATAGCGAGTCCATCACGCAGCCGAACACGAGATAAAGCAGCAGGATCAGCGTCAGCACCATCCACGGGCTGTAGCCCTGTTCGCTCACGAATGCCGCCATCTGCTGCGGCACCTGCGCCAGCGCCAGAAACGAGTTGTAGAAGCCGGCCCCCAGCACGATGAAGAAGATCATCGCCGTGGCGGTCGCCGTGGCGAGGATCGATTCAACGAAGGTTTCGCGGGTCAGCCCGCCATTCACGAGCGCAATCAGCCCGGTGCCGGCAGCGCCCACGGCAGCGCCTTCCGTCGGTGTGAAGACGCCAAGATAAATGCCGCCGACAACCGCCAGAAACACCACCAGAACCGGCCACACGTCGAGCAGCGCCCGCGTCCGCTCCGCATAAGGCGCACGCTCGCGTGTTCCAGCCGAGTCCGGCCATAGCCGCACATAGATCGAGATCGCAATCATGTAGCCGATGGCCGCAAGGACGCCCGGCACAAAAGCGGCGACGAAAAGCTTGGCGATGTTCTGCTCGGTCAGGATCGCATAGATGACGAGAATGACCGATGGGGGAATGAGAATGCCCAGCGTGCCGCCTGCCGCGAGCGTGCCCGTGGCGAGCGCGCCCGAATAGCCGTAGCGGCGCAGTTCCGGCAGTGCCACCTGGCTCATGGTCGCCGCCGTCGCCAGCGAGGAGCCGCAGATGGCGCCAAAACCCGCACACGCACCCACCGCCGCCATGGCGACCCCGCCGCGCCTGTGCCCCATCCAGGTCTCCGCCGCCTTGAACAGCGCCCGCGACATGCCGCCCAGCGTTGCAAACTGCCCCATCAGCAGAAACAGCGGAACGATGGAGAGCGAATAGCCCGAAAAGGTGGAATAGGTCTCGTTTTTCAGTTTGGCCAGCACAGGCGTCACATTGCCGAACACGAGCCAGCTTCCGCCAAGCCCGCACAGGAGCATGGCGAGACCGATGGGCAGACGCACGAAGATCAGAAGCAGGAGAAGCGGAAAGGACCAGAGCCCGATTTCAAGATTGGTCAATGGAGGCTCCCCTGTCCGGGCTCAGGCATCGGTGTGCCAACCTTCAGTTCGCGATAGCGCACGAGGATCATGTAAAATGACACGATCACCGCAATCACCGCCGCCGCAAGGCAGGCCGCATAGGGCCACCAGAGCGGAAACTGCAGGATGAAGGTGGTCTCGCTATAGCTCAGCTTGTCGAGCATGCCGTAATAGAGCTGAAGGGCGATCAGCACGAGAACCAGCGTCATGATGATCTCGGTCACCAGGTCGATGACGTGGTTGACGCTGTTCGGCAAAAAGGTGGTAAAAATATCCACCGTGGCGTGCCCGCGATTGAGCTGACACCAGGGCAGAAACGCGAATACCGCAAAGCCGACGCCGGCCTGAACCAGCTCAAAATCACCAGGTACGGGTCCAAGGCCGAAGCGCACCAGCGCACGCCCGGTGATGCTCGCCACGGTCATGATGATCACCGCCGCCAGAACGAGACCGCCCAGAATGGCCATCACCCTGGCCAGCCAGACAACAATGCTCGATAGTCTCATGCCCCTTCCCGTCCCATGGCCTTCCCGCCTGGTTTTCTCATTTTGCGCCGGGTTCGAAAACGTTAGCCAGCGGTTCCCGCCTTCGCAAGCTTGCGCCTCGACACGATAGAGCGGTTAACCGTTTCACGGAAACGTTTCTCCGCTCTTTCGGTTGGTCTCCCCGCATTTGCGCGGGTGTCAGGTGTTTCCACCCGACTGCAAAATGCTCAACCGTGTCCAAAAAACGGGGCAGGCCTCGCAGCCCGCCCCGTCTCTCATGGCCGTGTCAGCCTCACTGGCTGGTATATTTTTCGATCAGGGCACGGGCCTCGTCGATCAGCATCTGGCCGTCGATCCCCTTGTCCTTCATTTCGGTCACCCACTGTTCGTAGACGGGTGCCGCCGCCTCTTTCCAGGTTTCCGTGTCTTCAGCGCTGATCTCGATGATGTTGTTTCCGCGATCGACCGCGATCTTCCGGCTCGGAACATCCGCACCGGCCTGCGTCCTGCCGGCGAAGGCAGCGAATTCCTGGCCGGAATTGTCGTCGAGCACTTTCTTCAGGTCATCCGGCAGGCTGTCATACTTCGCCTTGTTCATCGCCAGCACGAAGGTCGTGGTGTAGAGCGCATGATCGCCGCCAAACTCCGTGTGGTTCGACACGAGCTCCGGCACTTTCAGCGCCGGCGTGACTTCCCACGGGATCACGCAGCCATCGATCACGCCCTTGGAAAGCGCTTCGGTGATCTGCGGCACAGGCATGCCGACAGGCGTCGCGCCAAGCTGGCCAAGCAGCGAGTTGATGATGCGCGTGGGCGCACGGATCTTCATGCCTTTCAGATCCTCGAGCTTCTCGATCGGCTCCTTGGAGTGGAGCATGCCCGGGCCGTGAACCCAGACACCCAGCACATGCGTGTCCTTGAACTCGGTATCCTTCATGTGCTTTTCAAACAGGTCCCAGTAGGCGCGCGAGGTCGCCTCGGCATTCGTCATCATGAAGGGAAGTTCGAACACTTCCGTCGAAGGGAACCGGCCCGGATTGGAGCCCGGCAGGGTCCAGACGATATCAACGATGCCGTCACGCGCCTGATCGTAGAGCTGCGGCGGTGTGCCGCCGAGCTGCATGGCCGGGTAGCGCTCGATCTTGATGCGCCCACCCGATTCCTGCTCCACCTTGTCCGCCCAGGGGTCCAGAACCAGCTTTGGCACATTGGCCTGCGGCGGCAGGAACTGGTGCAGCCTGAGCGTTACCTCCTGCGCCCATGACGAGGCCGTGGCCCCGATGAGCCCGGTGGCGGCGACGGCAGCCGCCAGGGCCAGTTTTCTGACGGAAAATGGTTTCATGCTTCTCCTCCCGATTGCATGCCCCGAAGCGTCGGAAACGACGCTCTATGTTCGCCGGCGATACCGTTTGAAGCTTCTCCCATCTCCGCACGATCGCCTGAGAGCCGAGTATCCACTGGAATCCCGCCCCTCGTCCACCGCGACTTTAGCGGAAATTATGTAACAATAAAGAGGAATTCCCTGCCATATTCGTAACAAAAGAACGTCAGAGCGGCAGGGCGCCGGTTTCCTTGAGCGTTTCGAGCACGATGGCGCTCTTCACATGTTGCACCGAGTCATGAGGCAGGAGCACGCCATTGACGAAATCCGACAGCGATTTCAGGTCGGGTGTCACCACTTTGAGGATGTAATCCATTTCGCCCGTCAGCGCGTGCGCTTCCTGCACTTCGGGCAGACGGGCAAGCAGTTCGCCGAAACGGCGTGCATTGTCGGGGTTGTGCGTGGCAAGCGTCACCGTGATGATGTTGACGAGCGGAAAACCGAGCCTGTCCCGGTCAAGCATGGCCACATAGCCGCGGATATAGCCTTCTTCCTCGAGCCTTTGCCGGCGGCGCGAACATTGCGAGGGGGACAGATTCACCCGCTCCGACAGATCATTGTTGGTCAGCCGCGCATCGACCTGCAAGAGCGATAATATCTTGCGGTCATAACCATCAACACGCGCATCAGCCATGCAATTTTCCTCCTTGATGCATGATAGGTGCGCATTTCTCCCAAAACACGCCCCAGAATGCAAGCCGCGTGCAATCCAGGAAGCGTAAAATGTGCATACGACGTTTGAACACATCCGTATGTACCCAGATGAGGAGGAGTTAATCCATGGGCCCGTTCCCCCACGACGCACCGCCGCCGAAAATCAGTGAAGAAAACCCCGCCGGCACCGATGGCTTCGAGTTCGTCGAATTTGCGCATTCGGAACCGGAGAAACTCGCCGAACTGTTCACCAAGATGGGCTACACGGAAGTCGCGCGACACAAGACGAAGAAGATTTCCGTCTGGCGGCAGGGCGACATCAATTATATCGTCAACGCTGAGCCCGGCAGCCACGCCATGCGCTTTGTCGAGGATCACGGTCCCTGTGCGCCCTCCATGGCCTGGCGTGTGGTCGATGCGAAACATGCGTTCGATCATGCTGTCTCCAAGGGTGCGGAACCCTACAAAGGCGACGACAAGACGCTCGACGTGCCCGCCATTGTCGGCATTGGCGGCTCGCTTATCTACTTCATCGATAGCTATGGTGAGAAAGGGTCTGCCTACGACGCAGAATTCGAATGGCTTGGTGAGCAGAATCCGTGTCCTGAGGGCGTCGGCTTCTATTACCTCGATCACCTCACCCACAATGTCTATCGCGGCAACATGGACAAGTGGTGGGATTTCTACCGCGAGCTTTTCGGCTTTTCGCAGATCCACTATTTCGACATCGATGGCCGCATCACCGGCCTTGTCTCCCGCGCGATCACGAGCCCTTGCGGCAAGATCCGCATCCCGCTCAACGAATCCAAGGACGACACCAGCCAGATCGTCGAATATCTGAAGAAGTACAACGGCGAAGGCATCCAGCACATCGCGGTCGGCACCGATGGCATCTACGACGCCACCGACAGGCTCGCGGACAATGGGCTTAAATTCATGCCCGGCCCGCCAGAAGTTTATTACGAGAAGAGCTTTGACCGTGTTCAGGGCCACGACGAGCCCATCGAGCGCATGAAGAAGCACGGCATCCTGATCGATGGCGAAGGCGTGGTGAATGGCGGCATGACGAAGATCCTCCTGCAGATATTCTCCAAGACCGTCATCGGTCCGATCTTCTTCGAGTTCATCCAGCGTAAGGGCGACGAAGGCTTTGGCGAGGGCAATTTCCGCGCCCTGTTCGAAAGCATCGAGGAAGACCAGATCCGCCGCGGCGTCATCAAGGTGGATGCGGCTGAGTAGCAAGACACACATCCTTCATGGCGAATTTATAAATAAAAGACCGCTGCAAGGCGGTCTTTTATTTTGTCGACTATATAATTCTCAATAACATGTTATGTTTTCATAATAAAAGTGAAATAGTTCAAAATCTTTACTCAATATTACCTTTTTTGGCGCGGCAGACAGCGCGATGATACCCCTTGGCCAAACAGGCAGGGAGTATAACATAATGCAACGCGCATTTGGACGGATGTCACGCCGCGACCTCCTGACGATGATCGGTGCAACGGCCGGCGGCGCGGCTCTTTACCAGGCGATGACAACGCTTGGGCATGCCAGGGCATCGACCTATCAGGGGCCGGTCAAGCTCCAGGGCGATCCCGGGGCGGTGAAGGTTCTCATTCTCGGGGCAGGCCTTGCCGGCATGGCAGCGGCGCTCGAGCTACGCGCAGTTGGCTATGAGGTCGAGTTACTGGAATACCGGGAGAAAGCCGGCGGACGGTGCTGGACCTTGCGCGGAGGCGATACCTATACGGAGCTTGGCGGTTTCCAGCAGGACATCGGCTATGCCGAAGGCAACTATTTCAATCCCGGCCCATGGCGCATTCCTCACCACCACCATGCCGTCCTTGACTACTGTCGGCGCCTCGGCGTCAGGCTCGAGCCCTTTATTCAGAAAAATCACAATGCCTACCTCCACTCCGTCAACGCCTTTGGCGGGCGGCCACAGCGTTTTCGCAAGATTGCCACCGACTATCGCGGTCACACCGCCGAGCTCCTCGCAAAAGCCGCCAATCAGGGTGGCCTCGACGAACTGGTCAGTGATGAAGACAAGGAGATGCTGCTGGAATCGCTGCGCATCAATGGCATGCTCGACAAGAACTACGCCTATGTGAAAGGCCTGAACACCAGCGAGTTCCGCGGCTTCCAAAGATGGCCGGGCGGTGGTGTGGGAGCGGCACCACGCCCCTCAGAGCCGATTGGCCCGGCTGCTATTCTTCAATCACGCTTATGGCAATGGCTTGGTGAAGCCGAGACCGTCGATCATCAGGAAACCATGTTCCAGCCCGTCGGCGGCATGGATATGATCGCCCAGGCCTTCGAGCGCGAGATCAGGGACCTGATCCGCTACAATGCGAAGGTCACCTCGATCCAGCAGGACGGGACCGGCGTGACTGTGACCTATGAAGACACCGGCGACGAAGGAGAACCTCAGCAAACCCGGGCTGACTGGTGTATCTGCACCATCCCGTTCTCCATCCTCGGCCAGATCGAAAGCAATTTTTCGGGCTCGATGAAGGGCGTGATCGACAAGCTTCACTATGCGGAGTCCATCAAGTTCGGCCTCGAGTTCAATCGCCGGTTCTGGGAGGAGGATGAACAGATCTATGGCGGCATCTCCTATACCGATCTCCCCATCTCGCTGATCGGCTACCCCTCGGGCGACTATCTCTCCGGCGGCAAGGGCGTGCTCGTCGGCGGCTATAGCTGGGACGCTGCAGCCTATCAATTCACCGCCATGGAGCCGGAAGAACGCATCCGCAAGGCTCTCGAATACGGCGCCATGATCCACCCGCAATATCGGCAGGAGTTTTCCAGCGGGGCGAGCGTCGGATGGCATCGCGTACCCTGGGCGCTGGGCTGTTACGGGGTCTGGAAAAACAGGGAAGCTGATTACAGCCGCGCAACAGGGTTCGACGGCCGCACACTGATGGCCGGCGAGCACATATCCTATCTGCCGGGATGGCAGGAAGGCGCGCTCCTCTCCGGCCTCGATGCCATCTCCCGCCTCCACGACCGGGTCATGAACGGCTGATCGACGGCGTGCAAAGGAACCTGCCATGCAATTGAAAGCTCTCGCGCTGTGCATCGCCGTTTCGATAATGTTTGTCGCCCATGCACATGCCGAGGATGGCGTACCACCCGCGGATACGGATAAGATTAAAGTCACCAGCGGTGAACAGATCTACAAATCCGTCTGCCAGGGTTGCCACATGCCCGACGGAAAAGGCGCTGCCGGTGCAGGCCGCTATCCTTCCCTGGCCAACAATGGAAACCTCGAATACCCAGAATATGCGATCTTCGTCATCACATATGGGCAGAAGGCCATGCCCGCCATGGGCGATATACTCACCGACCAGCAGATCGCCGATGTGGTGACCTATATCCGGACCCATTTCGGCAACACCTATACCGACGAAGTGACAGCGGACCAGATCGTCCCGCCCTGGCCCTGAGCGTGTTCACAGCCGGTAGCCCGGCAAGGGTCTGCCTCCTCCTCAAGCCTCCCGCGCGGCCCTGAGCGCCGCGCGGATCACCTCCAGATCACCCACCTGATTGGCCAGAAGCAGCACCAGTCTTGCGTTGAGACGTGCGCTCTCCTCGAAGCTCAGCCCCTCATGCGCCGCCATCAGCGCGGCATAGAAATCATCGCCTGCCGCACCCAGCCGGTCCTCGCCGATCTCGATCCTGTCCATCCTCACTCCCTCCCCATCGCATGGGTCATCGCCGCCGCGATCTCATGCGCGTCCGATGCCGTGAAAACCGCCGCCACATGCTGGTCCGGCCGCACCAGATAGAGCCGCCCCGCGCCATAGCGGGCGGCAACCGCGCCCTCGTTATCCTCGACATGCGCCACGCCATCCACCGCCGAAGCGCCGGGCTTCGTCACCTGCACCACATGCAGCCCGGCCGGCAGGCCGATGGGTGGGTCACAGTCGACCGCCAGAAGCACGAAACCGCCACCGGCTTCGCCAAGCAGCCAGGATGGGCGGCCGCCAACATGCACCGGCGCATCGGGCATCACATCCCCCGGCGCCAGCGGGCCATCGCCGTCCCATTCGGCCTGAAGCTTGCAGCCAGCCAGCGAACAGGGCTTTGACAACCGGCCCGAGTTCACCAGCCGCCGCGCGAAATCGTGATCCGCCGAAAGCGCTAGAACGCTGTCGCGGAACATGCGCTCCATGTCGCTCTTCGGCGTCATGAAAGAGGTCGACCTCGCCGAGTGCAGAATATTCTCGTCAGCGCCCAGAATGCGCTCTTCGTCATAGGTTCTGATCAGCGAGGCCGGCGCCTCGCCCTTGACCACAAGCGCCAGCTTCCAGCCCAGATTGTCGACGTCCTGAATGCCGCCATTGCCGCCGCGCGCGCCGAAAGGCGAAACGATATGCGCGCTGTCGCCGGCAAAGATCACGCGATCATGCACGAAGCGCTCCAGCCTGCGGCACTGGAAGGTGTAGACCGACACCCAGTCGAGCTCGAATTTCGAATGACCGATTACCTTGGCAATGCGCGGGATGACGTTCTCCGGCTTTTTTTCTTCGTCCGGGTCCGCATCCGGGCCAAGCTGCAGGTCGATACGGTAAATATCGTCCGGCTGCTTATGCAGAAGCGCCGATTGACCCTTGTGGAAGGGTGGTTCAAACCAGAACCAGCGCTCGGAGGGAAAGTCCGCTTTCATCTCCACATCGGCAATCAGGAAACGCTCCTCGAACACCTGGCCCGCAAAGTCGAGCCCCATCATGGAGCGCACGGGCGAGCGCGCGCCGTCGCAGGCGACCACCCAGGCAGCATCCATCTCATAAGCGCCGTCCGGCGTTTCCACCTGAAGGCGCACATCGCCGCCCGTCTGCTCAAGCCCGACCACACGGTTTTTCCAGCGCAGATCGATCCGGTCGGAAAGCTCCCCCGCCCGCTCCACCAGAAACTGCTCGACATAGTATTGCTGCAGGTTGATGAAAGCGGGCATCTTGTGCCCCTCCTCCGGCAGGAGGTCAAAACTCCACACCTCGCGGTCGCGATGGAACAGCCGCCCCACCTTCCAGGTCACGCCCTTCTCCACCATACGCTCGCCGACGCCAAGCCGGTCGAAAATCTCCAGCGTGCGCTTCGACCAGCAGATCGCCCGGCTGCCCACCGACACGACATCGTTGTCGTCGAGCACGACGACGGAGACGCCGCGCTGCGCAAGGTCGATCGCCGCCGCCAGCCCCACAGGCCCGGCACCGATCACCACCACCGGGTACTGCCCCACATGCCCCCCTGCGAGTTCCGGCGGTGCTGTGTAGGGAAAGGGATTGTACTCGTAACGCGGCATTGACTTTTACCCTCCCTTTGCAGCCGCTTCTCCTCAGAAATGAAGCAGCTCAAACCTCTTCCAGTTCACAACCCTCAACTCCGAGCATGAAGTCGGTGGTCGTGAAAAAAAGCGCCAGCGCTGACGCCCCTTCTCCCCGCAAGCGGAGAGAAGGAAGCCGGGATCGCGAGCGGCGCGCGTCCTTCAAACGTCGCGCCAGCCCGCTTCGTAACGTTACCCCTGCAGCGCGTCCCACATCTGCCGGTCGCGCTCTGCGGTCCAGATGCGTGGGGTGTCGATGCCCAGTGCCTCGTCATAGGCCCGCGCCACGTTGAACGGCAGGCAATGCTCGTAGATTGCATAATCGGAGAATTTCGGGTCACACGCCGCCCGGCAGGCGTCCCATGCCTCTTTCAGCGTGCCACCGCCCTGCGCCACCCGCGCCACCGGCTGATAGGTGGACATCACGAAATCGCTGGTCAGATCCAGTGCTTCATTGACCATGGCCTGCCCCACCAGCGCTCCGCCGCGTCCCGGCGCAATGGCGTCGAGGTCGAAGGCGCGGATTTCCTCCAGTGTCGTCGGCCAGTCGTGGAAATGCCCGTCGCCGCAATAGCAGGCCGAGTGATGCTCCACTATGTCTCCGGTGAACATCACATTGGCGTCCGGCACGAAGGCCACGATGTCGCCAGCCGTGTGCGCCCGGCCAAGGAACATCAGGTCCACCCGGCGCTTGCCGAGATAGACCGTCATGGAACTGGAAAAAGTCGTTGTCGGCCAGGTCAGACCGGGGATCGATTCATGGCCCTGAAAAAGGCGCGGGAAGCGCACGAATTCCGAATCCCAGTCTTCCTTGCCCCGCTCCACCACCATCGACCGCGCCTTGTCGCTCATGATCACGGTTGGCGCCCTGTAGGCAGACGCGCCCAGAACGCGCACGGCGTGATAATGCGTCAGCACCAGATGGCTGATCGGCTTGTCGGTGACGGACCGCACCTTCTCGATCACCTTTTCGGCGAGGCGTGGTGTTGCCTGCGCCTCGATCACCATCACCGACTCGTCGCCGATGATGATGCCCGAATTGGGATCGCCCTCGGCCGTGAAGGCCCAGAGATCCCGCCCGATTTCATCAAACGATATCTTCTTTTCTGTGAGATCACCTGCAGATGCGAACTGTTTGGCCATTACGCGCCTTTCTCGTTGAACAACTACGCCCCGACGATCACGGCCAGGGACTTTATGATGCTCCAGGGATCGAGAGCACTGAAAGCGACTGCACTTATCGCCGAGATCAGCGTCCAGGCGATCATCACGCGTGTCAGAACCGAGCCGCTGTCGATGCGATACGCGCGCATCGACAAGGCGACATTGACGCCAATGACGCCAATGACAAACACGAAGGACAACGCGATGCCCATCCACTGAGGCGATGTGGCGTAAAGTGTGTTGAAGACCGACCTCAACGCCCAGGCCAGGAGTGATATTCCAACCAGATTGAATATCGCGAAAACGAGCGCGGTACGCTTGAGAGGGTCGAGTGCCATTTTCAGGGCTCCTGATAGTCCTCGACGCGCTGTTCGATGGCGCCGAAGATGGAATGGCCCCCACTGTCTTTCATCTCGATACGCACCGTATCGCCGAAGCGCAAGAAAGGCGTCTTCGGTTTACCGTGTGCTATCGTCTCGATCATGCGGATTTCAGCGATACAGGAGTAACCAACCCCGCCCTCGTCAACCGGCTTTCCGGGTCCGCCGTCCAGCTTGTTGGATACCGTACCCGAGCCGATGATCGTGCCGGCGCAGAGCGGACGCGTTTTGGCGGCATGGGCAATCAGCGTCGGGAAATCGAATGTCATGTCGATGCCGGCGTCGGCCCGACCGAACGGCTTACCGTTAAAATCAACACATAGCGGCAGCGAGACCTTGCCGCCATCCCACGCATCGCCGAGTTCCTCGGGCGTCACCGCGACCGGCGAGAAGGCCGAGGACGGTTTCGACTGGAAGAAACCGAAGCCCTTGCCAAGTTCTGCCGGGATCAGCCCGCGCAGCGACACATCGTTCACCAGCATGACAAGCCGAATGGCTTCCCCTGCCTGTTCCGGCGTCGCGCCCATCGGCACATCGTCGACGATGACGGCGATCTCGCCTTCCATGTCGATGCCCCAGGCCTCGTCGGCCATGCGAATGGGGTCGCGCGGAGCCAGAAACGCATCCGACCCGCCCTGATACATGAGCGGGTCGGTCCAGAAACTCTCTGGCATCTCCGCTCCGCGTGCCTTGCGCACGAGTTCCACGTGATTGACGTAAGCCGAACCGTCCGCCCACTGATAAGCACGCGGCAATGGCGAAAGCGCATCATGCTCATGAAAGCGTTCGGCAGGCACCGAGCCATGCTCAAGACTTTCGGAAAGGGCTGCCAGATGCGGCGCGATGCGCGCCCAGTCGTCCAGTGCCGCCTGCAGCGTCGGTGCAAGGAAAGATGCGTCCGTGCAGCGTGTCAGATCACGGGAGACGACGACCAGTCTGCCGTCGCGCGTTCCGTTCTTCAGCGTGGCGAGTTTCATGCAATGTCCTTTATGCGTTGGGGGAGACGCGCAATCGGCGCAGGTCCGCCGGACCGGCGCCGATCATACCTTCTGTGACCGCTCCGGTCGATCAGGACCAGTCACCCTCCGGCGTGCCGTTGAAACGCTTCTTCAAATCCTTCCAGCAGTCGATGTAGTTCTCCTGCAGCGTGTCCGTTTCAGCGGCGTAGCGCGTCAAGTGCTGGGGAAAGCGCGTCTCGAACATGAAGGCCATGGTCTCTTCCAGCTTGACCGGCTTCAGTTCTCCGTGACTCGCCTTCTCGAAACCGAAAGCGTCCGGCCCGTGCGGCAGCATCATGTTGTGCAGCGAAGCACCGCCCGGCACAAACCCCTCTTCCTTGGCGTCATACTGGCCTTTTATCAGCCCCATGAACTCGCTCATGATGTTGCGGTGATACCAGGGCGGGCGGAATGTATGCTCGGCCACCATCCAGCGCGGCGGGAAGATCACGAAGTCGATATTGGCCGTTCCCTCCTCACCCGAGGGGGCTGTCAGCACGGTGAAGATCGACGGGTCGGGGTGGTCGAACAGGATTGCCCCCACCGGCGAGAAGGTGGATAGATCGTATTTGTAGGGCGCGTAATTGCCGTGCCAGGCCACCACGTCGAGTGGCGAATGGTCAATCTCGGTCACATGGAACTGGCCGCACCATTTGACAAACAGCCGGCAGGGCTTTTCCTTTTCTTCGTACCAGGCGACCGGCGTCTTGAAATCACGCGGATTGGCGAGACAGTTGGCGCCGATCGGACCGCGATCCGGCAGGGTGAACTTGGCGCCGTAATTCTCGCACATATAGCCGCGCGCCGGCCCGTCCATCAGCTCGACCTGAAAGATCATGCCGCGCGGCATGACGGCGATTTCGCCGGGCTCGATCTCGATGATGCCCATCTCGGTCTTCAGCCGCACGCCGCCTTCCTGCGGCACCAGCATCAGTTCGCCATCGGCGTTGAAAAAATACTCATCCACCATCGACGTGTTGAAGGCATAGATGTGGGCCGCCATGCCCGCCTGCCCCTGCACGTCACCTGCGGTCGTCATCGTGCGCACGCCGGCCAGGAAATCGGTTTCCCTGTTTGGGATGGGCGTCGGATCCCAGCGCAGCTGACCAAGCGCCAGCTTATGGTCATGCACATTGGGTGCAGATTTCCATTCCTCGAAGCTGACGGCCTTGAAGCGACCCGTGTGCTTCACGCTCGGCCGGATGCGGTAGAGCCAGGAGCGTTCATTGGTCCCGCGCGGTGCGGTAAAGGGCGAACCGGAGAGCTGCTCCGCATAAAGCCCGTAGGCCGGCTGCTGCGGCGAATTCTGCCCCTGCGGCAGCGCGCCGGGCAGGCTCTCTGTCTCGAAATCATTGCCGAAACCCGGCATGTACTGCACGGTCATTCGATCCTCCATGCAAGGGGAGTTCAGGAATTGGTTGCAATCGTAACCATGGCGAATGTAACTATCAACGACACGGGAAGGGAAAACTGCCGCGTTGCAAAGGAACACCATGACCGACCGGACCACGCTCGCCCTGGAAGATTTTCTGCCCTACCGCCTGACGCGCCTCACCGACGCGATCAGCCGGGATTTCTCGCAGGCCTATCGCGCCCGCCTGGGGCTCACGCGGCCGGAATGGCGCACGCTCGCCACCATCGGCCAGTTCGGCACGATGACGGCAACCGAGGTCGGTGCGCATTCCTCCATGCACAAGACCAAGGTCAGCCGCGCCGTGGCCTCGCTAGAAACCCGCCGCTGGCTGGTCCGCACGCCCGACCCGCAGGATCGCCGCGTCGAGCGGCTGACACTCAGCAAAACCGGCCAGAAGGCCTATGAAGACATGGTGCCCGTGGCCCGGTCCTTCGAAACGGGATTGCTGGAACGCATGACACCGGAGGAGCGCGCAGCCCTTCTCGCCGGCCTCGCCGCGCTCGAGCGCACGACCTTGACGAAGTAGCGTTCACATCCCATATTTATGGTCAAATTGACCAGTCAAAATGACCATCGAGATGAAAACACTGACTGCAACAGAAGCAAAGTCCCGGTTCGCGGCCCTTCTTGGTGATGTGGAGCGGGGCGAGACCATACTCATCACACGTCACGGCAAGACGGTGGCGCGCATTGTCCCCGATCAGATCGAGACGGCTGCGCAGACACGCGCTGACAATGCGGTCCGGAAGCTGCGCACCCTGCGCGATACCCTTCCCAAAACCGCGACATCACTGGACGACATGCTTGCATGGAAACATGAGGATCACCGCTATTGACGCGGTTCGTGCTCGACGCTTCGATCACCGCCGCCTGGCTTCTGCCCGACGAGGATCATGATCTGGCCCTGGCGGTGCAGGAAAGCCTTCTCACCTCGCAGGCCATCGTGCCGCCGATCTGGTGGTTCGAGATATGCAACCTGCTTGTCATGTGCGAGCGCCGAAAACAACACACGCCGGCCATCACAAAGACCATCCTCGATGCGCTTTACGACCATCCCATCCTCGTCGATGACAATATCGACCCTGCGGCAATGCTGCGCCTCAGCCGCGCGCACGGACTGACGGTCTATGACGCCTCCTATCTGGAGATAGCGCGGCGCAATGCCGTGCCGCTGGCGACGCTCGACCGCAGGCTGGCACAAGCGGCGATCGCCGAAACGATCCCCCTGTTCGCCTCGTAAGCGCCCTACCAGCTCATCACCACCTTGCCGGCCTTGCCGGTGCGCATCGCATCGAAACCGTCGCGGAAATCATCCGCCTTGATGCGGTGCGTGATGAGATCGCGCACATCGAGCCGTGTCTGCACCAGCGCGATCATCTTGTACCAGGTCTCGAACATCTCGCGCCCATAGATGCCCTTCAGGTGCAGCATCTTGAAGATGACCTTGTTCCAGTCGATCTCGAAACCCGCCGGCGCGATTCCCAGAATGGCGATCTTGCCGCCATTGTTCATGGCGTCGATCATGTCCCGGAAGGCGGGGGCTGCGCCCGACATTTCAAGCCCCACATCGAAGCCCTCGGTCATGCCGAGCTGGCGCATCACCTCCGGCAGCGTTTCGTCTGCCGCATTCACCGTGTGCTGCACGCCAAGCTTCTTCGCAAGCTCCAGCCGGCCCGGATTGATATCGGTGATGACCACCTTGCGCGCGCCCACGGCCTGCGCCACCAGCGCCCCCATGATGCCGATCGGCCCCGCCCCCGTCACCAGCACATCCTCGCCAACCAGATCAAACGAAAGCGCCGTGTGAACGGCGTTGCCGAGCGGATCGAAGATCGCCGCGATCTCGTCTGGAATGTTGTCGGGGATCGGCACCACATTGTGCTGCGGCAGTGCGATGAATTCGGCAAACGCGCCGGCGCGGTGAACGCCCACGCCCAGCGTGTTGTGGCAAAGATGCCCGCGGCCTGCCCGGCAGTTGCGGCAATGGCCGCACACGATGTGCCCCTCGCCCGAAACCCGCTGGCCGGGTTTGTACTCCGTCACCGCCGAGCCAACCTCCGTCACCTCGCCGACGAATTCGTGCCCCGTCACCAGCGGCACCGGCACGGTGTTCTGCGCCCACTCGTCCCAGTTCCAGATATGTACGTCCGTGCCGCAGATCGCGGTTTTCCTGACCTTGATGAGCACGTCATTGGGCCCCACCTCGGGCACCGGAACACGCTCCATCCAAAGCCCCTCTTCCGGCTTCGATTTCACGAGCGCCTTCATCATGTTGGACATGGTCGATTATCCTTCCAAAGCGAAATCTTGAGCAATTGGCGTGGCCGCCCGCCCCTCACCCTTACCCTCTCCCCGCAAGCGGAGAGAGGGAGGCCTCGACGTTTCCGCCATCTTCCTTCTCCCCGTTTACGGGGGTCCGAAGGACGGGTCGAGACCCGTGGCTCGACCCCGGCTGATCCCGGCAGGGGGATGAGGGGTCGGTGCCGGCCCTTCCGTCACTCACCCGATCACCCCAAGCTCACGCCCCACTTTTCCAAACGCCTCCACCGCGCGATCGATATCGTCGGCCGAATGCGCCGCCGACATCTGCGTGCGGATGCGCGCAGCCCCCTTCGGAACCACGGGGAAGGAGAAGCCGATCACATAGATGCCCTCATCCATCAGCATTTCAGCCATGCGGGCGGCGAGAGCCGCATCGCCCACCATCACCGGAATGATCGGATGATCGGCGCCCGCCAGGGTGAAGCCCAGCTTTTCCATGCCCGAGCGGAACCGCGCGGCATTGCTGGCAAGATGACGGCGCAGCGCATCGCCCTGCTCCACCATATCAAAGACCTTCAAAGAGGCCGCCGCGATCACCGGCGCCAGCGTGTTGGAAAACAGATAGGGCCGCGAACGCTGGCGCAGCCAGTCCACCACCTCCGCCTTCGCACAGGTATAGCCGCCAGACGCCCCGCCCAGCGCCTTGCCGAGCGTGCCCGTCATGATGTCGACCCGGCCTTCCACGCCGCAATGCTCCGGCGTGCCGCGCCCGTTCTCACCCACGAAACCGACCGCATGGCTGTCGTCCACCATCACCATCGCATCGTATTTTTCCGCGAGATCGCAGACCGCGCCCAGATTGGCGACGATGCCATCCATGGAGAAAACGCCATCCGTGGCGATCAGCCTGAAGCGCGCGCCCTCGGCCTTCTTCAGGCATTCCTCAAGTGCTGCCATGTCGTTGTTGGCATAGCGATGGCGCTCGGCCTTGCAAAGCCGCACCCCGTCGATGATCGACGCATGGTTGAGCGCATCGGAGATGATCGCATCCTCCGGGCCCAGCAGCGTCTCGAAAAGCCCCGCATTGGCATCGAAGCAGGAGGAATAGAGGATCGTGTCCTCATAGCCCAAAAAGCCGGAAATCTTCGCTTCCAGCTCCTTATGCTCTTCCTGCGTGCCGCAGATGAAGCGCACCGAGGCCATGCCATAGCCATAGCGGTCGAGCGCGGCCTTCGCCGCCTCGCGCAATTCCTCATTGTCGGCAAGGCCCAGATAATTGTTGGCGCAAAAGTTCAGCACCGTCCGCCCGCCGCTCTCGATCTCAGCCGACTGCATGGAGGTGATGACCCGCTCGGATTTATAAAGCCCGGCCTCCTTCAGGCCATCGAGTTCGGAGCGCAGATGGGAAAGAAAGGACGCGGTCATGAACACCTCGGATCGAACGGGGACAGGCTTTCCCTCCTCTACTACAGAGTGCCGCCGCTTTCGACCACCTGCTTTTCTGCAACGCTCCTCCGCCGCCCGCCCCTCACCCTTACCCTCTCCCCGCACGCGGGGAGAGGGGACCTCAACGTTCCAGCCAATCTCAAGCAAAGAGCCGAGCTTCTCCACCTCCTCCTTCTCCCCGTTCACGGGGAGAAGGTGCCGGCAGGCGGATGAGGGGCCCGCGCCACCCGAAACAAAAAAAGAGGCAGGCGCCGCAGCACCCGCCCCTTCTCAATTCACCAGCGCAAGATGCGCGCGCGTCACCCGATCAGAAAAACGCCTGCAGCCCCGTCTGCGCGCGGCCGAGGATCAGCGCGTGAACGTCATGCGTGCCCTCATAGGTGTTCACCGTTTCCAGGTTCTGCGCATGGCGCATCACGTGATATTCGATCTGGATGCCATTGCCGCCATGCATGTCGCGCGCCATCCGCGCGATCTCCAGCGCCTTGCCGCAATTGTTGCGCTTGACGACCGAGATCATCTCCGGCGCCATCTTGCCCTCGTCGAACAGCCGGCCAACGCGCAAGCTCCCCTGAAGCCCAAGCGCGATTTCCGTCTGCATGTCGGCGAGCTTCTTCTGGAAAAGCTGCGTCTGCGCCAGCGGCTTGTCGAACTGCTTGCGGTCGAGCCCATATTGCCGCGCCCGGTGCCAGCAATCTTCCGCCGCGCCCATCGCGCCCCAGGAAATGCCATAGCGCGCGCGGTTCAGACAGCCGAACGGCCCACCAAGCCCTTCCGCATTGGGCAAAAGCGCATCCTCGCCCACTTCCACGCCGTCCATCACGATCTCGCCGGTGATCGAGGCGCGCAGCGAAAGCTTGCCGCCGATCTTCGGCGCGGAAAGCCCCTTCATGCCCTTTTCCAAGACGAAACCGCGGATCTTGCCGCCATGGGCCGCCGATTTCGCCCACACCACGAACACATCGGCAATCGGCGAATTGGAGATCCACATTTTCGAGCCGGTGAGCCTGTAGCCGCCATCGATCTTGTCGGCGCGCGTCTTCATGCCGCCGGGATCGGAGCCCGCATCCGGCTCGGTCAGGCCGAAACAGCCGATCCACTCGCCCGACGCCAGTTTCGGCAGATATTTCCTGCGCTGCTCTTCCGAGCCATAGGCATGGATCGGGAACATCACCAGCGAGGACTGCACGCTCATCATGGAGCGATAGCCCGAATCGATGCGCTCCACCTCGCGCGCCACCAGCCCGTAGGACACATAGCCCGCACCCACGCCGCCATAGTCCTCCGGCACCGTCACGCCCAAAAGCCCCGCCGCGCCCATCTCGCGGAAGATTTCCGGGTCGGTTTCCTCGTTCATATATGCATGCTCGATGCGCGGGGCGAGCTTGTCGGCAGCGAAGGCGGCGGCCGCATCGCGGATCATGCGCTCTTCATCGGTGAGCTGCTCTTCCATGAGGAAGGGATCGTCCCACACGAATGTCGATCTGGACGATTTCGCCGCGGATTTCTGTGCTTCCATGTTCATTCATGCCTTCCTGATGCGGTTGCGCTCTTTCAAGCCTTCTGCAGCCAGATGGTCTCACCTGACCTCCGCGCAAATGCGGAAAAACCATTCGCCAGAGGGTGCCTTGCGCGCCGCAAGGGCGCTTGCACTCCTGACGCCTGAGCGGAGCATACAGCATCTTGCGCCAGATTGCTTCAAGCTTAAAATGATTTTTTGGAAGGGGATTGTGACGGGAGGGGATGGATGGGGGGCACATTTGAATCCACAAAGGGAGCCCAGAGGCAGTCTAAAACACTTAGAGTAGCCTGACTCCGTCAAGCAACGTTGACTGTCCCACTCTTGGAAATGCCAAATTGCGATTCAAACTAAGTAATCATCCAGGACACCGGTAGCCATTTTACTACCTCCACGCACGCGCGAGGCAAATGCTGTCAAGTGATAACGATACGCTCGGATTGCCGCCTCAGAACCTCATCGAACGTTAATGCGAGCCAATGCAATCCCGGCTCGACAAGGATACGACAAATCTCGTCAACGCCTTCAATTCTATCGATGTCGAAGTTTTTCTTACCATTATTCCCAAAATGAAACATTCTATTACGACACTCAATCAAGAAAGATGGAACCCTAACAAAATCAATTGAAAAAACCCCCGAAGAGGGATCAATTTCGTTGCTCAAAAATCCCGGGCAACACCGCTGAATCTCATCAAGCAAAACCCTAAATTTATCGACGTCTTCAAGTTTCGTCCTGAAATCAATAGAATACTCCGAAAGATTTGATGATTTTTCTGCTATATATTGAGCAAACTTTTTAGCAAAACCCAGCTCACCTCCACTCCCGTCAAAATACATCTGAAGGTTGTTTATGGTTTTCTCAAAATCCGACTGCCCTGCAATGTAAATCAAAGGGAATGCGACAGCCAACTTCTCAAGTGATCGATACAGATGCAAAAACGAAGCTAATGACTTCCCCTGAAGGTGGTTGAAAACGCAATGCGTTAACTCAACTTCAAGCCTCTTAAAAAACGCTACATTGAGCGTTTTCATCGCCCTAAAAATCTTAAGCCCAGAAACTAGATCGACCTCGCTACCAAGAACGTCGGCAACAAACTTGTCGGGACGAACCCCATCCCTGGTTCTCTTTAATCTCGCATAGTCACGAGCACAAACCTTAGACGATTGACTAGATAGTTGATAGATTTCGCAGCGACCATGGAGAATTTTTGCGCAATTGAGTGCGTGACTAAGCGCCTCAGAGGACAGCAAAACATCTGGGAAATTCTCTTTATTCTTTTCCCTGTCTCGAATATCAAAAACGTGCACAGTCAGTCACTCGTCGTCCAGTCAACAAAATCCTCAGAAACCTCATCAATGCTTAGGTCACGCGTCTTCTCGAAGTCTGTGAAAAATCTCTGGGACAACTCTCTTCTGGAACGACCGACATTCACCTTCGACGGGTTAATCACATCGAACGCACCTTCAAACTTCGCGACCTGCTCAGCAAATTCATCAGCTGTAAGCTTATCTATTACGTCGAATGACGCCTTAGCTCCCAAAGTGAAGCCGATCAGATTATTCTGTAGCTTTAGCCACCTCCTCGCCTCCTTATTGGAGGAGAAACTGTCAACCAGATAGAGTATCTGACCAAACTCCGCCTTTGCAGAAGTCAAATCTGAACTCATAACCCTTCCAACCAGAATCTCATTCATTTTATCGTCGATAATTTTATTATTCTGATTGTTCGCATTATTCGTCAGGTAAGCAGTATATGCCGCTGCAATATCGCTTAGCTTAAATGCACCATGAACAAGACTATTCTCTGTATCCTTTTCTGTTTGTACAGTAATATTCTTGAAATCAGAAAAATCCATAAGATTCTTCGCCAAGATTTCAATCTGATGCCGAGGCGTCATGGGCTTCTGGCCATTGTTCAGCGTGATCATTCGATAGAGCAGAAAATCATACTTTTCTGCGACAATGACAGTTAGATAAATAGCTCTATTTCTATCGAATCCATCTTCCCGTGCAGCGGCTGTAAGCGTATTAAGCCGCTGCATCCCGTCGAGAATGTAGCCCTTTGCGATATTTTTATTCACAAACTTCTCGAGATCGTCCGCCTCGGCTGACAGTGCCAATTCGGGCTCCACGAAGGCAAGCGTAATTGGGGGCATCACGCACCCCTTTACAATATCGTTTTTTAAACGCTGATAAAATTTTGCGCTTTGTTTCTTCCTTTGCTCATCGAATCGCCCAATAAGCGGCGACAGATTTTCTAAAGCGAACGCATAATTGGTGTGCCCCACTGCAGTTGCACTCTTTATGACTAAATCTTTTGTTGAATGATGGATTTTAACTGACATATTACCCTTCTTTACAGTCTCTTTAGGGACGCCAACACTCGTCTGGGTGTACGTAAATGCTACCACGTCACCCTGTGATTTTTTTCTGCATTCTTGCTCCTGCTTTTTGGCCTGCAGCTACATCCAGCCTTACTGCTTTGGCTTCCAGGATCAAGCCTAAAGGTAACATGCAGGTAATCAGCTGAAATTACAGAAGGGCGGAATAAAAACACGAGAACTACCGGGCGTTCGCCCTCCCCCTGATCCGCTTGCCGGCACTAGCCGGGGTGAAGCAACGGGTCTCGACCTGTCCTTCGGCCCCCGCGAGCGGGGAGAAGGACGCTTTCACTCCCCCAATTTTATCCCCGCCCCCAAAACCTCACTTATAATCCCCCCATCGCCCTTGTCGGGAACCGGGTCCGGAGCCGGGGATCAGGAAGGGCGGCGGCAGCCTCCCCCTTGGGCATCGGTGGCTCAAGGCATGTGAGGGCCCGCGAAAGGCCGGCGGCCGGTTGCAAGACCGGTTGCGGAGAAGCCGCTAGGGCGCACCCCGCCCGAGTGATCGGCCAACAGTCGGGACAGCGGCCGGACGGGCGGCCCGAGGGTCGCATGACTACTTTAGACGCGCGACGCTTTGGCCGCCCGTCTTCCCGAAGCTGTTCAAACCCCGGCGGCGAAGCCGTGCGGGAGCGGAGGTGCGCCCCATGGAAAGCCGACCCTGCCCGCATCACCACCCCCGTCATCCCGGAAGCCGCAGGCTATCCGGGACCCATTGGAAGAGCGTGCAGGGCACAGCCCGGTCCTCGCTCCCGCGCCGGCGGTTGCGCCTTCTGCGGCACCCGGCCCCGTTTCTCAATGGGTCCCGGGTCAAGCCCGGGATGACGGGGGGTGTATGAGCCGGGCCCACACAGCCCTCATCCTGAGCTTGTCGAAGGGCGAGGGCGGCATGAAGTGCAGAAGCGGCAAGCGTGGTGCATGCCTTCACCCCCGCCCTTCGACAAGCTCAGGATGAGGGTGATGGCACGGCGATGCAGCGACCGTGGAAAGGCACCTGCGCATGCGCCCCCTTCTCCCCGCGAGCGGGGAGAAGGTGAGGATGAGGGGCGAGCGGTGAGGGTACAGAATGAAATGAAAACGGGAATGATCGCGCGTTGGCGCTCGCCCCTCATCCGCCTGCCGGCACCTTCTCCCCACAGGTGGGGAGAAGGCGGCCTTCATCACCGCCCCACCCTTCTCCCCACCCCCGAATCCCCCTAAAATCGCAGCCATGACCACAGCCCCCCGCACCATCCGCCAGCTCACCGATACCGTGATCAACCAGATCGCCGCTGGTGAGGTGATCGAGCGGCCGGCGAGCGTGGTGAAGGAGCTGGTGGAAAACGCGCTCGATGCGGGCGCAACGCGCATCGAGGTAGCCACCGCCGGCGGCGGGCTTTCGCTGATCCGCGTTACCGACAATGGCGGCGGCATGCCGCCAGAGGAGCTGCCGCTCGCCGTCTCGCGCCATTGCACGTCGAAACTTACCGACGACATTCACGACATTCGCTCGCTCGGCTTTCGCGGCGAGGCGCTGCCCTCCATCGGCTCGGTGGCGCGGCTTTCGCTGCGCTCGCGACCGGAAGGGGCCGACAGTGCGGCGGAGATTTCCGTCGAGGGCGGGCGCGTCTCGGCGGTGAAGCCCGTCGCCGCCAATCGCGGCACGACGGTGGAGGTGCGCGACCTCTTTTTCGCCACGCCCGCAAGGCTGAAATTCATGAAGAGCGAGCGAGCGGAGACCGCCGCCATCACCGAGGTGGTGAAGCGCATGGCGCTCGCCTTCCCGCAGGTGCGCTTCACGCTGACGGGCTCCGACCGCAACACGCTGGAGCTAGCCGCCGTGCCCGCCGATGGCGAGGGGCTCTTGCGCCGCATTGCGCAGGTGATGGGCCGCGACTTTGCCGAAAACACGCTGCCCATCGAGGCCGAACGCGAGGGCGTTGCCCTTTCGGGCCATGCGTCGGTCCCCTCTTTTTCGCGCGGCAATGCGATGCTGCAATATTTCTATGTGAATGGCCGGCCCGTGCGCGACAAGCTGCTCACCGGCGCCATTCGCGGCGCCTATATGGACGCGCTGCCGCGCGACCGGCATGCGGTGGCGGCGCTGTTCATCACGCTCGATCCGGCGCTGGTCGATGTCAATGTGCACCCCGCCAAGGCCGATGTGCGCTTTCGCGATCCGGGGCTGGTGCGCGGGCTGATCGTCGGCGCGATCCGCCATGCGCTGGAGATGAGCGGCATGCGCGCCTCCACCTCCGGGGCCGACGCCATGCTCGCCGCCTTCCAGCGGCCGGAGCAGCGGGCAGCGGGCCACGCCACGCCACAGCGCTACACGCCTCCACCCCGCCCTGAGCATGGCTGGAGTGCGGCCACCTCCCCCACCCGTCCGCTGGAGATGAGCAAGGCACCGGGCTTTGCCGAGGCCGGCCAGGCGGCGTTCGATGTGGGGTCAGCGCTTTCCGCCGATGCGCGCGCGGGCGAAGTGGAGGCAGCGCCAGAACTGATGCGCACCCCGCTGGGGGCCGCGCGGGCGCAGGTGCATGAGAATTACATCGTCGCGCAGACGGAGGATTCGCTCGTCATCGTCGACCAGCATGCCGCCCATGAGCGACTTGTCTATGAGGCGCTGAAAGAGGCGCTGCATGCCCGTCCCCTCCCCGCGCAGATGCTGCTGTTGCCGGAGATTGTCGACATGCCGGAGGAGGATGCCGACCGGCTTTCCGCCCATGCGGACTTCCTCGCCCGGTTCGGGCTGGGGCTGGAGCGGTTCGGTCCCGGCGCCATCGCCGTGCGCGAGACGCCCTCCATGCTTGGCAAGGTGGATGTGCCGCAGCTTGTGCGGGATCTCGCCGATGAGATCGCCGAGAACGACACCGCCGACACGCTGAAGGAGCGGATCGACCACATCGCCGCCACCATGGCCTGCCATGGCTCGGTGCGCTCCGGACGGCGGCTCAGGGCCGAAGAGATGAACGCGCTCTTGCGCCAGATGGAGGCGACGCCCGGCTCCGGCACGTGCAATCACGGCCGCCCGACCTATATCGAGTTGAAGCTGACCGATATCGAGCGGCTGTTCGGGCGGCGGTGATGCGAGATGCTTGACCTCTGCCTCGAAATATGGCGCAAGGAACCCGATGAGAGGTTTTACCGATGAACCGTTTTGAAGGACCCGGCGCGCGCGAGGCGCGCATTCGCTATCTGGATGGCGATTTTCAGGTGATGACGCCCGGCGCCTTCGTGCGCTGCGCCGTGACCGAACAGCCGATCCAGCTCGACGATCTGAAATACTGGAGCGTCGCGCGGCAGGAAGCCTATGTGAACGCCGACACCTCGCTCGCCCGCGAGCTGGAAATGCATCCGGAACTCAGGAAGCGCGGCTGACCTATTTCAGAATGCGCTCGCGCCAGGCCTCGATCGCGCTTTCGATGATGGTCACCGGCATGTCGGGCGCATCGAACTGCGCTTCCACCTGCAGCACGCGGCAGTGTTCGGCCAGCGCAGAAAGCGCCGTGCTGCCGCCCTTCAGCCGTACCAGATCCTTCTCGGTGGTGATGAGCTCAAGCCCTTCCTTCTCCGCCGCCGCGATCAGATCGCGCGCATCGTCATCGTCGTAGGGGTGATGATCGGGAAAGCTCTTCCCCCCCACCACCGCGCCGCCGGCTTGCGCCACACTGTCGAAGAATTTCTTCGGGTTGCCGATCCCGGCGAAAGCGAGAAACCGCCCGCCCTTGATCGCGCGCACGCCGCGCGGCTTGAGCCGCGCCTGAAACACCGGGCGTCCCGCCCGCGAAGCCTTGCGCACCACATGGTCGGCCGCACTCCCTTCGCCCATGGTTAGGATCGCATCGGCGTGGCGCAACTGGTCGATCAGCCGCGCGCGCATGGGCCCGCCCGGAATGACATGGCCGTTGCCCAGCCCGCGCCGCGCATCCACCACCATCACCGCATAATCCATGTGCAGCCGCGCACTCTGGAAGCCGTCATCCATGATGATGAAGTCGCAGCCGATGCCGATCAGCTCCAGCGCGCCCGTCAGGCGGTCGGGGGCGACCAGCGTCGGCGCATGCTGCGCCAGTAGCAGGGGCTCGTCACCCACATGGCGCGCAAGATCCTTCTTCGCATCCACCAGATGCGCCGTCGCCATCGAGCCACCATGCCCGCGCGTCAGGAAACCGGGTTTGCGGCCGAGTTTCTTCGCCTGTTTGGCGAGCGCGATGGAGACCGGGGTCTTGCCCTCGCCGCCAACGGTGAAATTGCCCACGCACAGGACCGGCACATCCACTTTAGCGCGTTTCGCAGAGGCCATCCGGTATCCGGCCACGAGGCCATAGAGCGCTGACAGCGGCGAAAGGCCCCAGGCCCGCCAGTCCGCCGCCTCCCACCAGAATGGAGGTGCCTCGCTAGCCATGCCCCTCGTCGCCCTCGAGCCTGCTCTTGACGATCAGCGGATGGATATACGGGTCGAGCGCCTGCAGCGTGCGGTTCAGCGCGCCAGACATATCGTCGACTGCAGCGCGCCCCGCCTTTATCATGGTGCGACGCGCCGAATAATTGTTAAGCAGGAAGTTCACGCCACCGGCCAGCATCTCGCCATCGCGCACCAGCCGCGCCCCGCCGGCGTCGATAAGGCGGCGATAGGCATCGCGGAAATTCTGCACATTGCAGCCTGAAAGCACCGCCGTGCCCAGACGAGCCGGCTCGATCGGGTTCTGCCCGCCCGACTGCACGAGCGAGCGCCCGACAAAGGCCACTTCGGTCAATCGAAGATAAAGTCCCATCTCGCCAATCGTATCGCCAAGCAGAATATCCGTCTCCGCAAGGACCGTATCGTTACGGCTGCGCCGCGCCACCTTGAGGCCGCGGGCGGTGAACTCTTCTTCCAGGCCGTCTGCCCGTTCGGGGTGCCTGGGCACAATGATCGTCAGAAGGTCCGGGTGGCGGGACTTCAGCTTTTCATGCACATTGGCGGCGATCGTCTCTTCGCCCTCATGGGTGGAGACGGCAGCCCAGGTTTCCCGGTCGCCAATCTGCTCTTCAAGCGTGGCAAGCGCTTCCTTCTCCACCGGCGGTGCGTGGGTGTCGACCTTGAGATTGCCCGAAACGGTGACCGGTCTCGCCCCCAGTGTGCGGAAGCGCTCGCCATCCACCTCGGACTGCGCCACCACATGGGCAAGGTTTTCGAAAAGCGCTTCGGCGAGATAGGCCCGCTTCTTCCAGCGTTCGAAGGAGCGGTCGGAAAGCCGGCCGTTGACGAGCACCTGCGGCACTCGGCGCGCACCGAGCTCGAGAATGGTCATCGGCCAGATCTCCGACTCGGCCATGATGGCCAGATCCGGTTGCCAGTGATTGAGAAACCGGCTGACGGCAGGCTTCAGGTCGAGCGGCACATATTGATGGATCACGCCCTCGCCAAGGCGTTCTTCTGCCACCTGGGCAGAGGTCACGGTTCCGGTGGTCAGAACAATGTTGATCCCATAGCCCAGAAGATGCTCGATCAGGCCGATCACGGCCATGGTCTCGCCCACGCTGGCCGCATGCATCCAGATCAGCGGGCCGTCCGGGCGCGGATGGCCGGCGCGTCCGTAGCGCTCGTGCCGGCGGACGCGGTCCTCCTTGCCCTTTCCGGCGCGCCAGACGATGTAGCCACCAATCATGGGGAAGGCTGCTGCACCCACCCAGCGATAGGTTGTGAGGATGGCGCGCGCCCAGCGTTCACTCATGGTTCACTGACCGTCGACCAGGGAGTAGGCCTGCCGCGTCGCCTCATTGAGCGAGTTGGTAACCTCACGGCGCTTCTCTTCCATTGTCGCCTCGTCCGCATCGGACGTGACATAGATGGGGTCGCCCAGGATGACCGCGCTTCGGCCAAAGGGCAGATTGATCGTGGTCTTGTCCCAGGTCCGTTCCAGCACCTTGCGGCGGCTGGTGGCAATGGCAACAGGAACGATGGGGCGACCGGAAATGCGCGCCAGAGTGACGATGCCAAGTCCGGCTTCGCGCGGTGTGCCATGCGGAATGTCGGCGATCATCGCAACATTGCAGCCGCGATCGATGGTCTTTTTCAGCATGATCAGCGCCTTCGCGCCGCCTTTGCGGACGTCGCGCTCCCCCTTGCGGCCACCGGAGCCGCGAACGGTTTCAAAACCGAGTTTTTCCGCCACGAGCGCGTTCAGTTCCGCATCGGCGCTGCGGGAAAACATGGCCACGATCTTGTGCCGGCGGGGATTGATGGCGGGGCCCAGAATGTGCTGGCCGTGCCAGAGAGCGGCAATTGCCGGCGAATGGGCGTCGATTGCCGCCTGCAGGTCGTGCGATCCCTCGACACGCGGATTGGTGCGGTCGATCAGGCGAATGGCGCCCGCCATGAGCGTTGCCAGCGCCTGTTTCACAAAGCGCGACTTTGCCAGCGGCTTGCGAATACGACGCCACAGCTCCTTCAAGGGGCGGGGGCCGGTCTTCTTCCGATTGGCGGTCATGGCAGGGGAAGGCGCACTCGCCTTGTTTTCCATATGCAGTTCCTTGCTATCCCCAGGGGCTATCCCCAAGGGCTATCCCCGGGTCTCATCGGACGCAGGGTCCAGCAGGCGGTGAAGGTGAACGATGAAATAACGCATATGCGCGTTGTCAACGGTCTCCTGCGCCTTGGCGCGCCACGCCTTTTCCGCGGATTTGTAATCCGGATAGATGCCGACGATATCGACCCCGTCGAGATCGCGGAATGTTACGCCGGTCAGCGACGTCAACTCGCCGCCGAAGACCAGATGCAGAAGCTGGGAGTTCTCTTTTTTCTCGGACATGTTCGAGCCCATTTGCAGACGAATATGGCAATAAGCAAATCGCTAACCGCCCGTGTAGAGGAATTCCTGCGATTTTGGAACCGCAAACCCGCTCATTCACCGATTGAGAGCGTTTGCGTCATGGCCTGCAGGAGCGCGCCACTGCCGGCAGCCAGTGCGCCCTTCTTCGGGTCGGGGCCCGCATAGGAGGGCGTGTTTCCACTGGCGTCCCTGATCACGCCTCCCGCCTCGCGGAGGATCACGTCGGCAGCCGCCAGGTCCCAGTCATGCGCATTCGGTTTGACGAAAGTGGCGTCAAGCGCCCCGCTCGCGACCATGGCGATGCGATAGGCAAGTGACGGCACATAGCCGTAAGCTCTGGTTTTCTGCAGAATTTTAGAAGGTAATTCGGAAACCATCGCCTTGGGACCGGCAACAACAAACGCATCGCCTTCCGGTTTTACCGCCAGGCGCTCCCCGTTGCGGAATGCGCCCCCGCCCCTCAACGCTCGATAGGTTTCAGAAAGCTCCGGGCATTCGAGCACGCCCACAATGCTCTCCCCGCGATGCACCACGCCGATGCTGACACACCAGATCGGCCGCCCGGCAATAAACGCGCGTGTTCCATCGATGGGATCGACGACAAACACCCGCTCGCGGGCCAGTTCCTGATCTGCTAGTGCCGTTTCTTCCGACAGCCAGCCATAATCGGGGCGTGCTGCAAGGAGTTCCTTCCTCAAAAAGCGGTCGACCGCATAGTCAGCCTCGCTGACCGGCGAAACACCGCCTTTCCACCAGACTTCGGGATCACGACGGAAATATCTGAGCGCGATGGCTCCCGCCTCGCGCGCCACATCCGCGACCAATTCGAGATCGGCTTCAGGTGCCGCCTTCTGCGGTTCACTTTCCGGCAAGCGTCATGCCTTCCACAAGCAGGGTCGGTGCGGCTGTTCCAAAATTGCGGTCAATGTCGCTGGCGGGGGTCATGTTGAGGAACATGTCCTTCAGGTTTGAGGCGATGGTCACTTCCGAGACCGGATAAGTGATCTCGCCATTCTCGATCCAGAAGCCCGCCGCACCGCGGCTGTATTCACCGGTCACGAGATTTACCCCCTGCCCGAACACTTCGGTGACATAGAAGCCCGAGCTGATGCCCTTGATCAGCGCTTCCGGCGTTTGCGTACCGGGTTCAAGCGCCAGATTGGTGGAGGACGGATTGACCGACGAGGCGCCGCGCGTCCCGCGTCCATTGGTGGCCGAAAGACCGAGCTGGCGGGCGACGGAGGTTGACAGGAACCAGTGTTTCAGGAAACCGTCTTCGATCATGACAAGCCGTTGGCCGGCAACACCCTCGCCATCGAAAGGCCGTGAGGAAGGGCCCCGCCTGCGCTGGGGATCGTCCGTCACCGTTATGCCGGCAGCCGCCACCTTTTTCCCCATCATGTCACGCAGGAAGCTCGATTTGCGCGCAACCGATGCGCCATTGATCGCCGAGGCCAGATGGCCGGCAATCCCGCGCGCCACACGCGGATCGTAGACGACCGGGTAGCGGCCGGTGTCCACCTTGCGGGGGTTGAGCCGCCGGACGGCCCGTTCACCGGCGCTGCGACCGATCTCTTCAGGTGCATCCAGATCGACGAAATGCAGGCGTGAGGAGAAATCGTAATCACGTTCCATTCCGGTGCCTTCGCCGGCCAGAACGCTCACGGACCGGGAAAAGCGTGTCGCTTCATAGGCACCGATAAACCCTTCCGATGTCGCAAGCACCAGACCGCCCGAACCTGCATTCGCCCCACTGCCCGATGAATTGGTAACGCCGGACACATCGAGCGCCGCAGCTTCGGCGGCGAGCGCATCCTCCTTAAGGCGCTCGGCGGAGACCTCGGTTGTGTCAAAAAGATCGAGATCGGCAATGGCATGCGCGAGCATATCCGGCTCGGCCAGCCCCTGATACGGGTCCTCCGGCGAAGCCTTCGCCATCGCGACGGCGCGTTCGGCCAACGGGGCCGGGTCGGCATTCGCAGGGGCCGAGACGCTGGCGACCCGCCTGCCAACGAACACGCGCAGCGACATGTCATCGCTTTCGGACGCTTCCGTGCCTTCCACTTTGCCTAGCCGGACCGACACGCTTCTTGAGCGCGCGCGCACCACCACCGCATCGGACGCATCGGCGCCGGCCTTCTTCGCAGCCTCCACAAGGGCAACGACCCGATCGGTCAATTGCTGCTTTTCGTTCTGATCTGTCATCGTAGTCCTGGCTGGAAATTGGTCGCGCATGGGAAACACCGGTCTGTTCCATTTATGATTCGCAGCGCGCATGTGCAATGGTAAGCTGAGATTCCCCGGATACGCCCCGAGATACGCTGGAGACCCGATGGCCGTCGAAGCTGCTGCTGCCCCGCTCTACTACGAACCTCTGCTGCTCCTGGGCGGTGCAGTGATCGCCGCGCCCCTGTTCGCCCGCATCGGTCTTGGCACGATCCTCGGCTACCTCGCTGCAGGCATCGCCATCGGCCCGGTTCTCCTGCTCATATCGGACGGAGAGGAACTGCTACACGTGGCGGAACTCGGCGTGGTGCTGCTGCTGTTCATCATCGGTCTTGAGCTGAAACCGGCGCGCCTTTGGGCGATGCGGCGCAGCATATTCGGCATGGGGCTGATCCAGGTGACCGTGACCGGTGTCGTCCTCGCCATGATCACGCTGCTTCTGACGGAACTTTCCTATGGCGCGGCTTTCGTTGTCGGCTTTGGTCTTGCCCTGTCATCCACCGCATTCTCGGTGCAAACGCTGGAATCGCAGGGGGCGCTCAACAGCCAGTATGGGCAGACATCCTTCTCCATCCTGCTGTTTCAGGATCTCGCGATCGCCCCTCTCCTGGCACTGGTTCCGCTGCTTTCACCCGGTGGCGAGGGGGCCGAAGCCATCAGCCTCGAACGGTTTGCGCTCGCCATTGCCAGCGTGATCGCGCTGATTGTTGCCGGGCGCTATCTGCTCAATCCGCTCTTTCGCGTCATTGCCAACACCGGTGCGAAAGAAGTGATGATCGCCGCAGCGCTTCTGGTGGTGCTCGGCTCCGCAACAGTGATGCAGATGGCCGGGCTCTCAATGGCGCTGGGGGCATTCATCGCCGGTGTCCTGCTAGCCGAATCCTCCTTCCGGCATGAGCTGGAAGCCGATATCGAACCCTTTCGCGGCATTTTTCTTGGCCTGTTCTTCATGGCCATCGGCCTTTCGCTCGACCTGCGCATTGTGCTGGAAAACTGGCTGTCGATCCTGATCGCCGTGCCCATCCTGATGCTGGTGAAGGCCGTTATTCTTTACGGTATCAGCCGTGCCTTCGGCTGCGAACACAACGGTGCCGTTCGCGTTGCCGCCCTGTTGCCTCAGGGTGGTGAGTTCGGTTTCGTGCTGTTCACGGCCGCCGCCTCGGCCTTTATTTTCCCGCAGTCCACCGCATCCCTTCTGATCGCCATCGTCACCGTTTCCATGGCGCTGACGCCGCTTTCCGTGCGGCTTGGCGAAATGCTCATTCGCACGGAACCGGCAGAAGAGATGGACGAGGATTTCGAGGGTGCGGGCGCCGATGTGATGATGATCGGCTTTTCCCGTTTCGGGCAGATGGTTTCGCAGGTGCTGCTTTCGGGCGGAACCGAGGTGACCATCATCGATCATTCGGCCGACCGGGTGCGGGCCGCCGAGCGTTTCGGGTTTCGCATCTATTTCGGCGACGGCCGGCGCATGGAGGTTCTGGAGGCAGCGGGCATCCGCAACACGAAGATCGTGGCGGTCTGCACCAACGGCGCAACCGCGACGGATCAGATCGTCAATCTGATCCGCGACGAGTACCCGCATGTACGGCTTTACGTGCGCTCTTACGACCGGGCCCACACGCTCTCGCTGCGCGACCGCGACGTGGAGTATGAGATACGCGAAACCGTGGAATCAGCTCTCATTTTCGGCGGCAGGACCCTGCAGGCGCTGGGCACCAGCGAAGAGATCGCCAGCGAAATCGTCGAGGATGTGCGCCGGCGCGACGAGGAGCGGCTGGCGATCCAGTCCGTCGAAGGCATTTACGCCGGAAACGACAAGATGCGCGTGCGCCCGGTCACACCCGAACCGCTCATCAAGCCGAAGCGCGAAGGCCAGCGGATCGATCAGGACGAAGAGCCCGTTGGCTAGGGCATTTTGCAGTCAGGTGGAATCACCTGACGTCCGCACAAATGCGGAGAAACACACAGATAGAGCGGAGCGGCGTTTCCGTGAAACGGTGAACCGCTCTATCTGATATTACGCGCGGGCTTTTTCGAAATCGGCGACGGCAGCGTCGATGGCGCGTTTCAGCTCTTCACGAATGGCTTCGGTTTCGGCAAGAATCGCGTCGATTTTCATGAAATCGAGCACGCGAAAGCGCGAAACGGCCGGGCGAATGAGAATATCCGGGCGCCCGTGTTCCAGCTTCATGGCGATGATCGACTGCATCATCAGCTGGCTTGCGCCGAACATGAGCTCGATCGACGTGGGGGGCTTGCCGCCCGTGTCGTTCGGTGCGCCCACGACGTCGACGGCAATCAGAATGTCGGCACGCCCCTCGACCAGATCGAAGGGCACGGGGTTGTAGATGCCGCCGTCGATCAATGTGCGCCCGCCCCGCTCCACGGGACGGAACACAGCCGGGATCGCCGCCGAGGCGGCGAGCGCTTCCGCAAGAGCCCCGCTTTCAAGCACCGCTAGCTCGTGGCGGAAATAGTCGGTGGCGGTGACACGCAGCGGAATTTTCAGTTCTTCGAAGGTCCGCGGCACGCCTGCCGGCAGGAATGCGCTGATGATGCGTTCCGCGTTGAACTGGCCAACGCGAAAGCCGCCTTCCATCATTTCGGCGAAATTGCCGGGTCTGGCCTTCCACAGGCGGCTGGCGACCTCGGTGCGGCTGCCCAGAATGGCGCGCGCATGGGCGTGGATGTCCTTGCCGCTGATGCCGGCGGCAAAGCCCGCGCCCATGAGCGCACCGATGGAGGAGCCGGCGATGACAGTCGGCGTGATGCCCAGCTCATCGAGCGTTTCGATGATATGGATGTGCGACAGGCCGCGCGCGCCACCACCGCCGAGCGCAAGCGCGAAGCTTGGTCCGCCGGCTGGCGCCCTGCCTTTCGTCTCGTCGTTCGCCAACGCCGTTTCCATCCGTCAGCCTCCGTTCTGGGCCTGCTCCGCAGGGCCGATCACCAGCAGCGCCGGTTCCTGTGAAAGAAGACGCTTTGCGGCTTCCTTCACATCGTCCAGCGTGACGGCATTGATAAGATCGGCGCGTCGCTCCAGATAATCAATCCCCAGATCGTCCTGCTGCAGCCCGACCAGAGTGCGGGCGATGGCGGTGGAAGAATCCAGATTGTTGATCGCATAGGAGCCGATGACGTAGGTCTTGGCCGCTTCCAGTTCCTGCTCCGTCGGGCCCTCGTCGCGCAGGCCGGCGATCACATCCTCGATGACCGAAAGCGTTTCACCGGCCCGTTCGGCGCTGGTGGCCGTCTGGATGGCGAGCGACTGGGCATGGTCGCGGCTGTGAAGATAGGACGACGCGCCATAGGCAAGGCCGCGCTTCTCGCGCACCTCGTTGAAAAGGCGCGAGGAAAACACGCCGCCGCCGAGTATCTGGTTGAGCAGATAGGCGGAGAAGAACTCCGGATCGTCGCGTTCCACGCCGGGATAGACGAGCTGCAGCGTGGCCTGCGGCAGGGGGTATTCGACGCGGATTTCCTGGCCGAGCTTCGGCGCAATGTCTGCGACGGGCTGAAGCCCGGCCTCCTCCGGCAGATCGCCGAACACCGTGTCGAGAACACCGGCAAGACGCCCGGCATCGATCGCACCCACGACGCCGATGGTCAGGTTCGAGCGGGCAAAGACGCGGGCGTGGAAGGCCTTCAGGTCTTCCGGTGAAATGCTGGCCAGGCTTTCAAGCGTGCCCTCATCGGGATGGGCGTAAGGATGATCACCATAGAGCGCCTCGGAGAGTTTTAGAAAACCCTGCTTGCGCGGATCGCGTTCGTCCGAGCGAATGCCGACGGCAATCTGGCTGCGGATACGCTCGACCGGGTCGGCATCGAAGCGCGGGCTGGTGATGGCAAGCCGCACCAGGTCGAGAACCTCGTCGCTGTTTTCGGCAAGCATCCGCACCTGACCGGATATCTCGTCGGAGTTGGTGCGAAACGACATTTCCGCGCCGAGCTCTTCCAGCTTCAGCTGAAACGCATCGGAATCGAGATCGCCAGCGCCTTCGTCGAACAGGCCGGTCATGAGATTGGCGATGCCTTCCTTGCCTTCCGGGTCCTGCGCGGAACCGCCCTTGAAGGAGAACTGGAAGGTGATGATCGGCAGCGAGTGATCCTCGACCAGCCAGGCTTCGATGCCTTTCTGCGAGGTCACATCCTGTATCTGCACCGCCGCCTTTGCGGGCACGACGACGAGAATGAGGGCGAGAAGAGCCCCCGCGTTCAGGAAACTGCGCATAAAAACACCTGGATGAAAATTCAGTCTCTGTCTCACGAGCGGTCTCCCTCTTGCGGAAGGAGATAGCCCTTCACGGCATGGTCCATATCAAGATAGCGTCTGGCGGCGGCCTGAACGGCCTCGACGGTCACGGCGTCAAGCCGCTCCGGCAGCCCGGTGATGTCCTCGACGCTGCCGCCCGTCGCCAGGACTGCACCGAAAAGGTTGGCGCTGCGCACCTGGCTGTCGCGCATGAAAATCTGGTCACGCAGGATTTTTGTGCGCGCGGTCTCCAGTTCCTCCGGGGTAATGCCTTCGTTCCTGATTTTCTCGATCTGGGCCACAAGCGCGGCCTCGACCGTTTCAAGATCGGCACCGCCGCGCGGCTCGCCGTAAACGACGAGGGCGGAATAATCATACGCCGCACCCTGCAGATAGCTGCCGGCGCTGGACGCGATCCCCTGCTTGACGACGAGATCCTGGTAGAGCCGGCTGCGCAGCCCCTCGCCCAGAACCTCGGACAGGATGGCGAGCGCTTCGAATTCACCCTTCTCGGCCCTGCGCGCGGACGGCACATACCAGTTGATCGACAGGTTGGGCACGGTGACGCGCGGATCGCGGAATGTGACATCGCGCGTGGTCTTCTGGTCAGGCTCCATCGGGCGGGCGCGTGGCGGCAGATCGGGTCCGCGGGCGATCTTGCCGTAGGTCTCTTCGGCCATCGCGCGCACCGCATCGGCGTTCACGTCGCCGGCAACCACCAGAACGGCATTGTTGGGCGTGTAAAACCGGTCGTAGAAGCTCTTGAGGTCGTCGTGCGTAAGCCCCTCGATCTCCTGCTGCCAGCCAATGACCGGAATGCCATAGGGGTGATTCTGGTAGAGCGTGGCATTGAGTTCCTCCGAGAGAATGGAGGATGGCACATTGTCGGTGCGCTGGCGCCGCTCCTCAAGCACCACCTGGCGCTCGGTCTCGATGTTTTCTTCCGACAGCACCAGATTGCGCATCCGGTCGGCCTCGAAGCGCATCATGTCCGGCAGTTCGGACGGTGCGATCTGCTGGTAATAGGCCGTGTAGTCATAGGAGGTGAAAGCGTTCTCGCTGCCGCCCACTGCTGCAACCGCCGCGGAGAACTCGCCCGAGGGATAGGTGCTCGTGCCCTTGAACATCAGGTGCTCAAAGAAATGGGCGATGCCCGATTTTCCCGGCTCCTCATCGGCGCTGCCCACCTTGTACCAGAGCATGTGCGTGGCAACAGGTGCCCGGTGATCCGGGATAACGACAACGTCAAGGCCGTTTTCTAGGGTGAAGCTGGAAACGGCAGTGTCATCCTCGGCTTCCTGCGCGGTGGCTATGGACGGCGCTGCGACTGCAACGATGAAGGCGAACGCCGCGCTCAGAGCGACATTCGCTATGGAATTTCTCATGGACAAGGCCCTGTACGGTTTGTGGTGCGCCCGTGCACAATGCCACGGGCTCATGACAAGGCAAAGCTATCGGCGCAAAAGTGACGAAACTCAGGCGCGCTCGGCAAAGGTTGCGCAGGATATACCGTATTCACGCCGTTCAATGAGCCGAAAACCTTCCGGCGGCTGGAATGGTGAGCCTGCCGCTTCCTCGACCATGACCAGCGCGCCGGGTGCAAGCCAGCCACCGGCCAGCGCGGCGGCGAGCGCCTTTTCGCCAAAGCCCCTGCCATAGGGCGGGTCGGCCAGAACGACATCAAAAGGCTGTATCGTTCCCACCTCGCCGATCCGCGTCGCATCGCGGCGGAAAATCTTGGCGCGCCCCTGAAGGCCGAAATTTTCCACATTGGTACGGATCAGCGCGCGGGCGGCAGCCGCCTCCTCAATGAAAAGCGCAAAGGCAGAGCCGCGCGAAAGCGCCTCGAGCCCGAGCGCGCCCGTGCCGGCGAAGAGATCCAGCACGCGCGCGTTTTCCAGCCGGCCGGCATGGCGGTGCTCGAAAATGTTGAACAGCGCCTGGCGGGTGCGGTCCGTCGTCGGTCGGATCGCGTCCGACTTCGGCGCCGCCAGCGTGCGCCCGCGAAACTCCCCGCCCACAATCCGCATGGGTCAGCCTTCCCCGCCAGGCTTGCCCGGCTTGCGACCGCCGGGGCGTCCCTTGCCGGGGCGCGATCCGCCACCCGGCTTGCCCGAGAACCTGCCTGCCGGTTTTCCGGAGGGCTTGCCGCCGGGCTTGCCGCCCTTCGAGAAACGAGGCCTGTCACCGGAAGCCGGGCGGTCGTCGCGCGAACGGAAGGGCCTGCCCTCCCGCGTCTCGCCGGCGGCGCTTTCGCTTTTCGAGAAACGGGGTCTGTCGCCACCGCGCGCGCGGTCGCCCCGCTCCGGACGATCCTTGTCGAACGGCTTGTCCCCGCGTGAACGGAACGGTTTGTCGCCACGTGCCGGAGCAGCCCCTTCCCGGCGCGGCTTGCGCGGCTTCTGCGCCCGCTCGTCGGCCTCCGCCTCGGCTGCGGCCTGTTTGCGCTTTCCCTGCGGGCGCGCACCGGGCGCCATCCACACATGGCTGCCGCGGTTCTGGCGCGGTCCGCGCTCCTCTTCACGACGACCGGGACGTGAAGTCTGGAGCCTGTCGCGCGCGGCCTCGCGTTTTTCCTCGCGGTCGCGCTTGCGGTTTTTCACAAAGGTCTTGCCACCCTCACGCTCGCGGCCACCCTGCTTCTCCTCCGCGTCGCCGTCGCGCGGCTTGCGCTCGGCGCGAACCGGCTTGTTGGAGAACGGATTGACGATGGGTGCGTCGAAATTCGCACCCGCCTTCTCGATCAGGCGTTCGCCAAGCTGATCGCGCAGGGTGCGGCCCTTGACCTCCTGCACCTCGCCCTCGCCCAGCGTGCCAAGCTGGAAGGGACCGTAGGAAATGCGGATCAGGCGCGTGACCTCGAGCCCCAGCGCGCCGAGCACGTTCTTGACCTCGCGGTTCTTGCCTTCGCGCAGGCCAAGCGTCAGCCATGCATTGCTGCCCTGCTCGCGGTCGAGCGTGGCCTCGATCGCGCCATAGAACACGCCATCCACGGCGATACCGTCCTTGAGGCCTTCAAGAGCTGTCGCATCGACCTTGCCATGCACGCGCACGCGATAGCGGCGCAGCCAGCCGGTTTCCGGCAGTTCCAGCGCGCGCGCCAGCCCGCCGTCATTGGTCAGGACGATCAGACCTTCCGTGTTGATGTCGAGACGACCGACCGTGATCAGGCGCGGCAGACCTTCCGGCAGCGCGTCGAAAATGGTCTTGCGGCCTTCCGGATCGCGGTTGGTGGTGACCACGCCACCGGGCTTGTGGAAGAGAAAGAGCCGCGTGCGCTCAACCGCCGGCAGCGGTTCTCCGTCCACCAGAATGCGGTCGGAAGCGCTCACATTGAACGCCGGAGAATCAAGAACCCTGCCGTTGACCGCAACGCGGCCGGCCTCGATCATCGCTTCGGCATCACGGCGTGAGGCAACGCCTGCGCGCGCCAGACGCTTGGCGATGCGCTCGCCATCTGCCTTGTCGCCCTCTTTCGGGGTCGTGTCCCTGCCCTTACCCGGCTTGCCCGGTTGCTTTTCCCGCTTGGTGTCGTTGGGTCGGTCTTTGGTCATGATGGCCTTTTGCCCTGGGTTTCCGTCTTGCGCCCCATGCGCCGGAACCACTCCAGTGTTTTAAATCAGAGATCGGACTGCAGGAAAATCGATTCCGAATTCGCACCCGATGCTATAGAGGCGGCTATAGCATTTTGCAGTCAGGTGGAATCATCTGACGTGCGCATAAATGCTGAAAATAGCAAGATTGAGCACCCTTCCGGGCGCTTGGCGCTCTAGGTATCAATTCGCACCGCCAGTTGCGAGCAAAAAGATTGATGAGACCGACGAAAGCGAACTACACCAGCTTCATGGATGCAGCACTCGAAGAAGCACACCTTGCCGCAGAACGTGGCGAGGTGCCGGTCGGTGCAGTGATCGTGCATGAAGGCAGGGTGATCGCACGCGCGGGAAACCGCACCCGCGAATGCAACGACCCGACCGCCCACGCGGAAATCGTCGCTATCCGCGCGGCCTGCGATCTTCTGGGTTCGGAACGGCTGGTCGACGCCGATCTCTACGTCACGCTTGAGCCGTGCGCGATGTGCGCTGCCGCGATCTCCTTTGCCCGCATCCGCCGTCTCTATTTCGGAGCCGGCGACGAGAAAGGCGGAGCGGTGACCAATGGCGCGCGCTTCTACTCACAGCCGACATGCCACCACGCACCGGACGTCTATCCCGGCATTGGCGAGGCGGAAGCCGCTGCATTGCTGAGGCGCTTTTTCAGGCAGCAGCGCTAAAAAAAAAGCGGGCGCACGGCCCGCTTCTCGGAATTTCCATCAGGAGCCCCAGGGCCACAGACGGCGCAGGTCGAAACCGCCGCCATCCTTCTGCGCGGCACGTTTTGCGGCGCGGGCCTTCTTGGCCTCATCCTCGCCGAGCTCGCCGGTGGGCGCGCTGTCGGCAGGCTGACGATAGTTGACCGGCGGCTCGCTCAGATAGCGGCGGGTGGTCGGGTTTCCCTGTGCAGTGGCAGCGCGGCGCTTGAAGTATTCTTCGCGCTGCTTCTTGGCCATTTCCGGGTTCACAAAGCCATCCTCATTACGCGCATTGACACCAATGTCGCGCTCGATGGGAGACTTGTAGAACGGATTGTCCTGGTTCTCGGTCGCTTCCGCGCGAATGCGTGCGAGGCGCTCTTCAGGCGATTCGGGCCAGGCGGGGTTGCCGGCGGAGGCAACGTCTTCCTGCGGCGGCGGCAGAACCTCGGTCGAAGAAGGCATGACAATGCCCGCGCGCGGCTTGTATTCGACGCGCTCCCTATCCTTCGGGCCAAGCGACAGAACGCCGGTGACATCTTCAAGCAATTGCTGATCGGCAGGCTTGTCGGTTCCGTAAGTCGGTGCACCGATGCAACCGGACAAAAGAACGGCCGAGAGGCACAAAGTGCCCGAAGCCGCAACCATGCGCGCGGAACGCCGCGACGTTGTGGTTTCCGTTCTCTTCACTGCCACCTCTCTCCCAGAACGCTGCCGGCAAGGCGATGCATTCTGCTTGTCGTCCCGTTGTACCAGACCGTCGGGAAACTCAAATCACGCATGTCGCGCACGAATCCGGCGACAACGTGGCATCCTTAACCCGGCGGCATTTGTAGCGAAGGAGGCGGCGGGAAGCAATCGGCCGTGCCGAAGCTTCCCCCACCAACCGTTCAAAGGCGGCCGAGCGCCTGGAGTTCATGCAGCGCTGCCGCATCGCGTGCCGACACATCCGGAAATTCCGGATCGGAGCCCACATCGTCCGTGTAGCGCCAGGAACGCGCGCATTTCTCGCCCGTCGCTCGCGCAAAAACGACGCCGACACCCGGCACCTCGTCCAGCGTGAAGGCACCGGCAGGCGGTGCCTCATGGCGAATGTCGATGCCGGAGGTGATGCAGATTTCGGCCATGTCGCGGTCGGCGATCGCCTTTTGCAGCTCCTCATCGTTCACATAGACGACCGGGGCAGCCTCCAGCGAGGAGCCGATGGTCTTTTCCTTGCGCTCGATCTCCAGCGCGCCGGTGACGACACGGCGGACCTGCCGGATTTTCCGCCACTTCTCGGCAAGTGCTGCATCGCGCCATTCCTGCGGCACGGCGGGGAACTGCTCCAGATGCACCGAACGCGCTTCGGGATGACGCTCAAGCCATGCCTCTTCCATGGTAAAGGGCAGCATGGGCGCAAGCCATGTCACGACGCAGTCGAACAGGGTGCGCACCACCTGGAGCGAAGCCTTGCGGCGCGTGCTCGAAGGCGCATCGCAGTAAAGCGCGTCCTTGCGGACGTCGAAGTAGAAGGCGGAGAGCTCCACCACCATGAAATCGAGCAGCGAGCGGATGATGCGCTTGAAGTCGAAATTGTCATAGCCCCTGCGCACAAGCTCGTCGAGCTCGGCGAGGCGATGAAGCATCAGGCGCTCCAGCTCCGGCATCTCGGCCAGAGGCACATCCTCGCCCGTGTCATGCGCGAGCGTGCCAAGCATCCAGCGGATGGTGTTTCTGAGCTTGCGGTAGGCATCGACATTGGTCTGAATGATCGCCTTGCCCAGACGCTGGTCTTCCCAGTAATCGGTGGTGGCGACCCACAGGCGCAGAATGTCGGCGCCCGACTGGTTCATGATGTCCTGCGGAAAAGTCTGGTTGCCGAGCGATTTCGACATCTTGCGACCGTCTTCCGCCATGGTGAAACCATGGGTGATGACGGTGTCGTAAGGCGCCCTGCCCCGCGTGGCGCAGCTTTCCAGCAGGGAAGAGTGGAACCAGCCGCGATGCTGGTCGGAGCCTTCCAGATAGACGTCGGCGGGCCATTTCATGTCCGGCCGGTCTTCCAGCGTAAAGGTGTGGGTGGAGCCGGAATCGAACCACACATCGAGAATGTCCATGACCTGCTGCCACGGCTCGCCGGCGCGCTCGCCGAGGAAGCGCTCGCGCGCCCCTTCGGCAAACCAAGCATCCGCGCCCTCGGCCTCGAAGGCGTCGAGAATGCGCTGGTTGACGGCCTCGTCCTGAAGCACATTGCCGTCTTCATCGGCAAAAACACAGATCGGCACGCCCCAGGCGCGCTGGCGTGAGAGCACCCAGTCGGGCCGGTCGGCGATCATGGCGCGCAGACGCGCCTGGCCTGCTGCCGGCACGAAGCGGGTCTCGTCGATGGCCTTCAGCGCGCGAGAACGCAATGTTGAAGCGTCGCCAAGGTCCTTGTCCATATAGACGAACCATTGCGGCGTGTTGCGGAAGATAACCGGCTTTTTCGACCGCCACGAATGCGGATAGGAGTGCTTCAGGCGGCCACGCGCGAAAAGCATGTCGCGCGCGATCAGCGCCTCGATGACGGCCTTGTTGGCGTCGCCCTTCTTGCCCTTGTCGTCGATGACGCGCGCCGCGCCGCCTTCGCGGTCGGGACCGAAGCCCGGCGCATCCTTGGTGTAAAAGCCTGCGTCATCTACGGGGAACGGGATATTCAGCGAGAACGGCCTGCCATTTAGACGGAAGCCGTGCTCATCCGCGTGAAAGGCAAGTGAGTACCCGGTATTATCCTTACCGGTAAATTGCTGCATCAGACGACTTGTAAAATCGTTCCATGCTTCAAAATCTTCGCGACCATGGCTGGGCGCAGTATGCACGAAGCCCGTACCGGCATCGTCGGTGACGTGATCGCCGGGCAGCAGCGGCACGGTGAACTCATAACCGCCGCCAAGGCCCTTGAGGGGGTGGTGAACCGTTAGCTGGGTGAATACTCGAGCTGGCACATCGAACAAGCGCTTTGCTGTCAGCTTCGCTTTTGAAAAGCTATCTGCCGCAAGAGCGTCCGCAAAGATCAGTTTCTCACCTGGCTGAGGACCGAAGTCGTTCTCAGCCTCCGCGACTTCATACAGCCCATAGGAGATGCGTGGCGAGTAAGCGATGGCGCGGTTGCCGGGGATCGTCCATGGCGTGGTGGTCCATATCACCACGTGAGCATCCCTTAGAGCGGCCTGCCTTTCAGCCACCTTTTCTGAGTGTTCTGAAAGGTCAGTTTGCCCAGATGCACCCCAAGTTCCTTCCGAATAATAAGCTTCCGCCACCGGAAACTTCACCCAGATCATGTCGCTTTCGACATCCTGGTATTCCACTTCCGCCTCGGCGAGTGCGGTCCGCTCCACCACGCTCCACATCACCGGCTTGGAGCCGCGATAGAGCTGGCCGGACATGGCGAACTTCAACAGCTCGCCGGCGATCCGTGCCTCGGCGTGGAAGTTCATCGTCGTATAAGGGTTCTTGAAGTCGCCCTCGATGCCCAGCCGCAGAAACTCTTCCGACTGGACCTTGATCCAGTGGCTGGCGAACTCGCGGCATTCCTGACGGAACTCGTTGACCGGAACCTCATCCTTGTTCTTGCCTTTGGCGCGGTACTGTTCCTCGATCTTCCATTCGATCGGCAGGCCATGGCAGTCCCAGCCGGGCACATAGTTGGAATCATAGCCGCGCATCTGGAAGGAGCGCGTGATGATGTCCTTCAGAACCTTGTTCAGCGCATGACCTATATGGATGTTGCCATTGGCATAGGGCGGGCCGTCATGCAGCACGAATTTTTCGCGCCCCGCCGCGTCCTCGCGCAGGAGGCGGTAGAGGTCCATCTCCTGCCAGCGGGCGACGATCTCGGGCTCCTTCTTCGGGAGGCCGGCGCGCATCGGGAACTCGGTCTGCGGCAGGTTGAGGGTCTTGGAATAGTCGATCTTTTCGGACGTATCGGTCATTTTATCGCCGTGAGGTGGGCAAAGCGTCGGAGGGCTTCGCCATAGCCATTATGGAAAATCGGAAAATGCGCGTTTGACGCGCGGCAAACCCGGACCTTCCGCAGCACTCAGGCCGCACGGAAGGCCGGGCCAATAATTCGTATGGCAATCGGTATGAAACCGGCGCGTGTCATCATGGGAAGGGCTTTTAGCCGACGCTGCGCCAAGAATAAAGAGGCGAATGGCCTCACACGACCAACCCGTCGAATGCGAGCACCGTATCGAGGGCGGATATGGGCTTCACCCCGGCAAGCAGCGCGCGGACTTCCGCCTCGTCGCGCTTCATCTGCGCCACCAGCGGATCGAGCCCGTCGAACTTCTCCTCGCCGCGCAGGAAAGAAAACAGCGAGACCGAGCAGGTTTCGCCGTAGAGATCGCCGTCGAAGTCGAACAGGAAGGTTTCCAGAAGCGGCGCGCCCTCTTCCGTCACGGTCGGGCGGCGGCCGAAACTGGCAACGCCATTGTGCAGTGTGCCATCGGCCCGGCGAAAGCGCACCGCATAGATGCCGTGGCGCAGATCGGTCTCAGGCGGGAGCGCCATGTTGGCCGTCGGGAAACCCAGCGTGCGGCCAAGCTTCTGGCCTCCGCTCACCTCGGCCTCTACCGTATGGCGATAGCCGAGAAGACCGGCCGCTTCCGCCACCTCGCCTTCCGCCAGAAGACCGCGAATGCGGCTTGAGGAAATGACCGCCCCGCCCTCGTCGGCATAGGCATCGACCACGGTGACGCCGAAACCGTTTTCCTTTCCTGCGGCTGCGAGGAGTTCGGGCGTGCCGCCCCGGTTTTTTCCGAAATGAAAGTCGAAACCCGTCACCACATGGGTGATGCCAAGGCCCGCAACCAGCACGGAGCTGACGAATTCCTCCGGCGAAAGGCCGGAGAATGCGCGGTCGAAGTGCTGTTCGACCACCACATCGAAGCCGAGCGCGCCGAGAAGTTCGGCCTTCATGGGCGCAGGCGTGAGGCGAAAAAGCGGGACATCGGGCCGGAAGACCTGGCGCGGATGCGGCTCGAAGGTGAGAACGAGCGCCGGCACCCTTTCGCGCCGGGCGATCTCCAGCGCGGGTTCGAGCACTGACTGATGCCCGCGATGCACACCATCAAAATTGCCAATGGCGACCACACCGCCGCGCCGGGCGGCGGGCAAATCCTTCAGATATGCAATGCGCTTGATCGGACCGGCCACGCGCACACCCTATCTGAGACGCGGAATGGCCGCCACGGGATTGTGGCCGTGCGTTTCCAGAAACGCGGCGAGCCGCTCGGGCTCGGGCCCCTGGCCATTGCCATATTCGCGCGCATGGATGCCATCGGTGACGAAGAGCACGTCGATGCCGTACTGATCCGCGCCCTTCACATCTGTCAGCACGCCATCGCCGATGGCCAGCGCCCTGTCGCGCGCCAGCTCGCGCCCCATGATCTCGCCAGCCGCCTTGAACGCCGCCTCATAGATCGGACGATGCGGCTTGCCGGCAATCAGCGTGCGGCCGCCCAGAAGACCGTAGTCGCGCGCCAGCGCGCCGGCGCACCAGATATGCCGGTCGCCGCGCTCAACGATGATGTCGGGATTGGCGCAGATAAACGGAAGATCGCGCATCCTGAGGCGCTCCAGCATTTCCGCATAATCCTCGGGCGTCTCGTTCTCGTCGTCGAACAGCCCCGTGCACACCACACCCGAAGCCTCGAAATCCTCGACAAGATCCACGTCGATCCCGTCGAAGATTGCCTGGTCCCGGTCCGGTCCGATGTGAAAGAGACGGCGCGGCGCGGTGCGGATCAGGTCGCGGGTGACATCGCCGGATGTCACGACACGGTCCCACGCGTCGTCGGGAACGCCAAGCACGCCAAGCTGCTCCTCGACGCCCCGGTGCGGACGCGGCGAATTGGTGATCAGCACAACCGCCTTGCCGGCGGCACGCGCCCGCGAAAGCGCTGCGCACGCCTCTGGAAAAACGCTGACGCCGTTGTGCACCACGCCCCACACATCGCACAGGACGGCGTCATAGGAACCGGTAAGGCGGTCGAGTGTATCGATGATCTGCGGGGCCTGTGGCATGGGAAAACGGGTCGTCTCGGACATTTGAGGATGCGGCGGGAATGGCTCAGGCCGGGAATTATCGGATGCGGGCTTCGCTGTCACCCGGTTTTATCGGCACGGGCAATTTGCCACGCATTTGCAACAGGGGGTTAACCCGGTGGGAACCAATAAAACATCCGCGATCGCACCAGTTACGACCGGTTAAGCACTCAAGGGCGATTTTGGGCCAGCACTGATATTGGGGTGGCACAAATGCTCAGGAAATTCGTGCATGACCGTCGCGGCAATTTCGCCATGATGACGGCGCTTGCCATGGCGCCGATCATGGGTGTTGCCGCGCTCGTGGTGGATTACAGCCAGATTTCGCGCCAGCGGCAGATGACGCTCAACGCGCTGGATGCCGCCGGCATCGCAACCGCCCGCTATCTCACCCAGGGTGCCACCGACGAGGAGGCCAAGGCCTACGCACTGGACTTCTTCAAAGCGAACCTCGGCGGCGTGAAGCCGGAGAATACGAGACTCATCATCACCCTGCCCAATCAGAACACCGGTGGCGGCACGCTGAAGCTGGAAGCGGAACTGAAGTACGCCCCTATCTTCTATCCCGTGTTTCAGAAGCTGCGCGGGGAGGCTGCCGATGCGGAACAGAAAATCGATTTCCGCGCACAAAGCGAGGTCCGGCTCAAAAACACGCTGGAAGTGGCCCTCGTGCTCGATAATTCGGGCTCCATGGACTACACTTCGACCGGCTCTTTCGAGAAGCGTCTGGCAATCCTGAAGAACGCCGCCAAGGAACTCGTGAAGACCATCGCCGCCGAAGGCGCGCAGATGAAGCAGATCCAGAAACCGGTGCAGTTCGGCGTGGTGCCGTTCGCGGCTTCCGTGAATGTGGGCGCGAACAATGCCAATGCAAGCTGGATGGACACGGACGGCCGCTCGCCCATCCACCACGAGAATTTCGACTGGTCGACCATGAAGGACGACAATCCGGACAAGCGCGTGGAATTGTCCGGTGGCGTCTACTACAAGCGCGGCAGCGCCTGGGGTGAAGAGGAAGGCCAGAAGGTCACGCGGTTCACGCTCTACAACGAAATGAAGCGGATCGTGGGCACCCAGCGCGAGCGCGTGTGGGGCTGCACTTATTCCTGGGGCGGACGCTGCTACAGGGAAGGCTGGATCTACAAAGACGTCGATGTCACCGCATCTTACACGAACTGGGGCGGCTGCGTGGAGATGCGTCCCTACCCGTACAATCTGAACGACGATGCGCCGGTCAACAGCAGACCCGAAACCTATTTCGTTCCCATGTTCGCGCCCGACGAAACAAACCAGACGGATGGAGGGCGCCCCGCCAACAACAACTGGTGGGATGACGATGACAATGTGGGAAGAAACCCCGCAAGGGATCTTGCCTACATGCCCAAATACTTCAAACCTTCGGAGACGGCTGCAACCGGGGCCGGCGAAGGGCCGAATGCGAGCTGCACCACAAAGCCGATCACGCCGCTGACCGATGTTGGCAAGGTGGAAGGGCTGAACAAGATCAATACTGCCATCGACGGCATGGATGCTGGCGGTGCAACCAATGTCACCGAAGGTCTCGCCTGGGGCTGGCGGGTGGTTTCCGGCCGCGCGCCGTTCAGCGAGGGCCGTCCGGACACCGAAAAAGGCAATGACAAGGTGGTGATCGTTCTGACCGACGGCGCCAACACCTACTACACGCCCACAAGCATCACCGCGCAGAGCTATTCCGGCTCCAATTATCGCTACGGCGGAAACGACCTCGCCGGTTCGAAGTCGATCTACTCCAATTATGGCTATGTGCGGAACCGGGCGGGCGAAAGCCGTCTTTTCAAGGGCGCCACCGGTGTCAGCGAATACAACTATTCAAACAGCAACTATTCGGCGGCGATGACCAGCCACATGAGCGCCATCTGCGAGAACGCCAAGAGCGACAACATCATCGTGATGACGGTTGCGCTCGACCTCGACAGCCGCGATTCCACGGAAAAGAAGCAGATTGACGCGCTGAAGGCCTGCTCGTCCGACTCGCGCACGCGCAAGGACGGCAACGGCAAGCCGGTGAAACTCTTCTGGAACGCCACGGGCGGCGATCTGGACGATGCCTTCAAGGCCATCGGCGACGAGCTTTCCAACCTGCGCATCGTCGGCTGACGCCGGGCGGCCTTGCCGCTTCGGTTCTGATCGGCTAGGACAGCCGCGCCCCCTTTCAGGGCGCGGTTTTCTTCTTTTCACGGACGGATTTCGACATGGCTAAAAAGGCTGACAAGACCCGGGCGAGGCTCCCACGCGGCTTTGTCGACCGCCATGCGAGCGACATTCGCGCCGTGGACGAGATGTGCGCAAAGATCCGCGAGGTCTATGAGCGCTATGGTTTCGACCCGGTCGAGACCCCGATCTTCGAATACACGGACGCGCTCGGCAAATTCCTGCCCGATCAGGACCGGCCCAATGAGGGCGTGTTCTCCGTTCAGGACGATGACGAGCAGTGGCTCTCACTGCGCTACGACCTGACCGCCCCGCTGGCCCGGCACGTGGCCGAGAATTTCAACGACATCCAGCTTCCCTACCGTAGCTACCGGGCGGGCTATGTGTTCCGCAACGAAAAACCGGGACCGGGCCGTTTTCGCCAGTTCATGCAGTTCGACGCCGACACGGTGGGCGCGCCCGGCGTCGCCGCCGATGCCGAAATGTGCATGATGATGGCCGATGTCATGGAAGCACTGGGCCTAGAGGGTCAGTATGTGATCCGCGTCAACAACCGCAAGGTGCTCGACGGCGTGATGGAGGCCATCGGCGTCACCGACGAGGCGCAGAAGCTGACCGTGCTGCGGGCCATCGACAAGAGGGACAAGTTTCCTGACCAAGAAATCAGAAAGCTTCTTCAAGAAGGTCGCTGGGACGGCGGCAAGGAAGGCGAAGGCGACTTTACGAAGGGGGCTGGGCTTTCGACAAATGCCGTAGAAGCAATTCTGAAGCTTCTAAATGCAACCCGATTGGATCGCCTTTTTGAAGAGGTCATCCGCCCTACTATTGAGCAAACCACTCCAGCTTCTGATGCAGATGGAGATTATCATAGTTCGTTGTCAATAGAAGAAGCTCGTTCATCTTCCTTCTCCGTCAACAGCATGTTCGATGAAGGCGTCGAAGAACTGCGGATGATCGCCAATCTCATTGCGGCGGCAGGTTATGAAGGCGATCGCATCAGGATTGATCTTTCCGTCGTACGCGGCCTTGAATATTACACCGGCCCCGTTTTCGAGGCCGAGCTGACCGCCGAAATCCCCAATGAGAAGGGCGAGATCGTGCGCTTCGGCTCTGTTGGCGGTGGCGGGCGGTATGACGGGCTCGTCTCGCGTTTCCGTGGCCAGCCGGTTCCGGCGACCGGCTTTTCCATCGGCGTGTCGCGTCTGGCGACCGCGCTCAAAAATCTCGGCAAGCTCGGTCAGGACCCCGTCCTGCCGCCGGTCCTCGTCACCGTCATGGATGGCGACACGGAGGCGATGGCGAAATACCAGCAGTTCACGCAGACCCTGCGCGCTGCAGGCATTCGCGCAGAGATGTATCAGGGCAACTGGAAGAAGTTCGGAAACCAGCTCAAATACGCCGACCGCCGCGGTTCGCCGCTTGCCATCATTCAGGGCGCGGACGAGCGCGCCAATGGCGAAGTGCAGATCAAGGATCTGATCGAGGGCAAGAAGCTTTCCGCCGAGATCGAAAGCAACGAGGAATGGCGCGAGGCCCGCGTGGCGCAGCTGACCGTCAGCGAAGACGATCTCGTCGAGACGGTGCGCAAAATGCTTGCCGCGCAGGCCGGCGGGGCTGCGTGATGACAGCTGCCATCGCTGGTTCCAGCAGCGCAGTGCTCGCCCCTCACCCTTACCCTCTCCCCGCCAGCGGGGAGAGGGAGACATCGACGTTGCGGCCATCCTCCTTCTCCCCGCTGGCGGGGAGAAGGTGCCGGCAGGCGGATGAGGGGCAGCGCCGTCGCCAGGTATCAGGCGAGACCTTTGCCCGAAGCGCAAGGCAGGAGACCGCCACATGACCCTGCGCGCGCCCGACTTCGCCGACGACATCTTCGCGCTCTTTGCCGAACGCGATGCGGAGCTGACCGACATCGCCATCATCCAGCCGGCCGATCCGTTTCTGGACATGGCCGGCGAGGATTTGCGCCGCCGCATCTTCCTGACGGAGAGCGAGACCGGCGCCAATCTCTGTCTCAGACCCGAGTTCACCATTCCCGTCTGCCGCGACCATATCGACAAGCGCGCAGCCACGCCGCAGCGCTACGCCTATCTGGGTGAAGTGTTCCGACAACAGCGCGAGGGCGGAGCCGAGTTCTTTCAGGCGGGCATCGAGGATCTTGGCGCAAGCGACCGCGCCGGCGCGGATGCGCGCTCGCTGGCCGATGCGCATGCGCTTTTGACGCGTGTTCTGCCGGGCCATGCGCTCTCCGTCACACTTGGCGATCAGGCCGTGTTCGAAGCGGTGCTTTCGGCCCTTGGCCTGCCGCGCGGCTGGCAGATGCGCCTGACCCGCGCCTTCGGCTCGCAAAAGCTCCTGCAGGCCGCGCTCGACGATCTGGCCAACTCACAGGGGGCAGCCAATCTGCCGCGCGCGGTTGCCGGGCTCGTGGCGCGTGGCGATGAGCCCGCCCTTGCCGATCACATTGCAACGGTGATGGACGAGACCGGGATTTCTCCTTCTGCCGGACGCACGCCGCAGGAGATCGCCCGGCGGCTGATCGAGAAGGCGGAACTGCGCAGCGTGCGGCTGACGGACGAAGCGATGAGCGCGCTGAAGGCTTTCGTTTCCATGCGCGTGCCCTTTGCCGAAGCGGGCGAGCGGCTTTCTGCCTTCGCCACCGAGAACGGGCTCATCCTCGACGATGCGCTCGAAACCTTCGCCGCGCGCGCGGAACGCATCGAGGCCGAGGGCCTGCCGCTCGACGCGCTGACCTATGATGCCGGCTTCGGCCGCCCGCTCGATTATTACACCGGCTTCGTGTTCGAGATCGCCTCTCCCACAGGCACGGTGTTGGCTGGCGGTGGGCGCTATGATCGTCTTCTGACCCTTCTGGGCGCGGAGACGCCCATTCCCGGCGTCGGTTTTTCCATCTGGCTCGATCGCGTGGCAGGTCTGAAGGAGACGGCGGCATGAGCATCACCCTTGCCCTGCCCTCCAAGGGCCGCCTGAAGGAAAACGCGCTGGCACAGCTCGAAAAGGCCGGCCTGACCGTGCACCTGCCGGAAAACGACCGGCGCTACCGCGCCACGCTCGAAGGCGTGGACGGTGTCGAGATCGCCTTCCTTTCCGCATCCGAAATCGCCCGCGAACTGGAGCGCGGCACGGTCGATCTCGGCGTGACCGGCGAGGACCTGGTGCGCGAGACCATCCCCGACTGGCAGCGCAAGGTGGAGATTGCCGCAAGGCTGGGCTTTGGCCGGGCAGACGTGGTGGTCGCGGTGCCGGAGGTCTGGTTCGATGTGTCGACCATGGCCGATCTCGACGATGTCGCCGCCGACTTTCGCCACCGGCACGGACGCCGCCTCAGGATCGCCACGAAATACTGGCGGCTGACCCAGCAGTTCTTCTCGCAGAAGCACGGCATTCAGGTCTACCGGATCGTGGAAAGCCTCGGTGCGACCGAAGGCGCGCCGGCGGCGGGTTCGGCCGACGTGATCGTCGATATCACCTCGACGGGATCGACGCTCACGGCCAACCATCTGAAGGTGCTTGACGATGGAATTATCCTGCGTTCCGAGGCCTGTCTCGTGACAGCACTTCGGGAGCGATCCGCGTCTGACCAGGCGGCTCTTGACGCGCTGACGGAGCGGTTTTCAGGCTAGAATCGTTTTCTGCAGTTTCGACCGGAATTCCGGAAAAATCCGCGAAATGAAACGGAATTTCCCCGTTTCAGGCGGTTTTCGGGAATTTCGGGCGCGCCATGAATGAGGCCGTCCAGAACGCCCCGACCATGACCAGTGTCGCGGCGAAAGCGAGCATCAGATAAAGGTCATATCCGCCGCTTGCCGCCCATAGGGCAGCAACGCCCAGAGGCGCAACCGCCTCCACCATGCGGGACGGGGTGATGAGCGCGCCATTGATCGCGCCATAGGCCTCGCGGCTCAGCATTTCCGGTACGGCAAGCCCGCGCACGATTGTCATCATGCCATTGGCGGCGCCATAAAATGCGGCAATGGCAGCGATTACCAGCATGTGCGGTGGTGCGAAAGCGTAGCCGATGAGCACCAGCGGAAAGACCCCCACCATGATCGCGCCGATGCGGCGGACGGGCGCGTCGGGCGCAAAGGTCCAGATGGCGATACGACCGGCCACCTGCGCGGGACCGATCACGGCGACGATGCTGACGACTTCGCCGGCACTCAGCCCGCGCTCCAGAAGCAGTGGATAGATGTGAAAGCTCAGGCTGGAGAAAACGCCGGCATAAAGCACGAGAAACAGAACCAGCGCCCAGAAGACCGGCTGGCGAAACGCCCAGGAAACGGCAGCGCGACCGGCGAACTCCGGCTTTCCCGTCTCTCCCGCCGGCTCTTTCGGCCTGTCTTTCGAGGGATCGATCACCGCGACATAAAGGCTTGCGCAGAGGAAGGCGTTGATTGCGCCCAGCACCATCAGCGCTCCGCGCCAGTCGAGCGCGTCGATAAGCCATTGAACCAGCGGCACGAACACGGTGCTGGCGAAGCCGCCCCAAAGCGTGAGCGCGGTGATGGCGCGCCGCGCCTCAAGCGCACCGACGCGGCGGGCAAGCACCGCAAAGGCCGGTTCATAGAGGGTGGCCGCCTGAAGCCCGCCAAGCAGTGGAACGATCACGTAGAACATGGCGATGCTGTCGACCCGCGACCACAGGAGATAGAGAAGCCCGGCCATGAGGGACGCGCCGCTCATGACCCAGCGCCCCTGCCCCCGGTCGATCGCCGCCCCGACCGGATAGGCGGCGAGTGCAGCGAGGATCAGGCCCGCCGTGGCACCGCCGTAGAGAAGCGGTTTTGACCAGCCGAGATCATCTCGCATCGCTTCGGCGATGAGCGGGAAACTGTAGAAGATCGACCCCCAGCTGCAAATCTGGGCAATGCCGAGCGCCGTGATCATGCGCCTGTAGCCAGGCTCTGAACCGGAAGCGCTCGCCATCTTCACTTTCCCCTCAGCCCGGAGGCCCGACCGTTCCCGCGCACACAGGGTTTATTCGTCAACCACGCGCAGGCGCAGTTGTCCGCCACCCGGTCCGCCCTCATCGTTCGACTTTTTGGGCGCCAGACGGTTGTCGCTTCCTCCGGACTTTTCGGCCTCGCCCGCGCCCAGCTCCAGCGCCTCGATCTTAGCCCCGCGCTTGGTGACCTTGTCGGTCGAGGTGAGGATCATGTCGATGTCCTTGTTGGCCTGCATGAAATGGGTCTGCAGCTTGCGCACCCGGTCATCAAGCCGGCCCACATCCTCCATCAGGCGCACCACTTCGGCCTGAATCAAATGTGCCTGCTCGCGCATGCGTGCATCCTTCAGAACGGCCTGAATGACCTGAATGGAGAGCATGAGCAGTGACGGCGAAACGATGACCACCCGTGCCCGGTGAGCACGTTGGATGAGGTTTTCGAAATTTTCGTGGATCTCGGCAAAGATGGATTCTGACGGCACGAACATGAAGGCCGTATCCTGTGTCTCGCCGGTCAGCAGATACTTTTCCGAGATCGCCTTGATATGCACCTCGACATCGCGGCGAAACGCCGATTCTGCGGCCTTTCGGGCTTCGGGAGAACCGCCCTCTCCCTCGGATGCCGCGCGGATGGCATTCCACGCTTCAAGCGGGAATTTGGCGTCGATCACCAGCGAGGGCGCATCATTGGGCATCTTGACGACACAGTCGGGTCGGCTGCCATTGGAGAGCGTTGCCTGAAACTCATAGGCCGTGTGCGGCAGGCCGTCGGCGATGATCGCCTCCATGCGCGACTGGCCGAAGGCGCCGCGCGTCTGCTTGTTGGAAAGAATCTGCTGAAGCTGCACCACCTGACCGGCGAGCGACTGAATGTTGTTCTGCGCCGTGTCGATGACCGCCAGCCGCTCCTGCAGCTTTGCGAGATTCTCGTGCGTCGATCTGGTCTGCTCGGTGATGGACTGGCCAAGCCGCGAGCTCATGCCGTCGAGACGGTCGGACAGGGCCTTGGTCAATTCCGCCTGCCTGCTGCCGAACACTTCTGCTATCGAGCCCATGCGCCCCTGAAGCTCGGCCTGCGCCCGGGTGAGCTCGGCCATGCGCGCCTCCGCCTCGCGGGCGTGCTGGGCGGCCTCTGCCGCCGCCACCGCCCGCGCGCGCGCCGCGCGCCACAGGCCGGTGACAAGCACGGCCATCAGCACAAAAAGCAGGACGCCGCCGGCAAGCAAGAACTGGCCAAGCGTGAAAGTGCTGGCACCGAGCTGCGCCACGGGCGTGGAGAAAATGTCGGACATCTCGTTCATGCGCGGCACTCTAGACGATTCGCAATGGCACCATAAGACCAAAACGTGAACAGGCGTTCCGTATTGACGTTCCCGCAGGCAGGGCTTACCTGACTGCCATGACGATTAAACCACTTGTTCTTCTTCCTGACCCGATCCTGCGCGAAACCTCCAGACCGGTCGAGCGCTTTGACGATCAGCTACGCACCTTTGCCGACGACATGCTGGCAACCATGTATGACGCGCCGGGCATCGGCCTTGCCGCCATTCAGGTCGGCGAGCCGTTGCGCATGCTGGTGATCGACGTTTCGGAGAAGGACGAAGAGCCGGCGCCGATGGTGGTGATCAACCCGCAGATCGTTGCCAGCACCGATGCGCGCAATGTGCATGAGGAAGGATGCCTTTCCATTCCCGATTACTATGCGGAAGTGGAGCGGCCTGCCGGCGTGACCGTCAATTATTTCGATCTGGACGGCAAGCAGCAGACGGTAGCAGCCGATGGACTGCTCGCTACATGCCTGCAGCACGAGATCGACCATCTGAACGGTGTTCTGTTCATCGACTATCTGTCGAAGCTCAAGCGCGACATGGTGGTGCGCAAGTTCAGGAAACTCGCCAAGGACCGCCCGCCCGCGCGCATGGTCGGCTGACCCAATCCTGCCATGTGAGGCAATTGGCCCTGCGGGGCTTGACCAGAAGCGGATAAATCCGCTTCAAGCACCGCAGGAGCGCGGGTGCGCTCGTTTGACTGACTGAACGCATCGGACACGCGGCATGGCACTTCGTCTCATCTTCATGGGCACTCCGGATTTCTCGGTCGGCACATTGCAGGCGCTGGCCGATGCCGGGCACGAGATTGTCGCCGTCTATTCGCAGCCACCCCGTCCTGCCGGACGACGCGGGCTGGAGCTTACCAAGTCGCCCGTTCATCAGGCTGCCGAAGCGCTCGGCATCGAGGTCAGGACACCGAAGTCGCTCAAGGGCGAGGATGAACAGGCCGCGTTTGCCGCACTCGATGCGGATGCGGCCATCGTGGTGGCCTACGGGCTTCTTCTTCCCAAACCCATTCTGGACGGAACGCGACTTGGCTGTTTCAACGGCCATGCATCGCTGCTGCCCCGCTGGCGGGGGGCGGCTCCCATCCAACGCGCGATCATGGCCGGCGACACAGAAACCGGCATGATGGTGATGAAGATGGACGAAGGGCTCGACACCGGGCCCGTGGCCATGACATCCCGCGTTGTCATCACCGCGGACATGACCGGCGGCGAACTGCACGATGTGCTGAAGGAAACGGGCGCTTCTCTCATGGTCGAAGCCATGGATGCGCTCGAAAAAGGGGCGCTCACGCTGACACCGCAGCCCGAGGAGGGCGCGACCTATGCCAAGAAGATCCTGAAGGACGAAACCCGCGTCGGCTGGAGCCGCCCTGCCCGTGCGGTTCACGATCACATTCGCGGGCTTTCACCCTTCCCTGGCGCCTGGTGCGAAATGACCTTCGGCAGCAAGCCGGAGCGCGTCAAGCTTTTGCGGGCCGAACGCGCCGACGGCAAAGGCGTGCCCGGTGAAGTTCTGGACGACGCCCTGACGATCGCCTGCGGCGATGGCGCGATACGACTGACCGAAGTGCAACGTGCCGGCGGCAAGCCGATGCGCGCCGTGGACTTCCTGCGCGGGGCGAAGCTCGGCAAAGGGACCGTGCTTCCATGAGTACCCTGATTGCACTTCGCGCGGCCAGTCCCTCAAGCGCGGGCGGGCTTTGAGCATGGCGCGTTTTCGCATCGACATCGAATATGACGGCGGGCCCTATTTCGGCTGGCAGCGGCAGGCCACCCATCACTCCGTGCAGGCCGCGCTGGAGACCGCCATCGCCGCCTTTTCAGGCGAAGAGGTGACGCTTTTCGGCGCCGGACGCACCGACACCGGCGTGCACGCGCTGGCGCAGGTGGCGCATTTCAACCTTTCGCGCGAATGGACGGCGCGCACCGTGCAGAACGCGATCAATGCGCATCTCGCCATGGCGGAGGAGACGGTTGCCGTGATTGAGGCTGCGCAGGTGCCGGACGATTTCGATGCACGCTTTTCCGCCAAGGCCCGACACTATCTCTACCGCATTCACAATCGCCGCCCGCCACTGACAGTGGACCGCGCTCATGCCTGGCATGTGGCGGCCCCGCTCGATGCGGAAGCGATGCACGAGGCTGCTCAGCGGCTGGTCGGAACCCATGATTTCACAACGTTCCGCGCGGCCCAGTGTCAGGCAAAAAGCCCGATCAAGACGCTCGAGAAGCTGGACGTGACCCGCAATGGCGAATTCGTGGAGATCCGCGCCTCGGCCCGCTCCTTCCTGCACAACCAGGTGCGGTCCTTCGCGGGAACGCTGAAGCGTGTGGGCGAAGGTGGCTGGAGTGCAGACGACGTGACGGCGGCGCTTGAAGCCCGCGATCGCAAGGCCTGCGGCCCGGTCGCCCCGCCGCACGGGCTTTACCTGACACGCGTCGACTACTGAGCGATCTCCACAGGCCGCGCGGCCTTCGGCACCGGCCATGACAAGGTGACACCCGGCTGCGGTGGCCGCTCCAGATAGGTGGAGAGCACCACATAGCTGCGTGTGGCCTTGACGCCCGGCGTGTCATAGAGACGGGCAAGAAGACCTTCCAGCGCGCGGGTCGAAGCCGCGCGCACTTTCAGCAACATGCAGGCATCGCCTGCCACCGAATGGACCTCTTCCACCTCGGGACACTCGGCGATTGCCATCAATGCCGGCGTCTTGCCCCAGCCGCTCGTGTCCACATGGATGAAGGCGAGCAGCCCCTTGCCCACCGCGCCCGGATCGATCAACGCCGCCATGCGGCGAATCGCACCGCTTTTCTTGAGTCGCTTGACCCGTTCATGGGCGGCGGGTGCAGAAAGGCCCACCCGCTTGCCCAACTCGGCGTAGCTGACTGTCGCATCCTCGACCAGAACGGCTAATATTTTTCGGTCCATCGGGTCCAGCTGCTGTGTCGCGGCAGCCAGCGAGCGAATATCATCTGTTTCTTTCATGGTTCGGCATTTTCCGATTGATGCTTAATTTCATTCGGCCATTATGCGCTTATGTCGAAGATCAATCAAACACCTATCGAAGAGCCTCTGGCGCTTGCGCTCGACGGCCGCATTCCCCCGGCCGTCTTTCTGCTGACGGGATGCGTCGCCGTGATCGGCTGCAACTCGCTTGTTCTGTCCCCGATCGCACCGGAGGTTTCGCGTTCGCTCGACGCTTCGGTTCAGGGTGTGATGATCGCCTCGGCCGCTTTCGGCCTGGGCACGGCCGGCAGCGCCCTTTTTCTGGCGCGCCATATCGACCGTCTCGGCGCATGGCGCATGCTGCGGCTGGCCTTTGCAGCGCTTGCAGCCGCACTCGGTGTCAGCGCCCTCGCCCCGGTTCTGGCGGTGCTGGTGGCCGCGCAGCTTGTGGCGGGGCTTGCCGCGGGCGTCGCCCTGCCGGCGATCTACACCAATGCGGCTACGGTTGCCCCTGCCGGGCGCGAGACGGAAACCGTCGGGATCGTTCTGACAGGCTGGACGCTCAGTCTTGTCGCGGGTGTCTCTCTTTCAGCGGTGCTGGCTGACATATTGCACTGGCGCGCCGTGTTTGCCCTTGTATGTCTGCTGGCCGTGGGCGCCTTTCTGATACTGGCTCTCAACGGGCGGCGCGACACGCCATCCGACGAGCCCGCCATGGCGCCGCTGGCTGCCCTTCGCACGCCGGGTCTTCTTCCGCTGCTTCTGGCCTGCGGTGCTTTCATGGCCTCGTTCTACGGCGTCTATGGCTATATCGGCGCGCATCTTGCCGGTGCACTTGGCAAACCCGTTAGCGCAAACGGACTTTTGACACTGGTCTACGGGCTCGGATTTGGCGGAGCGGTGCTGCTCGACAGACCCGTTCAGCGCCTCGGCGCTCACAATCTTCTGCCCTTTGCCTTTGCCTTCGTGGCTGCAATCTACCTCTTCATGATGTGGGGCGCGCATAGCTTTGGCATTCTGCTTGCCGTGGCCTTTGTGTGGGGTCTGGCAAACCATCTCGGTCTCAACATGCTGATCGTGCGGCTGAGCGGCATCGCGCCCGCCAGACGCGGCGCGATCATGGGGCTGAACAGCGCCACCACCTATATCGCCGCCTTTGCCGGCACGCTGGGCTTCGGCCCTGTTTATGCCGGGTTTGGACTGCCAGCGGCCGCGGCAATGGCAGCCCTTCTGACGCTGGTTGCCGCTTTGTCGGCCGCGCGCTGAGAGACTTGCTTGGGCCCTGCCCCTAACCCACTCCGCGCGACAGGCCAAGCAGCCCTTCTGCCGTGAAAAGCACCGCGAGGGACGCCGCAAACATGGCGGCGAACACAGCCGTGGCGACGGCTGGCCCCTTGCCGATGGCGACATTGGTGAGCCGCCAGGACAGGATCATCGTGCCGATGAAAACGAGGAAGGTCAAAAAGCCCGTGAGATCGGCAGCCTCCGGCAAAAGCAGCTGGAGGAGCATGACAGGAAGCATGACCCAGGAAAACAGGGCAGAGGCCCAGTTGCTCGCCACCACGTAATGCACGAATCGATCGGCAACGCCGGCTGGGCGCGCGGCGAGCGCCAGAATGACGTAGGGCAGGACCCAGGTCGCCAGGTCCGTCAGCAGCAACCGCGCGAACAGTGAGAAGCGGGAGCTGAAAACATCTGCACCCGCCAGTTCATTGGAAATCGTCACCCATCCCACCACCATGGGCGGAACAGCGACGAGAATGGCGAAAAACGAATTCCAGAAACCGTCCGCCGACAGATCAAGCAGGCGCAACCCCTCCGAACGCCCCATCATCATGCGCCAGACACCGGCAAAATACTGCTGGATATCGGCGAAGGAGGGCATTCAGGCAAACCAGTCTTGAAGAAAACGCAGATAGATCTGCGTCAGGGTTTCAAGATCGGACAGCGCCACCCGCTCATCGACCATGTGCATGGTCTGGCCGACAAGACCGAACTCCACCACGGGGCAATGGTCCTTGATGAAGCGTGCATCCGAGGTGCCGCCGGAGGTGGAAAGTTCCGGGCGTACACCGACTACGGCCTCGACCGAAGCCGACAGGGTTTCGACCAGTTTCTCGTCCCGTGTCAGGAAAACGGGGCTCGGGCGGCCAAGCCAGTCAATGTCGAAATCGACTGGCTGCTCGGCGCCTTTGCGCAGGCGATTTTCTTCTGCGGCGCGGTCGAGCCTGTTGTGAATTTCGGCCTGCAGGCTTTCCACGGTCCAGGCGTCGTTGAAGCGGATGTTGAAGACCGCTGTCGCCTTTGCGGGAATGACGTTTGTCGCCGTGTTGTCCACGTCAACCGTGGTGACTTCCAGATTGCTCGGCTGGAAATCGACCGTGCCTTCATCGAAGGGCTTTTCGAGGAGTGCACCAAGCAGCTGCATGAGGCCGGGCACCGGATTGTCTGCCCGGTGTGGATAAGCCACATGACCCTGGCGGCCGTTGACGGTGATGCGCCCGGTGAGCGAACCGCGCCGGCCGATCTTGATCATGTCGCCGAGCCGGTCGGGATTGGTGGGTTCGCCGACGATCGATGCGTCCCACTTCTCGCCGCGCTCCATGGCCCATTCAAGAAGCTTGACCGTGCCGTTGATGGCCGGGCCTTCCTCGTCGCCGGTGATGAGGAAGGAGACGGAGCCTTTCGGCCTGCCGTGGGCTTCCACATAGCGGGCGAGCGCGGCGACGAAACAGGCGATGCCGCCCTTCATGTCGACGGCGCCCCGGCCATACATCTGGCCATCGGCAATGGCGGCGGCAAAGGGCGGATGTTTCCAGGCGCTCTCATCGCCCGGTGGGACGACATCGGTGTGACCGGCAAACATGAGATGCGGGCCCCGGCCTGCGAGCTTGCCATAGAGATTTTCGATGTCGGGCGTGCCCTCTTCGGAGAAGACCGGGCGTTCAACCGTGCAGTCGAGCGCCTTCAGCATGCCCTGAAGCACGGAAAGCGCTCGGCCTTCAGCCGGCGTGACGGAGGGGCAACGGATGAGTTCGGCGAGATTCGCGGCGGGATCGGTCGGCAGTGTCATGCGCAAGGGATAATCCAACATCAGGCCGCTGTCACGCAACAAGCGGCCCAGCCTTTCGGCTACGACTTCGGCGCGTTTGTCCGATCACCATATTCGTTGGCGCCCGCATCGCCCGGATAGAGGCAAAGCACGATAAAAGCGAGGATCGACACCATCGGGATGAAGAGTGAAACGGCAAAAATGCCCGGCTTGCCGAAATCATGCAGACGCTTGACGCCCAGCGCGACGGACGAGAAGACCGAAACGAAGAACAGGCCCCAGAAAAGCAGGGCCCACATGCCGCTGGCGCCGCTTCCCTCCGGCGCCAGGGTGAAGCGATAGAGCGCAAAAGCCTGCAGGATCGCCAGAAGCATGCCCGCCAGGAAAAAGGCGGCACGGCTTACCCGTCCGGAAAATCCGAAAAACAGCCAGGCGATCTGTCCCTTGGGCATTGTGCTTCTCCGCAGGCCGGTCAATCGCGCAGGAGTTCGTTGATCGACGTCTTGGAGCGGGTCTTTTCATCGACGCGCTTGACGATCACGGCGCAGTAGAGGCTCGGACCCCAGTTTTCACCCGGTACGTTCTTGCCGGGCATGGTGCCTGCGACGACCACCGAATAGGGCGGGACTTCGCCGTAGAAGATCTCGCCCGTGGCGCGGTCGACGATCTTGGTCGACTTGCCGATATAGACGCCCATGCCGAGCACCGAGCCTTCACGCACGATGCAGCCCTCGACCACCTCCGAGCGCGCACCGATGAAGCAATGATCCTCGATGATGGTGGGACCGGCCTGCATGGGCTCCAGAACGCCGCCGATGCCGACGCCGCCGGAAAGATGAACATTCTTGCCGATCTGCGCGCAGGAGCCGACAGTGGCCCAGGTGTCGACCATGGTGCCCTCGCCCACATAGGCGCCGAGATTGACGAAGGAGGGCATCAGCACGACACCGGGCGCGACATAGGCCGAGTGGCGCACAACGGCGTTGGGAACCGCGCGGAAACCGGCCTTCTCGAACTCGTTGGCGCTCCAGCCGTCGAATTTGGAAGCGACCTTGTCCCACCAGACGGCATCGCCGGGCCCGCCCTTGATGACCTGCATCGGGTTCAGCCGGAACGAAAGCAGCACTGCCTTCTTGAGCCACTGGTTCACCTTCCAGGAGCCGTCCTCCTGACGCTCGGCGACACGCGCCTTGCCGCTGTCGAGCAGACCGAGCGAGGTTTCCACCGCATCGCGAATCTCGCCGCGTGTGTCGGTCGAAACGCCGTCGCGCTCGTCGAATGCCTTTTCAATTGTCTTTTCCAGCGCGGCGGCATCGGTGTTCGTCATGCTTGCGGCTCCATTGAACAAGCTGTTAAGGGCTCAGCCATAGTTTGGGAGAAGGACCCAGGTCGGCGCGGAAACTATGCGAAGCGTCACTAGGGGTCAATCTCGGGATCGCGCGGGGACGCGCCAACGGACGGATAAATGACGATGGATTCAAAAGACGAAAACGGCTGGACACCTCTACCGCATTCCGATGAAGACCTGCGTCGCGCAAGACAGGTGCCCGATACACCGCAGACGCGCGCGGAAACCTATCGTCTTGCCTGGGATGACGAGGAGTTTATGACCCGGCGCGAACTGCGCCCGGTGCGCCTGCAGCTCGAACTCCTGAAGCCGGAAATGGCACTTGCAGAACGCGGCATCCGATCGACGGTGATCCTTTTCGGTGGCGCGCGCCTGCCCGAGCCCGGTGGAGAGGCCTGGGCCGCCAAGAACGAGACGCAGAAGAAGAATCTCGAAAAGAACAGCCGCTACTATCAGGAAGCCCGCAAATTCGCGCGGCTCTGCTCGGAAGAATCGGCCAAGTCCTATTACCGCGAATATGTCGTCGTAACGGGCGGCGGACCCGGCGTGATGGAAGCCGGCAATCGCGGTGCTGCCGATTGCGGTGCCCCCTCCATAGGCCTCAACATCGTGCTGCCGCACGAACAGGCACCGAACCTCTATGTGACGCCCGAGCTCTGCTTCAACTTCCACTATTTCGCGATCCGCAAGATGCATTTCATGATGCGTGCGAAGGCGGTCGCCGTGTTCCCCGGCGGTTTCGGGACAATGGACGAACTGTTCGAGACGCTGACCCTGATCCAGACCGGACGCATGGAGCGTTTACCGGTGGTGCTGTTCGGCAAGGATTTCTGGGAAGGCGCGATCAATCTGGCCTTCCTGGCCGAACAGGGCACGATCTCGCCTGGAGACGATGAGCTGATCACTTTCGTCGACACGGCCGAGGAAGCCTGGGCGAAGATCGCCGAGTTCTACGAACTCTGATCCCGAATGCCGTCATGCCGCAGTCCGCGGCACTGGCGGCACGGCCTGCAATCGGCTAGGCATTTGCAGATGATCCCATGCCGAGGCAACACAAGCTGGTTTGGAAGCCTGCGCCGCGATGCGAAGCTTTTCGCGGCGGTCGGGTGTCTTTCTCTGCTCATGGGGCTGCTGCAGCCGCTGGCCCTGGCTGCGGCTGCACCGGCGTCCTACGGCTTCGTCATCTGCACGACTTACGGGATTGGCACAGCCTCCGATGATAGCCGTGAACATCCCCGCACAACCGAATGCCCCCTATGCGTGAGCAGCCATACTTGCGGCTTTCAGTTTTCATCGTCCACGTCGCAGCTTCCGGCGCTGGTGCTGCCAATACCGCAAGAGAACGGTGCCGCTGTATCCCATTGGGGCGACGGACCACATGCCAACCCTGCCGGCGACACGGCACACGGCATTCGCGCGCCCCCTGTCCCTGCCTGATCTTTTAAAGCCCGGGTTTCCCGGCAGTTCAAAGCTCAGACATGAAAGGCAGAACCATGCGTTTAAACATTCTTATCGCGGCAGCGGCTGCGTTCCCGCTAATCACAACGGGAGCAGTGGCTCACGGCACGAATGCCGACCATCACGCCTCCAATCAAGGGGCCACGGAAACGACCGCGGACCACCACGCCGTTGAGGCCGGCGATCTGAAAATCGCACACCCCCGGGTGCGGGCCATGCTGCCCGGTCAACCGTCTGGCGGCGGATACATGGTCATCGAAAACACCGGCACCGACGATGACCGGCTGTTGACCCTGACCTCGCCACGGGCCGGCAAGGTGGAGGTCCACACCATGGAAATGAACAATGACGTCATGGTCATGCGCCCGGTAAAGGGCGGCCTGACGATACCCGCCGGCGAAACGGTGACGCTGGAACCCGGCGGCCTGCACGTCATGTTCATGCAGGTGGAAAAGGGTTTTCAGGAGGGCGAATCCATACCGCTGACGCTCGAATTCGAGAAGGCGGGAAAGGTCGATCTGGAGCTCACCGCAGGCCCGGCACGCGGCAGCGCGTCCGATACCGGGCACAGCCACTGACGCCGGGACGCGGCCTCCCGCTGGAACAGTTCACCGTCTCATGGAAGCACCGCTCCGCTCCATCTGCCTGTTTTTGCGCATTTGTGCGAACGTCAGGTGATTCCACCTGACTGCAAAATGCTCTACAGGGCGGCGTCGGCCTGACCGGCGCCTGCCCGAACATCCTCCAGACGGGCTTCGTCGGGCGTTCGAGGACGGTGAACCACAGACACCAGAACGAACGAAATGATCATCAGGAGATACCACGAGCCCAGCTTGGAAATGGAAACCGGCGTCCATCCACCGGACTGATCCGGGTAGATCCAGGCACGCGACCAGGTGCCGATGTTCTCTGCAAACCAGATGAACAGCGCCACCAGCAGAAACCCGAGCAAGAGCGGCATCCGATGGCGAAACCGAAACACACGGTAGTGCACGGACGTGCGCGCGAAAAGCAGCGCAGTGGCCGCAAAGAGCCCATAGCGCACATCGACCGTATAATGATGGGCGAAAAAATTCACATAGATCGCTGCCGCCAGGGCCAATGTCATCCAGAAAGCCGGATAACGGGTATAGCGCATGTCGAAAATCCGGCTGATGCGGGCAAGGTAGGACCCCACGGCGGCATACATGAAGCCTGAGAAGAGCGGCACAGCGGCGATGCGGAAGAAACTCTCTTCCGGATAGATCCACGAGCCCGCCGAAGTCTTGAATAGCTCCATCACCGTGCCGACCACATGGAAAATAAGGATGACCTTCGCCTCAGACGGTTGTTCGAGGCCGGCGGCCAGCATGACCATCTGTATGGCAAGCGCTGCCAGAAACAGGAAATCGTAGCGCGCCAGAAAGGCGTCCTGTGGCCACAGGTAGTGTGTTGCGATGATCAGGGCGAGGAGCAGCCCGCCGAAAAGGCATGCCCATGCCTGCTTCAGCCCAAATACGACGAACTCAACCAGAGCGCCCGCCAGACCGTGCGCAGGCAACCTGTCGAGCACGCGATGCGCGAGTGCGTCGATGCGCGCTTCAAGAGACGTGAAACGCCGCATCGGCGTCAGGCCTTCATCGCCGCTTCGAGGAAGTCCGCGAGGTTGTCGGTAACGAAGTCGACATCGTCTTCCTCGTTCGCGTCCTGCTCCCATATCTCGGTGAAGGTCGGCTCGAAATTGTTGGGCACGACCAGAACCGTGGTCATGCCAAGCTTCTTCGGCACCGCCAGATTGCGCGCCAGATCCTCGAACATGACCGCGTTTTCGCCCACCACCCGATGCAGGGCGACGAACTTGTCATAGGTGGCCGCAGCCGGCTTCGGAAGAAGACCGGCCGCAACGATGTCGAAAATGTCGTCGAAATGGTCGAGCACGCCGAGCTGGCGCGCCGCACGCTCCGCATGACCGCGATCACCATTGGTGAAAATGAACTTGCGGCCCGGCAGGGCCCGGATCGCATCACCAAGCCTCGGGTCGGGATCGAGCCAGGAGTAATCGATGTCGTGCACCTTCTCGAGAAAATCATCCGGGTCGATGCTGTAGCGCTCCATCAGCCCGTTGAGCGTCGTTCCATATTCCCGGTAGAGGTTTTTCTGGAGCGTTCTGGCTTCGTCGCGCTCCATCTGCAGGAGTTCGGACACATAAGCCGTCATCTTCACGTCGATCTGCGAAAACAGATTGCTGTGATGCGGATAGAGCGTGTTGTCGAGATCGAACACCCAGTCGGTGACATGGGAAAAGCGATCTGCGGTGATGCGGTGGGCTGAGAGCTGGTTTGTCATACATTCCTTATGGCAGACACGCCCCTTGCGCGACAATCTGCACAACCGGCTTTTGCAGAGCATTCGTGTCGGCTCGGGCGGTAGCCCAGATTGGTATACCGATTTGCTGCGTGTGCGCCTTGCGCAATTTGCATCGGGATAGCAAAAGGCGCGGCATGGAACTCTGGATCCCGATCACCATCGCCGCAGCCTTTCTGCAAAACCTGCGCTCCGTTGGCCAGAAGCACCTCAAAGGCGTGATGGGCACGACGGGCGCAACCTTTGTGCGCTTCGGCTTCGGCATGCCGTTCGTTCTTGTCCTGTGGGTTCTGCTGCACTCGGCCGCCGGTTACGAGTTTCCGGAAATCCACGGCACGTTTCTCGCCTGGACGCTGCTCGGCGGACTGGGCCAGATATCTGCGCAGTTCCTGCTGATCTATCTCTTTTCCTTCCGCAACTTTGCGGTCGGCACCGCCTATTCGCGGACCGAACCGGCGCAGGCGGCCATCTTTGGCCTTGTGCTGCTTGGCGAAATGGCAGGCTTCGGGGCGCTCATTGCCATCGCGGTCACGGTGATCGGCGTGATGCTGATCTCGGTCGCCCGCGTGCCGATGAGCTGGGGCAATCTGTTCCGCTCGCTCATCAGCCGCACAGCGCTGATAGGCCTCGCCTCCGGTACGCTTTTCGGCGTGACGGCCGTGGCCTATCGGGCCGCCTCGCTTTCTCTCGGCGGACCGAACTATCTGATGCAGGCGACAACGACGCTGGCCGTTACCATCACGTTCCAGACCGTCATCATGCTCATCTGGATGCTCTGGCGCGACCGCGCCGAGGTGGGGCGCATCGCAAAGGCGTGGAAGCCTTCGCTTTTCGTGGGCTTTGTCGGCGCTGCCGCCTCGCTCGGCTGGTTCACGGCCATGACGCTGCAACAGGCAGCGGTGGTGAAGGCGCTGGCGCAGATCGAGATGATCTTCACCTTCGCCTCCTCCGTGTTCTTCTTCCGCGAGCACATCAACCGCACAGAAGTGGCGGGATGCCTGCTGATCGTCGCGGGCATCGTGCTTCTGGTGCTGCTTTAGGGTCAGGACCCTAGATGTCGTGCGTGGTTTGACAGGCTCACCATGAGGGGCGTTTTGGCTGCCGCCCCTGAGGCACATCTGTGAAACAGATTTTCTGCCAGGCACTTCCCTCCCTCATGGTGAGCCTGTCGAACCACGCACAACGCTGTTGCCGCGAAATCGGAAACCCGCTTGCGTTTTCGGGCCAGTGTCACTGGCTCAAAAGATCAGGCACCGGTCTCGACGGAAAGGCCGGCGGCTTTCCAGTCGGGGAAGCCGGCGTTCAGGAGGCGTGTCCTGATGCCCTTTCGGCGCAGCAGGGCAACGGCATTGACCGAGAGAACGCAGTGAGGCCCACGGCAATAAGCGATCACTTCATGCTCCACGGGCAGTGCTGAAAGGCGCTCTTCCAGCTCTTCCAACGGGATGTTTATCGCGCCCGGCAGATGGCCCATGGCAAACTCCTCGCGCGGCCTGACATCGAGAAGCGTCACAGAAGAATCGCGAAGGCGCTCCAGAAGCTCTTCGCGTGAAATGCCCTCCAGCCGTTCGGTCTGGTTTACGCTGTCGGAGATGACCGACTGGATTTCGGCCCGCCGATGCTCGGCAAGATATGTGAGCGCGGCAAGAAGCTCGTTGATGGGCCCGCTGGCAAGATCGTAGAGAATGCGCTTGCCATCGCGCCTTGCCACCACAAGACCGCTGCGCTTCAAATGCTGCAGATGCTGCGACGTGTTGGCGACCGAAAGGCCCGTCAGTTCCGCAAGCCGCTCGACCGAGCGCGCACCCTGCGCCACATGCTGGAGAAGCATCAGGCGCTGGGGACTGCCCAAAGTGCGCGCGATCTCCGCGAGTTCGGTGAGAAGGGCAAGCTGGGCGCGTTCGATATCCATTTGCAACATATAGGAAAAATAGCTTTATCAATCAATCTATTGAGTGTTCTCAATTCGGAAGGGCGGCAGTGTGCGTCAGGCTCCCGGAATGAAGCCTGACGCGGTGATCCCAGTTGAAGCGTTCCCGCTTTTCCTGAAATTGCTTCACTCGGCGGGATGGGTCGCGGTGGTCGCAATCCGCCGGCCTGACGCAAAGGACAGAAGTGCCGCCACCAGATAGGCGACCGCTGCCGTGCCGAACGCCCAGGCATAGCCAGCGACGGTGTCGATCTGCGTGGCCGCCACCGCCATCAGGATCGCGAGCCCCACTGTGGGGCCGAGCTCCATCGCCGTGTTCATGACGCCGCCGGCGAGCCCCGCCCGATGCTGGGGAACGTTTGCGGTGGAAAGCACTGCCGAGCCGGAAAAGGCGAACGAGATGCCAACCGCCACAAGGACGATCCCCGGCAGAAGGCCCGGCAGATAGCGCGTATCGGGCGCAAGCTGCGTGAGCAGCGCGAGCCCGACGGCGGCGATCAGCAATCCGATGCCGGTCATGCGGGCCGGCCCGAAACGGCCGACCAGCGGACCCGCTACCCGACCCATGACGATGAGGGCCACTGCGAAGGGCACGAAGGCCATCGCTGTCATGAAGGGCGACCAGCCGAGCACCTGTTGCAGATAGAGGGAGAGCACGAAGTTGACGACGCCCGAGCCCGCTGCCGCCAGAAACATGCCGAAAAGACCGGTCAGGCGCACCGGCTCCAGTATGAACCCCGGAGGGAGAAGCGGATCGCGGACGCGGCGCTCGATCGCAAAGAATGCGGCGAGCAGGACGAAGCCTGTCAGCAGGGGGACAAGCACCATGGCGGAACGCCAGCCATGATCGTCGGTGGCGATGAGCGCAAAGCTCGAAAGGGATATGCCCAATGTGGCGAACACGGCGCCAACGGGATCGAGGCCCGGTCTGTGCTGCGTGCTTTCGTTGACACCGCGCGGCAGAAGACCCGACGAAGCGCTCAATCCGAGCAAGGAGACCGCCACCGGCACGGCAAACATCCAGCGCCATGAAATCCAGCTGGTCAAAACGCCCGATACGATGAAGCCCAGCACCGCGCCCAGTACGGACACGCCGCCCCAGGTGACCATTGCGCGGCCGAATGCCGCCGGCTCCGGAAAGAGCGCTCGAAGAACGGCCATGGCGGCGGGGGCCACCATGGCGCCGCCAACGCCCTGAAGAAGGCGCATCGCCACAAGAATGCGATAGCTGGGCGCCAGCGCGGCGATGGCCGACGCCACACCGAAGACGATGAGACCGATGGCAAACATGCGCCGGCCGCCGAAACGGTCGGCAAGCCTGCCGCCGAAAAGAAGCAGGCCGCTGAATGGCAGCCCATAGGCTGCAAGCACAAGAAGCAGGTCCGCCGCCGTCAGGCCGAACTCACCGGCGATGATTGGCAGCGGCACGGTGATGAGCGCGATGGTGAAGATGAGCGTTGCCTGCACGGTCGCCAGAATGGCGAATGCGGGCGAACGGGCGATTGGGGGAGCCTGGTGCATGGGAGCCATGATTGTCCTGTAGCTGTGGAGGGACCTGAAGCCGACCCGAGACGGCGCACGCGTTGAGCGCACAGAGCCACCGCATCTTTCCGGCCTAATCTATCATTCAATTACATAATTGAATGATAGATTCAAGACGGCTTGAGGACCCGCCTGCAGGATACTTGCCGACCTGGCCGAGGCATCAGCGACGGGGTGGTTTTGCCAGACGGTTGCGCGAGGGTGGGGACCGCGCTCTGACACCAACGGGATGGTGTCGATGAAAGCAGCGTGCTGCGCGCATCCTGCACTCGGGGCGTGCGGTTCGGCGAGCTTGAGCTGCATTGGGCTATGGAAGTCGGGGGTTGCCGGAATGGCTCACCGTTTCCTGAAACGCTGTGCCGCTCCATGCGTCTGGTAATCCGAATTTATGCGATGACGGGTGATCCCACCTGACGGAATCCTTCTGCAGGATCAGCGCCGCATCTCATTCTGGCGCGGCGATCTTCCAGCGTTCCAGACGACCCTGCCAGACGCAGAAGTGCCTGCCAGCCACCTCCCAGCCGACTTCGGCGGCGTGCGGGATCCAGCGGCTACCGACCCGGCGATAGTCGCTGAAAGCACCGTGCCACGGGCGCTCCCGCAGGCCCGTCTCCTCCTGCCGTGGCCGGTCGTGAGCCGTGACGGTTGAAACGTGGCCATTGGTATCCAGCGTGAAGATCACCGATGCCTCGACCGACCCGATATTTGCCGTCGCCCGTAGACTGCCATTCGGCAGGCCCTCCCAGCGCAGGTGGCTGTTGTGCAGGATCGCATCGGGGGCCCAGGGTAACTCCGCCAGATAGCGCATGAGCTCGCCCTTTGTGAGCGCATCGGAAGCATGGGAGCGGTTCAGGGGCACAACCCCGAACAGAAAAAGGCCCGCTTCCGGCTTCCCGTTATTAAAACCGTCCCTGACGGTCAGAGCGCCGAACGGCCCCGTTCTTGCGACCCAACTGAATGCGGGGTTTCCAAGGGCGATCCACTGGTGCGCCGTAAAGCGCATCCAGCGGCTTTGCTCACCTGTCCGCAGCCGCCCCGACTGGGCAAGCGTGACCCGGTGCCCGGCAGACGTGGCCGAAGCACCCAGTCGCGCTGCAAGCTCGCGGACTGCCCGTTGCATCAGATACCATCCCAGGCCGAAGCCGACTGCGCGTTTGTCCTTTCGGAGAACAGCTCCAAAGCCGCATTGATGCCGTTGATGGCGGCCGGCCAGCCACCATAGGCGGCCATTTGCAGGATCACTTCCAGGATTTCGCGTTCGCTTGCCCCGACTGCGAGCGTATGCTCGATGTTCACCCTGAGCTGAGGCGCGGTTTGTCCACCGAGCGCCGTCAGCGCCGCCACGGTGGCGAGTTGCCGCGTTTTGAGATCGAGGCCTTCCCGGGCATAGAAACGCCCATAAGCCCCCTCGATCAGCGTTTCGGAAAAGCCCGGAAGCGCCGCATCGTAGCGTCCGGCCAGAATGGCCTCCAGATCCGGATTGAGCGTTTCCGCGATCGCGCGTCCCTTCTCAAGCGCGCTGGCGGTTGATCCCATCTCATTTGTCAAGTCGGTCACTCTCGTCTTCCTTCCTGCCGTCCCCGGCGCGATGGCGCGCTTCGATTTCGGCGTAATTCATGATCTTGTAGTCGAGCAGTTCGACGCATTCCTGGAGCTCGGCAATTTTTGCCAGAACCGCAGCGCGTTGACGCTCAAGCATGCCGCGGCGTTCGGCCGACGTGTCATCGCCCTTCCGACGCAGGCTTGCATAGGTCTCCACATCGGCAAGCGGCATGCCTGTTGCCTTGAGCATCTTGATGAAACCGAGCCAGGGGACGATGGCGTCATCATAGGCCCGCTGGCCGCCCTGCCGCCATGGCGGGTCGATAAGCCCCAGCTTTTCGTAATAGCGTAGCGTATCGATGCTCAGGCCCGTGCGCCGCGCAACTTCGCCTATTTTCATGCGGCCTCCATATGGGCTGAAAGCGCTTCTTCAAGCCGGGCACTGTCCTCACAGAACTGATAGTGCGCGATCTTTCCGTCGCGCACGCGGCAACGCAGAACCCATTCGCTGAAGAAGCGCTTTCCGGTGGCAGCGACGGTGTGGTCGAGCTGACCGCTGGCGAAGGCCACGCCCTCGCCCGCTCCAAGGTGCTCCACGGTGAGCGACTGATTGCTGAAGGTGTTGCCGAGCGCGGCGAGAAAGGCGCGGAATCCTTCATGCCCTGTGCGCGCTCCGTAGGGCGGAACAGACGGTTTCGCTTCCGCTCGAACGCCAATGAATACGGCATCCGCGGCCACGAAGGCGCAGGCCGCATCGACATCGCCCGCTTTCAGCGCCGCAAGGAATTTCTCGATGATGTTCTGCTCATGCATATGTGCATCTCCATAGTGTGCACATATGCATCTACTTTCTGGAGTGAACTCCAGGTCAAGCGGTTTCTGGCGATTTTATCGTCCGTGCCCTCACGGAACGATCAGCGTGCCCGCACCATGCTCGGTGAAGAGTTCGAGCAGGACGGAATGCGGGGTCTTGCCGTTCAGGATGACGACGCCTTCCACCCCGCGCTCGATGGCCTCGATGCAGGTTTCCACCTTGGGGATCATACCGCCGGAGATCGTGCCATCCCTGATGAGCGCGCGCGCCTCTGAGACGGTCAGCTCGTCGATCAGCTTCTTGTCTCTGTCGAGAACGCCGGGAACATCGGTGAGGAACAGAAGACGCGTGGCGCGCACCGCGCCCGCGATTGCCCCGGCGAAGGTGTCGGCATTGATGTTGTAGGTGTGGCCGTCACGGCCCGGCGCCACCGGTGCGATGACGGGGATCATCTCGGAATGGGCGAGCAGATCAAGCAGTGTGCGGTCGACCTCGACCGGCTCGCCGACAAATCCGAGATCGAGCACGCGCTCGATGTTGGAATCGGGATCGACCACGGTCTTGTGCGCCTTTTCGGCGAAGACCATGTTGCCATCCTTGCCGCACAGGCCGATGGCCCACTCGCCCTCGGCGTTGATGAGCGCAACGATTTCCTTGTTGATGGAGCCGGCCAGCACCATCTCCACGATCTCGACGGTCTTTTCGTCGGTCACGCGCAGGCCGCCCTCGAATTTCGATTCGATGCCCATCTTCTTGAGCATGGCGGCGATCTGCGGTCCGCCGCCATGAACGACGATGGGGCTGACGCCGGACTGCTTCAGGAGCGCGATGTCGCGGGCGAACGCCTGACCAAGCTCCGCATCGCCCATGGCGTGGCCGCCATATTTCACGACGATGGTCTTGTTTTCATAACGCTGCATGTAAGGCAGTGCCGCCGAGAGAAAGCGGGCCTGGGCTTCAGCAGTTTCCGTCATGTCCGTCATCGCGTTGTTCCCCAAAGTCAAAACGGCGGTTTCTTAAAGCATTTTTCGCGGCAAGTGAAACGATCTTGCAGGCGAGCCGGCAAAAAGCTGCGTTCGAGCCCCGCAGGCAGGCTTGCCTTTGCGCGAACGTGCGCTAACTCTCTTGCGAGCCTGCCTTTCCCATTGTCAATTTTGCACCTAATCTCCCCTACATGACACCAGACGAGATAACGAAGCTGATCTTTCGCACCGCGCTCAGGGAGCGTGCCGCGTTTGACCTTCTTTATCGGCACACCAGTGCGAAACTCTTTGGCGTCTGTCTGCGTGTCTTGAAAGACAGGGCGGAGGCCGAAGAGGCCTTGCAGGACGTTTATATAAAAATCTGGACCAAGGCCGACCGGTTCGCCGCGACGGACCTCAGTCCCATCACGTGGCTGGTCGCGGTGGCGCGCAATCATGCGATCGATCGGCTGCGGGCACGAAAGACGCCCGCTGCGGAGCTGGATGAGGCGCAGGCGATTGCCGATCCAAAGCCGGATCCGGAGAGACAGGCCGAGGCCGGCAGCGAGCGCCGGCGGATCGATGCCTGCCTCGGCGAGCTTGAAACCGACCGAGCCACGGCGGTGCGCGGGGCCTATCTCAACGGTGACAGCTACGCCGAACTTGCAGCGCGTTTCGATGTGCCGCTCAATACGATGCGAACCTGGCTGCGGCGCAGCCTTTTGAAGCTCAGGGAATGCCTGGAACGATGACGGTGGCAGACGAACACGGACCGGACAGGAGCGACGACGATCTCGTTGCGGCCGAGTATGTGCTCGGTGTGCTCGCAGCCGAAGAGCGCGCCGCTGCTGCGCGTCGCATCGAAACGGAACCGGACTTTGCGCATCTCGTGGAGCACTGGGAAGCCCGTCTTGCCCCCATGGCGGACGCCTTTGAAGCGGTGGAGCCCCCGGCAAACGCGAAGTCCGTCATCGACGCACGGCTTTTTGGTGCCGCGCCGTCAGCGCAAGACAAGGCCGGCCTGTGGTCGAGCCTTGCCTTCTGGCGCGGTATCGCGGTGGCGGCACTCCTGGCGTTCGGCACCTATGTCGCCCTCACCTATACGAGCCTGCCCTTCGGCAGCCAGCCGCTTGAAGAGCAGCGCTTCGTTGCCTCACTCGCTCATGACGATACCGACGTACGCTATCTCGCAGTCTATGACAGCAGCAAACGCGACGTGGCGCTCTCCCATGTTTCGGGTGCACGGCCCGATGGGCGCGATTTCGAGCTCTGGGCCATCGAGGGCGATAAACCGCCCGTCTCTCTGGGCGTGATTCCGGTCGGCTCGAGCGTGCACGTGGCACTCAGCGAGGCGCTCGGAGCGGCCATCGATGCCGGTGCCGTTTTCGCCATTACGACCGAACCGCTGGGCGGTTCGCCCTCGGGTGAGCCAACCGGCCCGGTGGTTGCACTCGGCGACCTGCGCGACATCTGATTTCGGGCTTCCGAAAAAAAAACCAGATTTTTTTGAAACTTCCCGGAGTGTCCCTCCGTGTTTCCTCATGTTCCCCAAAACGGGCCGACCACGAAGGCGGTCCCGCAAACGAACCTGAGGAGTTTAAACATGCGTAAGTTCACTGCTTCCCTTCTCGCCGGCTCGCTCGCTCTCGCTTTCACGGGATCGGCTCTGGCCGAAAACCCGATGGTTGGCGGCGCAGCGATGTATGCTGACAAGACCATCGTCGAAAATGCGGTCAACTCGAAGGATCACACCACGCTGGTCGCGGCCGTGAAGGCTGCCGGTCTGGTCGACACGCTTTCAGGCGAAGGTCCGTTCACCGTTTTCGCACCGACCAACGCCGCTTTCGAGAAGCTGCCCGACGGCACTGTCGACACACTTCTGAAGCCCGAGAACAAGGAAACGCTGGCAACGGTGTTGACCTGCCATGTCGTGGCGACCGAAGCCATGTCCGACGCCATTGGCAAGATGATTTCCGACGATGGCGGCAACCACCCGGTCAAGACTGTCGGCGGCTGCATGCTGGAAGCCAAGATGGACGGCGACAGCATTACGCTGACCGACGAAAACGGGAATGTGGCGACCGTGACCATCGCGGATGTGGATCAGTCCAACGGCGTTATCCACGTGATCGACACGGTTCTTCTGCCGAAGGGCTGATTGGGTCCCTGCAGAAGGACAGGCAGGTTCCGAACGGGGCTTTCGGAACCGCGAAGGGCGGCGCATTGCCGCCCTTCGCACCTCACACCGACTTGACTTTGAGGTGAAGGCCCATCCGGCTTACGGTCCGCCAGAATTTGATGCGCACCAGAAGCGCAAAGGAGCTTGACGATGAAACGCCGCAAATTTCTCTATGGCACCGCTGGCGCCCTGGCTGCCTTGACGGGCGGAGCTTTCGTGCTGCGCGACCGGCCCGGCGGCAGCGCCATGGCTGAAACGTTCGAAATCACCAAAACCGAGGAAGAGTGGCGAGCGATCCTGACGAAGGAGCAATTCGCCGTTCTGCGGCAGGAGGCAACGGAACGCGCCTTTACGAGCCCGCTGAACAATGAGAAGCGTGCCGGCCTCTTTCACTGCGCCGGCTGCGATCTGCCGCTCTACTCATCCGAGGCGAAGTACGATTCGGGCACGGGATGGCCGAGCTTCTGGGAAGCGCTGCCCGGTGCCATCGGCACAAAGCCGGACAATTCCCTCTTCATGACCCGCACCGAGTGCCATTGCCGGCGCTGTGGAGGTCATCAGGGCCACATCTTCGATGACGGCCCGCCGCCGACCGGCAAGCGCCACTGCATCAATGGCGTGGCGATGACGTTCAAACCGGGTGCGACAATGCCGAGCTGAAGTTTCCGCGCTCAGCCGTCGGTCACGGCGCGGGCGATGGCGTCACGCAGTTCGTCCATGCCGTGGCCCTTTTCCGATGAGGTTGCGACAATTTCGGGAAAAGCGGCTGCGCGTTTCCTGAGCTGCGTCTCGGTGGCGGCAAGCAGCTTTTCCACCGCCGGCGGCTTGATCTTGTCGATCTTGGTCAGCACAACCTGATAAGAGACTGCGGCCTTGTCGAGCAGGTCCATCACCTCCTCGTCATTTTTCTTGATGCCATGGCGGGCATCGATCAGCAGGAAGACACGCTTCAGCGTGACGCGCCCCCTGAGATAGTCAAAAACCATTTCGGTCCAGGCGTCGACCTGCGCCTTGGGTGCCTTGGCGAAACCGTAGCCGGGCATGTCGATGATGGCCATGGGCGGCAGGTCGCCATCCGCACCGGAATAACCGTCAGGAACAAAAAAGTTCAGTTCCTGCGTGCGGCCGGGCGTGTTGGATGTGCGGGCGAGACCACGCTGGACAATCAACGCGTTTATCAGCGACGATTTGCCGACATTCGACCGGCCGGCGAACGCTACTTCGGGCGGCCCTTCCGGTGGCAGAAACTTCATGGCCGGCGCACCACGCAGGAAAACCCACGGACGCAGGAACGTCCCGCGATCAATCTGCGCCCTGCCTGCGGCTGCGCCATCCTGTGATGCGTTCACGCCATCATCTCCATTGCCGTTCAGATCACGGCATCAAGACTGACGGGGCATTTGTCAACTGCGCTGTTGCTGAAACCGTATTTTGCAGATCATTCAGGCGGTGCCGAGAACCTGCATGCCACCCAGATCGCGTGCGCGGGGCCTGCGGCTCGCTTCAAGCAGCGCCTGGCCGAGATATTCGAGATCGGAGGCTTCCTGCGGACGCCATCCACAGGGACAACAGGCTGGCTCCCGGTGCGCTGCGGCTGTCTCGCGATAAATAAGCCCGATGGCGCGCACTGCCTCGCGCATGACGACCATTGGCGGCAGGCCGGTCCGGCGCATCAGCTCGCTCATTTCCTTCATCATCTGCATCTTGAGATGCGATTCCGCCTCCTGGCGGCGGCGTTCAAATCCACTCATCGGTGCCAGTCTGTCCTTCTAAGTGCGCAGAGTTTCTGCGCGAGAAACCCTCGGCGGCCTGCATTCCGCCCGCCATCGCATGCAATTCGCCACAGGCCTCGTCCAGTTCACGCATCGTCTCGAAGAGCGCTTCGCGGTCCCGGCAGTGGGCATCGAACAGGGCAACGAAGATCGTGTTGCTGCCGTCATGCGGCTCCGGTGCGTCATTCGCACGCGCCAGGCTTTCGGCGGCAGCCCGCTTGGCGGCCTGAACCTTGGAACGCAGCCGCTCCACGCGCAAATATTTACCGCGGTAGCGCTCAAGCTCTTCCGCTTCAAAGGCATGATGGGATGCAAAATCGTCGATTGGGCTCAAATGCATCATGTCACTCACCTCTCGGCCTCCGGCCGCCTCTGATGAACAGAGCGGCCGGAGACACAGACACAATACTATACTAAAAATGTCAAGTTTAATGATGCGGCCGGCTGTGCGGGTTCAGACGGCTGCCGCAAGAGCATCAAGGTCTGCACCGCGGATGGCAGCAAGGTTGCGGCTGATCTTCTCCGCAGGCCAGTTCCACCAGGCGACCTCAACGAGGGCGGCAACGGTCTCGGGCGCAAAACGCACACGCAGGACCCGCGCCGGATTGCCCACGGCGATGGCGTAGGGGGGAATATCGGAGGCGACGACAGCGTGCGCTCCGATCACCGCCCCATCGCCGATGGTGACACCCGGCATGATCTGCGCCTGCCGCCCGATCCACACATCATTGCCGACGATCGTGTCACCCCGGCTGTGCTGGACATAGGCCTTGCCATCAAACCCCTCCTCCCAGCCATTGCCGAAGATATTGAAAGGGAAGGTGGAGAAGCCCGTCATGAGATGGTTGGCTCCGTTCATCACGAATGTGGCGCCGTGGGCGATGGCCACGAACTTGCCGATAACCAGCCGGTCACCGAGAAAGTCGAAGTGATAGAGGACGTTCCTTTCTTCGAAGCGCTCGGCGCCGCAGGGATCGTCATAATAGGAAAAGTCACCCACTTCGATGTTGGGCCGGGTGATGACATTTTTGAGAAAAACGGTTCGGGGAAAGCGCGCCATCGGATATGGCGTAGCAGGATCTGGTCCGTGCATGCAGACCTCCTTGATCAAAAAGGGAAATGACCACCGCCTCCGTCAAACGGCAAAGGGCCGGACCTCAAGTCCCGGCGGCGTGTTCTTCGGTCCCCTTAGCTGATCATCGAAGCCTCTCCCTCATTGCAGGAGCATCCTTTAGAGGAAATCTTCCGGCCAGACAATCATGCCTGCTGCATCAGCGCCACGGCAAAGCTTGCGAGCGCAGCCAGCGAGGCCAATGCGCGCACATGGTTCCACATGACCCATCGGGAGAGATAATCGCGCCAGAGATCGGCGCCCTGCGTTGACGCCGGATCGACCTTTGCCAGAGCCTCGTTCATGGGAACGTTGAAAACAACGGTGACGAGAAACGTGCCCACCACATAGAAAAGCCCGCCGGCAACGAGCCAGATGCCGCCGGACGGCACCAGCCCGAGCAGGGCGAGAACACCAAGCAGAATTCCCAGGAGCCCGGTGCCGAAGAACGCCGCGAAAAAGACGGGGTTGAGCACGGTGACATTGATCTCCTGCATGGCCTGAATGCCTGCCGGAACCGGAATGCGTGCCAGCGCCTGCATCACCGTGTTTGAAAATGTGAAGAAGAAGCCCGCCATGACACCGGCGCCGAGCGTGGCGAGTAGCGCGAGCGCGAAGACAAGTCCGTCAGCCATGGCGGTTTCTCCGTTTTCTTGAGATTACGGGATTTCTTCAGATCGTGTCAGCGGCGGGCGCTGTGTTCCAGACACCTGTTGCCACCGTGCGGCGCACGTAATCCGAGAAATCCACCGGCGGGCGGCCGAGAGCCTGCTCGACACCGTCGGCCACGCTTTCGTTGCGACCGTCAAGCACCTCGGTGAAAAGTTCGCGCATCAGATCGACCAGCGGTTCATCGAGCCCCTCATTGCGTGCACCCTCAACGAATGCATCGACCGGGATGCGCGTGAAGCGGATGTCCCGCCCGCATGCCGCGCCGATCTCGCGCACCATCTCGGGAAAGCTCATCAGGCGCGGGCCCGTGAGGGTGTAGAGCTTCCGCTCGTGGCCCTTTTCGGTCAGGGCCGCAAACGCGACATCGGCGATGTCGTCCGCATCGACGAAAGGCTCGCGCACGTCGCCCACCGGAAGGGCGAGTTCGCCGGCCCTGATCGCATCGAGGAAGAAGGCCTCGCTAAAGTTCTGAAAAAACCAGTCGGCGCGCAGGATTGTCCACTCGGCGCCGCTTCGTCTGAAGAGTTCTTCAGCCCTTTCCGCGCCCACCTCGCCGCGACCGGACAGGAGCACCAGCCGCGTGACACCCTTTTTCACGGCCAGCCTTGCGAAGGCCTCCACGGTTTCGGCAGCGCCCGGCACGGCAAGGTCTGGATAGTAAGCCACATAGGCAGCCTCAACGCCATCGAGCGCGGCATCCCAGGTGCTCGGGTTTTCCCAGTCGAACGGGATCGCAGCCCCGCGCGAACCGATGCGCACCGGTACACCTGCGTTTGTCAGTCGCTCGGCAAGACGGCGGCCCGTCTTGCCCGTGCCACCGGTGACGAGAACGGGTTTGCTGCGGTCGGAATCGTGCCTGGTCATTTCACTCTCCATAAAGTGATAAAGTCTCACATTTGCAAAAGTGATAAATCCTCATATTATGGATGTCAACAGAAATATGAGAAACACTCATAAAATGGATCAGGCATGACGGAGACAGAGACGCCCGGCGCCATCGCGGCACGCAGGATGCCCACGCAAAAGCGCGCGCGGGAGCGCGTGGAACGCATTCTTGACGTCGCGCGGGGCATCATTGCCGAGAGCGGCAGCGAGGCGATGAAGATGAGTGAGGTGGCACAGCGTGCCGGAATTTCAATCGGCTCGCTCTACCAGTATTTTCCCGACAAGGCGGCGATCATTCGCACGCTTGCGGAACACTACAACGCGCTCGGCAGGGCGTGCATCTGCGACGGGCTGGAAGAGGTTCATGACCTGGCGAGCCTCAGGAAGGAATTCACCGCGCTGATCGACGAATACTACGCGATGTTTCTGTCCGAGCCGGTCATGCGCGATATCTGGTCGGGCACGCAGGCAGACAAGACGCTGTCTTTGCTCGATCTCGAAGATGCGAGAGCCAATGCGCAGGAACTGGCGCAGGCGATGCTGCGCGCATCACCCGAGCGCGATCCCGATTCCACCGCCTCGACCGCCCTGCTGATCATCCATCTGGGCGAAGCCACCATGCGGCTTGCCATTCAGGTGGGCGAAGCAGAGGGGCGACGGCTGGTGGAGGATTACAAGCGCATCGCCCTGCGCGAAATGCTGGGGTAGAAGCACATCTGAAAAGGAAAAGGCCCACTTTCGCGAGCCTTTTCGTTTGTTTGGCTATTCGGCCGGTTTTGGCTTTTTCTTGAACAGGCCTGCCAGATTGTCCCAGAGTTCGATCTTGGCGCCCTGGCGCTTCATGATCACGCCCTGCTGGACGATGGACAGGAAGTTGTTCCATGCCCAGTAGATCACCAGACCTGCCGGGAACGTGGCCAGCATGAAGGTGAAGATCACCGGCATCCAGTTGAAGATCATGGCCTGTGTCGGATCGGGCGGCGTCGGGTTCATGCGCATCTGCAGGAACATGGTGACGCCCATGATCAGCGGCCAGACACCGATCAGCAGGAAGGCCGGCACGTCATAAGGCAGCAGGCCGAACAGGTTGAAGACCGAGGTCGGATCGGGGGCCGACAGATCCTGAATCCAGCCGAAGAACGGCGCGTGACGCATCTCGATGGTGACGTAGAGAACCTTGTAGAGCGCGAAGAAGACCGGAATCTGGATCAGGATCGGCCAGCAGCCGGCGATCGGATTGATCTTCTCTTTCTTGTAGAGCTCCATCATCGCCTGCTGCTGCTTCATCTTGTCATCCGCGTATTTCTCGCGGATTTCCATCATGGCAGGCTGAACCTTCTTCATGTTCGCCATGGACTTGTAGGACTTGTTGGCGAGCGGGAAGAAGATGAGCTTCACGACCACCGTAGTGGCCAGAATGGCAACGCCGAAGTTACCGAGCAGCTTGAATAGCCAGTCGATGAGATAGAACATCGGCTTGGTGATGAAGTAGAACCAGCCCCAGTCGATCAGAAGCTCGAACTGGCGGATGCCCCGGTCTTCTTCATACGCATCGACGACATTGACCTCCTTGGCACCGGCGAAGACCATGAGCTCGCTGGTGGCGGAAGCGCCATCGGCGACCGTGATTTCGTCGGTCAGATAGTCGGCCTGGTAGCGCGGCTTGCCATCGCCCGAATAGGTGTAGCGCGGCTGGAATTCGCGGCCATTCTGCGGGACCATGGTCACCGCCCAGTATTTGTCGGTGATACCGAGCCAGCCGTCGGAGGATTTCGCCGGCGTAATGCGCTTTTCCTCTTCGACATCCGAATAGTCGATTTCCTGCAGGCCTTCCTCGCCGGTCACGCCGATCAGGCCTTCGTGCAGGATGTAGATGCCGGAGGTTTTTGGCGTTCCGATGCGGGTGGTGCGGCCATAATTGCGCAGTGCGACGGCGGCACCTGAGGCGTTTTCCACCGTGTCGGAAACCGTGAACATGTAGTTCTCGTCGACCGAGAAGGTGCGCTTGAAGGTCAGGCCCTTCTCATTGGTGTAGGAGAGCGTGACAGGGGTCGACGGGGTGAGCGTCTCGCCTTCGGCAAGCGTCCACTCGGTCGAAGGACCTGGCAGCGTTCCGGCAGCCTCACCGCCCACATAGCCCGTCTCGACGTAATAGCCGTCGGGGCCGGTCGAGGGGTTGAGCAGCTGAATGTTGGGCGAATCCTTCTTGACCGTGACCCGGTAGTCCTTGAGGAGCAGATCATCAAGACGCGCGCCGGCCAGATTGATGGACCCGGAAATGCGCGGCGTATCGATCTTCACACGCGCGCTGCCGGCTACGGCTGCGGCCCGGTCAAGCGGAGCAGCGGACTGGCTGGCCGTGCCGGGCACGGCACCGTCACCGCCCGAAGGTGCCGGTATATCGCTGTTCTCACCACTTGAAGCCGTCCCGGCCGGGGCCGTTTCAGCGGCCTGCCGCTCTTCGATCTGGGCCGTCTCACGCTGCGCCTCGATGCGCGGGTTCATGTAGAAAACCTGCCAGAGCGTCAGGATCAACACGGACAGCGCGATCGTGATGAGGAAATTGCGATTGTTATCCATCGATGTCCTTGCCCTTTCCACGCCCGGCATCGGTTTCTCCGATGCGACGGGAAAGCTCGTCTTTCAGGGAGGCGAACGGCGCGTCAAGCACAGAACGCCGCGCCACGATCACATAATCCTTGCCGGCGGCCATGTCGTGAACCGCATGGAGGCGGCAGGCTTCCTTGAGCCGCCGGCGCACGCGGTTTCGAACCACCGCGTTGCCGACTTTCTTCGTGACTGTAATGCCCAGCCGTGGCGGGTCCTTGTCGCCGCGGTCGAGCACTTCCAGCAGAAAAAGCCGCCCGCGTCGCTTTTCACCGCGACGGACGGCCAGAAACTCGGCGCGCTTCTTCAGACGCGCCGGAGGGGGGACGGCTGGCCGGTCCGTCATCTTTCCGGCCTCGCCTCCAAACCTTATGCGGACAGCCGCTTGCGGCCGCGATTGCGGCGGGCTGCGATCACGCGACGGCCGCCCTTGGTGGCCATGCGCGCACGGAAACCGTGCCGGCGTTTACGGACGATCTTGGAAGGCTGATATGTACGCTTCATTTGTTTTAATACCGCGGAGTGCGGCCCTTCTTAATTCTGTTTCAATGAACAGGAGCTTTGCTTAACGGGCTGGACCGAAGGCACGAATACGCGCCGCCGGACGCAAGGCCCAAGCGTGGCCGGGCTTATAGGAGCATGGATGCGCAGAGTCAATCAAAACGGCGCGAATGCGCGGCCATCGCGGCAAGGGGTCTCACCCTGTCCGGGAAACAGTCGTCAATCCTGTGGAATCTCCGCAGCCACTGCTCTTTCCGCCGGATGGGCGCTCGCCGCCAGCCCGGCAGCGACACCCGCCCTGTCAGCGGCGCTGCGATTCTGGCTCATCTTGCGCTTGCCTTCGAGGTTCGTGATGGGAAGACGTAGCCCGACGATCCCGCGCAACTGGCCCATGATGAACTTTTCAGGCGCATCCGAGACAGACCAGATTTCCGCGCGACCCTTTTCGTGAAGGGTCGTCAGGCGCTCAACCACCCCGCGAAGCCGGGCCTCGTCATCGAAGAATTCAATCGGTCCCCGCGCCTGAACCACACTGTAGTTCCAGGTGGGAACGACCTTCCCGTGCTCCTTCTTGGAGGCATACCAGGACGGGGTCACGTACGCGTCGGGCCCCATGAAGATGGCGAGCGCCTCGCCAATCGGCGTGTCCTTCCATTGGTCGTTGGCGCGGGCGAGATGGCCATAGAGCGTGCCATAAGGGCCTTCGGTCTCATCAAGAAACAGCGGCAGAGGGCTTGCATGAAGTCCATTCGCACCAGACGTCACCACATTGGCAAGCCGCGCCGCCCGCATCAGTTCATGAAGCGCGGGCAGCTCCTCTTCTCGAAAGGCGGGTGGGCAATACATCCGGGTTCGTCTCCCTGAAGAAGGCCTGATGCTAGCGCGCACGAAGAAGAGGCAAAAGGCAGAGATCTGCCTTGCACAACAGGAAAACCGCTGTGGCGCAAAGCGCTATCGGCGGCGTTCCATCCCCTGCCGGAACTGCTCGAAGATGTTTTCAACGCCGCGCTCATAGTCATCGCGCGTCTTGCGGCCGGTCTCGAACATCTGGCCGAACAGGTCGTCATAGGGATTGCGGGGGCGGCCACTCGGATTGGCTTCCGGCTCGGGCTGCGGTGCGCGGCGGCTCTGCGGTTCAGGTTGCCCGGCACCCTGCCCGCCGCGCAGGAACTGGTCGAAGATTTCCCCCAGAGGGTTGTTGCCCTGACCGCCAGAGGGGGCGCCGCGCCCGGTGGAACCACCACCAAACATGCCCTCGAGAATCTGGCCGAGCGGGTTGTCGGACGGGCTCATACCAGAGGGGGCCCGGCCCCGCGGCTGAGCGCCCGGCTGCTGCTGGCCCATCTGGCGCATCATCTGCTCCATGAGGTCACCGAGCATGCCACCGCCGCCAGCCTGCGCCTGCCGCGGCTGCACGCCCTGCATCTGGCCCGTGGACTGTTTGAACAGGCCACCCATGAGCATGGAAGCGAGCACGGGAAGCATCTGCTTGAGCATGTCCTGACCGAGCCCCGTGGCCTGTGCTGCGTGGCTTGCCACGGCGCGGCTCACATCCTTGGAACCGAACAGATGCCCCAGAATGCCATTCCCCTCGGCCACACCCTGCGGCGTGAAAGCGTTGGCGGCATCCTCGAAATATTTTGCGTGCTGGCCGGAGGCAAGCGCACCGAGAAAATTGCCGGCACCGTAGGGATCGGCCGCGTTGCGCTTCAGCCCCTGGCTGAATGCCGGCAGGAGCGCCTCCATGGCTTCCTGCGCCTGTGCCTGCGAAATGCCAAACTGCCTGGCGAGTTGATCCACGCCCTGCCCCTGACCGGCATTGTTGAGCATCTCGAAGAGCGGAAGCATGGGTTTTCTCCTTCAATCAATCGGTGCCGAGCACCTATCGGACCATTGTTTCAGGAAGATAACCCGACAAAGCGGCTTTGTCTTTGCCGCCTTGAATGGAAGTCTAATATGCCTGTTCGAGAAACACCGGCTCGATGGAACCGTCCCAGCGGGTATTGAAGGCATTGGCGAGTTCTTCCGCGCTGGTGGTGCCGCGCGCAACGATCTCATCCAGCGGGCTCAGGAAGCTTGCCTCGTCATAGCCTTCCGGATTGAGGCGCCTGCGGGCGGAGAGGCCCTTGCGCGAAATGGCCAGAACCTCGCGGGCAATGTCACGCAGCTCGTGATTGCGGAACCGCGTGGCAAGCCCCTCCTTCGGCACTGCGTTGCGCATGGCATCCACCTCCTCGAACGACCAGTCGGCGGTAAGGTCGTGGGCGGCGTCGAGTGCCGCCTGATCATAGAGCAGCCCCACCCAGAAGGCCGGCAGCGCGCAGATGCGCCGCCACGGGCCGCCATCGGCGCCGCGCATTTCAAGAAAGCGCTTGAGGCGCACATCGGGAAAGAGCGTGGAAAGATGGTTCGACCAGTCGCCAATGGTCGGCAGGCCGTCGGTCACCTCGTCCTTGAGCGCGCCCTCCATGAACTGGCGGAAGGTGATGTGCGTACAGTCGTGATAGCGCCCGTCGCGGAGGATGAAATACATCGGCACATCGAGCGCCCATTCCACATAATCGGCAAAGCCGAAGCGCTCGGAGAAGACGAAGGGCAGAAGACCGGCGCGCTGGTTGTCCGTGTCGCGCCAGATATTGCCACGCCAGGACTGGAGCCCGTTGAGCCGTCCCTCCGTGAAAGGCGAATTGGCAAAGAGCGCGGTGGAGAGCGGCTGCAGACGCTGGGCGACCTGCATCTTGCGGCGCATGTCCGCTTCCGTCTCGAAATCGAGGTTCACCTGAATCGTGCAGGTGCGGTACATCATGTCGAGGCCCTGCGTGCCGACCTTCGGCATGTAGGCGGTCATGATCTTGTAGCGCGATTTGGGCATCTGCGGCGTTTCGGCAAGTGTCCATTTCGGACTGCCGCCGAGGCCCAGAAAGCGAATGCCGAGCGGTTCGGCGATCTCGCGCAGCTGCGCCAGATGGGCGTTGCCCTCGCGGCAGGTCTGGTGGAGCGTTTCCAGTGGCGCACCGGAGAGCTCGAACTGGCCGCCCGGCTCCAGCGAGATGGCGCCCTGTCCCGTCGGCTCGACGAGGCCGATGATTTTTCCGTCATCGTTGATGGCGTCCCATCCGAGAATCCGCTGCATGCCTTCCAGCACGGCCTTGATGCCGCGCTCGCCCTCATAGGGAACGGGCCGGTTGCCATCGACATAAAAAGGGAATTTCTCGTGCTCGGTGCCGATGCGCCATTTTTCGCGGGGCTTGCAACCCATTGCGAGATCGGCGGCAAGTTCTTCGACCCGTTCGATCGGCCGATTATCGGTGGTGTCACGGGCCATAACTGCTCTCCTGGCAAACCATCAGCGATCTGATGGACCATGCTGACAATCCGCTTCAAGTAAAAAGTGCTGACAGGAGCGTCAACCTCTCTTCACAAGCGCTTTACCGTCCCGCCTATTCCCAGTCGCCCACGCTCGCCTGAATGACGGCGAGAGCGGCCACGGCTGCCGTGTCGGCCCGCAGGATGCGGGGGCCGAGCGGGATGGACGTCACGAAGGGCAGCGCGCGCAACTGAGCGCGTTCGGCCTCGGAAAACCCGCCTTCCGGGCCGACCAGAAGTGCCAGTTTCTTCTCGCGCACAGCCGAAAGCGCCGGCATTGGATTGTTCGTCGCGGCATCCTCGTCGCAGAAAATCAGGCGGCGGTCCGGCTCCCAGTCGGCCAGAAGACGATCGAGTTTTACCGGCTCGAGCACCTCCGGCACGGCCAATATGCCGCACTGCTCGGCCGCCTCCATGACATTCGCCTCGAGCCGCTGGGTACCGGGCTTTGCCACCTGCGTGTGCTGGGTGATGACGGGCTGAAGACGCCCTGCACCCATTTCGACGGCCTTTTGCACAAGATAGTCGAGGCGGCCTTTTTTCAATGGGGCAAAGCAATAAAGGAGGTCGGGATGAGGCGTCTGGGGGCGGGCCTGGCTGGTCATCCGCAGGCGCACCGCCTTGCGGCCGACCGCTATCAGTGCGGCATGCCATTCGCCATCGCGCCCATTGAAAACGAGCACTTCGCCGCCTTCGCGCAGGCGCAGCACATTTGTCAGGTAGTGGGCCTGTTCCCGGCTGGTTTCCACCTCGGCACCGGAAGCGAGGGCGGCATCGATGAACAGCCGCTGCAGTTTATAGTTCGCACGCATGCCGGTCTGATGGTGGATCGACGATGCCACGTCAAGAGCCGATGCTTGCGTGCCAGACCGGGGAATAACCCTCGCGCAGCGCCGCGACGGTCAAGGCTGGCGTAAGCAGTTGAACAACCGGCGGGGTCTTGTCCAGTGAGGGAGCGCTTCGGTAGCCCTCAAAACGCCACTCATAAAGCGCCCCACCGCGAAGTGCATAAGCCCGCTCTCCGAAGCCAATCATGGAGCCGTCGGGCAGATCCGACAGCGCCTCTGCAGCGATGGATTGTGTTCTGCCTGTGACTGCAAGCCTTTGCCCATGGAGAGCTGAGTCGAGATTGGGAGCCTTCAGCGCCTGATCGTTCTCCGCCGCACGCGCGCATGCCAAGAACCGCGTTGCCGCCTCGCGCCGGCAAAGGAAACAGGGGCGGTGGCCCGCCGCAAGGGCTGTCACCTCATCGAGAAAGAAGAGCTCCGTCCAGCCCGCCCTGCCTGTCGGGCTATTCCTCCCCATGACCTCACGCCGGCGCCCCCTGAAGTCGCAGACGCAGATGATCCAGGCCCTGGTCGTCCAGCGGCGGCGCAGGAGCGTTTTCGTATCGGGATCATGGATCACGCCGCGATTGCCGGTGAAAAGGCCGCGCGCGGGAGTTGTATCAATGCGACCGAACGGATCAACGCGATTTTGCAGCGGCATGAACTTTTCCCCGCTTCTCAGGGGCTGTCATAAACAATGTGGGTATTGGCATATAAGTTCTTTCAATCTTAAGCTGTTTGCGTTTATAGCAACCTGCGCGGCACGGGGAGCCGTGTTTTATTGACCTTCAAGGGGACTTTGGCCGGATGACCATCGGGCGTGCGACTGTCGTGTTTCTCATCACTGTTTCTGCGTTCACGCTGATCGGGGCCAGGCTGCTTTCGGCTGGAGCCACCGGGGACCATCATCCCGTGGACGGCTACGGCATTTCCGCCGCCATGGACTAGGCCGCCTTCAGCAGGCAGCCTCGATCAAGGTCTTTTCCCGCCCTTCCATCCTGAGCGCCGTCAACCGACCGCTGTGCCATGCGCCCGTGTCAAGGTTGATGCGGTTCTTACGGAGTTCCGCCGCGCGCACGGGCGTGTGGCCATGCACGATCAATTTGGGATGAAGCCCTTCGAATGCGTGGAACTCACGCCTGATCCAGATGAGATCGTCCGCCGACTGGGCATCCAGGGCGACGCCCGGCCGGACGCCTGCGTGGCAGAAGAAGAAATCCCCGAACGAGACTGAATAGGGCAGCGTGGCCAGAAACGCCCTGTGGCGCCGCGGCACTGCGCGAACGAGCGCCGCGTGGCCCGGCATCATCCTCTCTCGCGATGTCAGATCGATCTCGACGCCATAGGAAAGCGCCGTCTCGAAACCGCCATTGCACGCGAACAGGCCGAAGGGGTCGGGGTTCGACAGGAAATCGAGAAAGCCCAGATCGTGATTTCCGGCGAGCGTGATGACGCGCGGGTCGCGCTCGCGCAGATTGGCGAGATACTCGATCACGCCGCGTGAATTGGCACCGCGATCAACATAGTCTCCAAGGTAGACGATGCGCCAGTCGGCGGGGCGGTCATGAAGGATTTCCTCCATGAGCCGCGCATGCATCGCGGCCAGCAGATCGTGCCGGCCGTGAATGTCTCCGACCGCGTAGAGGCGCAGGCCGTTGGGCGTCGAAGCCTCATCATATGAGACCCCGGCGGCCATCCCTCACCCGTCTACGACGATGAGATGCAGCGCGCGCGGCCCGTGCGCCCCGAGCAGCATGGTCTGCTCGATGTCGCCGGAGCGCGATGGCCCGGTGATGAGGTTCAGCAGTCTTGGCATGTCACCTCTGCCATATTTGCGCCTGAGGCGGGAAATCACCGTTTCAAGATCACCGGCAATGTCCTTCGCGTCAATGACGATGATGTGGTGATCGGGCACGAAGTTGACGGTGGTCGGATTGTCCTTGCCCGATGGCAGAGCGACCGTGCCCGTTTCAGCAACGGCGGCGAATGCGTGGCTCACGCCGACTTCATCTTCAGGTTCGGCCCGTCCGCGTTTCACCTCAAGCGACTTCTGACTTGCCCAGTCCATGCGCTTCAGACGCCTGTCGTCCCCCATGCGAACGGAGGGCGCCAGGTTCTTGGAGCGCAGATAATGGGTCACGGCCTTCGGCACATCGTCTGACTTTTTCACGCGCTCCACCGTGGCCGTGACGGCCTCGGCCATGCGGCAGAAAAGAGCAATGCGCTCCTCGCCCTCCACCTGCCCGCGCGCCGGAATGAGCCCGCGCGGCGTCTTTGCAAGGCGCTTTTCGACGGCTTCGCGCCGTGCAGAGTCATCGGTGGAAACGGACGCCGCCGCCCGCAACTTGCCAAGAATGGCCTCGCGCGTGCTCATGATGCATCCCCTTCCTGTTTCGCGGTTTCGCGGTCGCGCCATTGCTGCATGAAAGTGCGGCTCTCAGGCGCGGGAAGATCGCGGTGCCGCGTCCAGCCCCCGGCAAAGGGGAGCGAGCGGAACCAGCGGCGACGCCCGGCGAGACCTGAGAGGGTCGGGATCGCCATCGACGTGGCAAGACGATAAAGCCCTGGCCGGCGGGCGAAGAAGGCCCAGAAACCGAGACCGAAACGCTGCGTCGCCGGATTGAGCCCGCGCTCGAACTCGCGTTCGCGCCAGTGCCGCATCATGCGCGGCAGCGGGATCTGCATGGGACAAACGGATTCGCAGCGCCCGCAGAAGGTGGAGGCGTTGGGCAGGTGCCCGGCCTTGTCGACGCCGACCAGCGAAGGCGTGAGCACCGAGCCCATCGGCCCCGGATAGACCCAGCCATAGGCATGACCGCCGACAGCGTGATAGACGGGGCAATGGTTCATGCACGCGCCGCAGCGAATGCAGCGCAGCATCTCGTGGAACTCCGTGCCGAGCATGGAAGACCGGCCATTGTCGAGCAGAATGACGTGATATTCGTCCGGACCGTCGGGATCGTCCGGGCGGCGCGGGCCGGTGGAGAGCGTGGTGTAGACGCTCATGTCCTGACCGGTGGCCGAGCGGGCCAGCACACGCAGGATCTGGCTCGCATCCTCCAGCGTCGGCACCACCTTCTCGATGGAGGCGACGACGATGTGGACGCGCGGCAGCGTCTGCGTGAGATCGCCATTTCCCTCATTGGTGACGATGATTGAGGTGCCGGTTTCAGCGACAAGGAAGTTCGCGCCTGTAATGCCCACATCCGCCTGAAAATATTGCGGGCGCAGGATATGCCTCGCTTCACCGAGAAGGGACTCGGGCTGCGAGAGATCGCGCCCGGCCGGGAGCTCGGTGTGAACGCGGCGGAAATCCTCTTCCACCTGTTCCTTGTTCAGATGCAGGGCCGGGCCGATGATGTGGCTTGGATGCTCGCCGCGCAGCTGGATGATGTATTCGCCAAGATCGGTCTCTACCGGACGGACACCTTCCTTCTCAAGGAAATCGTTGAGCGCGATCTCCTCGGTGATCATCGACTTGCCCTTGGTGACGGTGCGCGCGCCAGCGGCGCGGCAGATGTCGAGCACGGCCTGGCGGGCATCTTCCGCCGTCTCGGCCCAGTGCACCCGGCCGCCCGAGGCAATGACCTTGCGCTCATAGGCTTCCAGATAGAGATCGAGATGTTCGAGCGTGTGATCCTTGATCGCGCGGGCGGAAGAGCGAAGATCCTCGAACTCCGGCAGCGCATCGACCGCCTTCTTGCGCTTGCCGACGAAACCGATCTTCGCCTTGCCCATGGCGCGCTGCAACTGCTCGTCGGCAATCGCCTTGCGCGCTTTTTCCTTGAACTGTGGAGACTGTACCTCCATCAGCGTCCTCCCCCGCCGATCGCCGGCTTGTCGGTCATGCCGGCCAGAACCTCCGCCACATGGCGGACCTCAACCCTGCTGCCCTGCCGATGCAGCTTGCCGGCCATGTTCATGAGACAGCCGAGATCACCCGCGAGCAGCGTAGCCGCCCCGGCTTCTTCGATGCTCGCCGTCTTTTCCTCGACGATCTTGTTGGAGATGTCGGGATATTTCACGCAGAACGTGCCGCCGAAGCCGCAGCAGACATCGGAATTCTGCATCTCCTTGAGCTCAAGCCCCTCGACCGAAGAGAGGAGTTTTCGCGGCTGTTTCTGAATGCCGAGCTCGCGCAGGCCCGAGCAGGAATCGTGATAGGTGACACTGCCCTCGTGGCGGACCGGCACTTCCGTAATGCCGAGCACATCGACCAGGAAGCTTACCAGCTCGTGCACGCGGCCGGAAAAGGCTTCCGCCCTCGCCTCGAATGGCGTGCCCTTGAGAAGCGAGGGATAATGTTTCCTGAGCATGCCCGCGCAGGAGCCCGATGGCGCGACGACATAATCGAACTCCTCGAAGGCCTCGATGGTCTGGCGCGCGATGGCGGCTGCATCCTCCCGGTCGCCGGAATTATACGCCGGCTGGCCGCAGCAGGTCTGCGCCATGGGCACCTCGACGGTGCAGCCTGCCTCTTCCAGAAGCTTGACGGCGGCAAACCCGACAGTGGGCCGGAACAGGTCCACCAGGCAGGTGACGAAAAGGCCGACGCGCTTCGGTTGGGTCATGTCTTCTTTCAACGGTTCTTCTTTCGCTGGCTCAGGTTCGCTTGCTCATGCTTGTGCCGCCTCGCCGCCGCGCTGCTGGAGCCGGAGCCGCGATATGCGCTGCCAGTCATCTGTGCGTTCGGCATGAAAGGTGGCCTTTTCGACGAAATCGATATGCGCGATCGCAGCACTCCGCGCGGCTTCCGGATCGCCGGCGGCGATTGCCGCATGGATCGCGCGGTGCTGGGCAAGCAGCATGTCGCGCGCATCCGGCAGTTCGTAAATGCGGACGCGGTTGAGGAAGACGCCATCGGCGAGCAGCCGGTAGCAGGCGCGTAGCGTGTGCAGGAGCACAATGTTGTGCGCGCATTCGCCCACGGCATTGTGAAACTCCACGTCGCAGGCCGCTTCCGCCTCGAAATCCTCCGCGGCATGCGCTTCGTCCATCCGCGTCATGATCGCCCCAAGGAGCACCAGGTCTTCGGGCGTCGCGCGTTTTGCAGCGAATTCGGCGGCGACGGCCTCCATCTCGCGGCGGTATTCCAGATAGTCGGCGGTCGCCTTATGATGCGTGGCGATCAGTTCACGTACCGGTTTTGTGAACACCTGGCCGATAATGTCGGCCACATAGGTGCCGCCGCCGTGGCGCGTGAGGATCAGGCCCCGCTCTTCCAGCGTTTTCAGGGCGTCGCGCAGGATCGGACGGGACACATCGAGCTGGCGCGCAAGCTCGCGCTCGCCCGGCAGCCGGTCGCCATCGCGCAGCACGCCCTCGAGAATCAGCGTCTCGATCTGCCGGATGACGCCATCCGCCGTGCGGGCATGCTCAATTCTTGAAAAAACCGCGTCCACCGGCTTCGCCGTCTCGCTATCCACTCTCTTTGTTGGCGCAGATTAGCGCGACCGAACACAACTGGTCAATTAATTTGCCCAATCCCGCCATCGACGGGCGCTTGCAGACACGCATTGCGCCCCGCGCAAAGGCAATAGCATACTTGCAGAAGGTCCATCCTGAGACAGACGGCAAGGCACAATGAGCCAACAAGACGGGGAACAGCTTGTCGTAATCGGCACCGACAGGCCCGAGGCTTCATCCACGGAGACACTGGTGACAGGCAGCGTTCTGGGCTTTCCCGCCCATGACGGACGCGCCGGGGCGCTGGGTGAAGTGCATGCGCGGCCGCACGCGCTGCTTGAAGCGCCGCGCCTCATCATCCAGCTCTCCTTCATGACCGAGGGCGGCTTGGCGGTGGATCAGGCCGTGCTGGCCGATCTGTCGCGCCGGCTTGGCGTGGCCCCGCCGCAGACCAATGCGCGCCACCACGCGATGAAGTGGGGCAAGGGCACGCTGCGCTGGGAGCGGCATACGGAGTTTTCGAGCTATCAGTGGGATTGTCCGATCTCGCCGCGCACCGGAAAGCCGCTTGAGGAATCCCCGTTCGGAAACGGCTTCAGCCCGCCCGGCACCGCCATATCGGGCACGCGGGTGGAAATCCGCAAATGGACGAGCGCGACGGAAAGGCTGGTCGGCGCGTTCGATCCGGCAAGCCTCGGCTATTCGGTGGTGGAAGGCGGGCGTGCCGCCGTCGCTACGGATTTCCGGCAGGATGGCGACGGGCTGACCCGGATTCTCATCCTTGAAAAGGATCTGGCGCCGGCCCGTATCGGCGCGCTTTCGCAGCGCCTGATCGACATCGAAACCTACCGCACGCTTGCCATGCTTGGCCTGCCACTGGCGCAATCGCTTTCGCCGCGCCTGCGCCGCATGGAGGATCAGCTCGCGGCCCTGACGGCACGCATGCGCCAGCGTGAAAAGCACGACAGCCACGCGCTTTTGAGCGAGCTGACGGAGCTTGCCGCCGACCTGGAGGCCGATGCCGCCGCCAGCCTCTACCGCTTTGGCGCAAGCCGCGCCTATCACGGCATTGTCGAGGAGCGGCTGGAAACGCTGAACGAAGCACCGATGGCCGGCTACGAGACCTGGGCCGCCTTCCTGCAACGGCGTGTCGCGCCCGCCATGCGCACCTGCCGCTCGGTGGAAGAGCGCCAGGCCAACCTTTCGCGCAAGCTGACACGTGCCGCAAACCTGCTCAGAAGCTGGGTTGATGTGGAAGTGGAGCGCCAGAACCGCGACCTGCTCGCCTCCATGAACCGCCGCGCGCAGCTGCAATTGCGCCTGCAACAGACGGTCGAAGGCCTTTCCGTTGCCGCCATCTCCTATTATGTGGTGGGGCTGGTGGGCTATGTGGCCAAGGGCGCAAAACCCGCCCTGCCCGGCCTGTCGAGCGAGGCGATCACCGCCGCCGCCGTTCCCATGGCCGTTTTGTGCATCTGGCTTCTGGTGCGGCGCATACGCCGCCACCACGCCCGCGAAGACGCCAATATCGGCACCGGGGCGGATTGACGCAGGCACGCTTTCCACGCAGCATTTACAGAACCGCCAACACACTGGTAAATTGAATGAACCAGTGAGGGAGTTCTGATGTCCGGCCTGAAAATGCCGCAGGCCAATGCGGCAACCCTGAAGAAGCGCGCCGAAATCGTCGCCGACATGCGCATCATCGTGCCCGGTGAAGGCGTGGTGGACACGGAAAACGAAATGCGCGCCTTCGAGAGCGACGGGCTGACCGCCTACCGCCAGATGCCGCTCGTCGTCGTCCTGCCCGAAACGACAGCGCAGGTGTCACGCATCCTGAAATATTGCCATGAGCGCGATATCCGCGTCGTACCGCGCGGCTCGGGCACCTCGCTTTCCGGCGGTGCGCTGCCGCTTGAAGACGCCGTACTCCTGGTGATGAGCCGCTTCAACCGCATTCTCGACATCGACTATGCGAACCGGGCCGTGGTCGCGCAGCCGGGCGTCACCAATCTGGGCATCACCCATGCAGTCGAGCAGGAGGGCTTTTATTATGCGCCCGACCCCTCGTCGCAGATCGCCTGCTCCATCGGCGGCAATGTGGCTGAGAATTCCGGCGGCGTGCACTGCCTGAAATACGGGCTCACCGCCAACAATGTTCTGGGCATCGAGATGGTGCTGATGAATGGCGATGTCATCCGGCTCGGCGGCAGACATCTGGATGCGGAGGGCTATGACCTGCAGGGTCTCATGACGGGCTCGGAGGGCCTGCTCGGCGTCGTGACCGAGGTGACGGTGCGCATTCTGCAGAAGCCGGAGACGGCGCGCGCGCTTCTGATCGGCTTCCCATCAAGCGAACAGGCGGGCCAGTGCGTGGCCGAGATCATCGGTGCGGGCATCATTCCAGGCGGGATGGAAATGATGGACGGGCCGGCCATCCGGGCTGCGGAGGATTTCGTTCATGCAGGCTATCCACTGGACGTGGAAGCGCTTCTGATCGTCGAGCTCGATGGACCGCAGGCGGAGGTCGATCACCTGATCGACCGGGTGGAAGCGATTGCCAGGGAGAACGGCGCAACCACCAGCCGCGCCTCGACATCAGATGAGGAACGCGCCGTGTTCTGGGCCGGGCGCAAGGCCGCCTTCCCGGCGGTGGGCCGCATCTCGCCCGATTACTACTGCATGGACGGCACGATCCCCCGCAAGCAATTGCCGCGGGTTCTGGCAGGCATGCGCGCGCTGTCCGAGAAATACGGGCTGCGCGTCGCCAATGTGTTCCATGCCGGCGACGGCAATCTTCATCCGCTCATTCTCTATGACGCCAACAGGCCGGGCGAACTGGAGAAGGCCGAGGATTTCGGCGCGGACATTCTGCGCCTCTGCGTCGAGGTGGGCGGGGTTCTGACCGGGGAGCATGGTGTCGGCGTGGAAAAGCGCGATTTGATGCCTGAAATGTTCACCGAAGACGATCTGAACCAGCAGATACGCGTCAAATGCGCGTTCGATCCGGGCCATCTTCTGAATCCCGGCAAAGTGTTTCCCCAACTGCACCGCTGCGCTGAGCTTGGCCGCATGCACATCCATCGCGGGCAGGTGCCCTTCCCGGACCTGGAGCGGTTTTGAGCGTGCCCTTCGCATCCAACTTCGCCCGCAGTTTTTCAATGAGTGGTTTGCCGTGACCGAATTCCTTCCCAACAGCGCTGAAGAGGTTCTGGAAACCATCCAGTGGGCGGTTTCCGAAGAATCCCCGCTCGAAATTGTCGGCCATGGTTCGAAGCGCGGCATCGGTCAACCACTCCAGACCGAGCACACGCTCGATCTGTCGAGACTGGCCGGCATCACACTTTATGAACCGGAAGAGCTGGTGCTTTCAGCGAAAGCCGGTACGCCGGTTGCCGGGATCGAGGCTGCGCTGCGCGAGCACAATCAGGAACTCGCCTTCGAACCGATGGACTACGGCCCGCTTCTCGGCGGCAAGGCCGGACGCGGCACGCTGGGCGGACTGCTTGCGGCCAATCTCTCGGGCCCGCGCCGGCTGAAGGCCGGGGCCGCGCGCGACCATGTGCTCGGCGTTCACGCGGTTTCGGGCCGTGGCGAAGGGTTCAAATCGGGCGGGCGCGTGGTGAAGAACGTGACGGGGTACGACCTTTCCAAGGGGCTTGCCGGCTCCTGGGGCACGCTCGCCGTTGCCACCGACATTACGATGAAGGTTCTTCCGGCGGCGGAAACCGAGACCACATTGTGTATTGCCGGGCTGGACGACGCAGGTGCGACCGAAGCCATGGCGACCGCCATGGGGTCGAGTGCCGAGGTTTCGGGCGCGGCGCATCTGCCCGAGGGTGTGGTCGTCCGCTTTATCGATGGTGCGTTTTCGAGCGGCGGACAGACCGCGCTGCGGGTGGAAGGTTTTGGACCTTCCGTCACTTATCGGGTTGACCTTCTTGCCCGGCTTCTGCGTGGGTATGGAACCATCGGCACGCTGGAAGGAGATGCCTCACGCCGGCTGTGGCGCGAAATCCGCGATTGCCAGCCTTTTGCGGACGGGACGCCCGCGCCCGTCTGGCGTGTCTCCGTCACGCCGTCGCGCGGTCACGAACTGGTGGACGCCTACCGCCGGGCCGCCGGTGCAAATGTCTATTACGACTGGCAGGGCGGCCTGATCTGGATGCGCATGGAGGCCGACCCCGAGGCGGAAATTCTGCGGAAAATGATTGCGCATTTCGGTGGCGGGCACGCCACACTGGTGCGCGCACCGCTCGCGGTGCGTGCGGCGACGCCCGTCTTCGAGCCGCAATCGCCGGCCCTTGCCGCTCTCTCCACCCGCCTGAGGGAGCAGTTCGACCCCAAGGGCATCCTCAATCCGGGACGCATGGCGTTCACCTGAAGCCATGATAGATTGCCATCGAAACAATGGAGGGCGAACCCATGAGTGACATGCAGCAGACCCCCGATGAAACCCGCAAGACGGACCGCTGGCTGGAACCCGGACCGACCAACATTCAGGTCATCTATATTCTTTATCTGGTCGGCTTCGTCATTGGTATTTCGGCTCTGGTGGGCATCGTGATTGCCTATATGAACCGCGGCAAGGCCAGCGGATGGCTCGAAACGCACTACACCTGGGCCATTCGCACATTCTGGATCGGTGTTCTGTTCGGTTTCGTCTCGGCCCTTTTGATGGTCGTCGGCATCGGATTCCTTTTGATAATTGCGGTTGCGATCTGGGTCGTGGTGCGCTGCGTGATCGGCCTGCAGGCCGTGGGCCGGAACGAGCCGATCAAGAACCCGCAAAGCTGGCTGATATAGAAGAAGCGCCGTGCAGACCAATTTCACTCCCGAGCAGCTTTCCGATCCGCATGTCGCGGAGGCGGAATCGATCCTGCGCAAATGCGTGCATTGCGGCTTCTGCACGGCCACCTGCCCGACCTATGTCACGCTCGGCAATGAGCTCGACAGCCCGCGCGGGCGCATTTATCTCATCAAGGACATGCTGGAGAACGGCAGGCCGGCCGACCGGGAAATCGTCACCCATATAGATCGCTGCCTTTCCTGCCTTGCCTGCATGACCACCTGCCCCTCGGGCGTGAACTACATGCACCTGGTGGATCACGCCCGCGCGCATATCGAAAAAACCTATCGCAGGCCGGTGCTCGACCGGCTGATGCGGTCGGTCCTGGCGCAGATCCTGCCCTATCCGTCGCGTTTCCGCGCCGCCTTGAAGCTGGCCCGCTTCGGGCGACCCTTCGCGGGGCTCTTCCGAAATCTGCCGGGCATGAAGCCCGTCGCAGCCATGCTGGACCTCGCCCCGCGAACATTGCCGCGACAGCCCGGAGACAGCCAGCCCCTTTCCGGAGAAAAGCGCGGACGTGTGGCGCTTCTGACAGGCTGCGCGCAATCGGTTCTCGATCCCGGTATCAACGCTGCGACCGTGCGGCTGCTTGCGCGGCTCGGCGTGGAAGTGGTGCAACACCCGGAAGGTGAAGGGTGCTGCGGCGCGCTGGTGCATCACATGGGCCGCGAAGAGGATGCTCTGGCCGCCGCCCGGCGCAATGTGGATGCCTGGACACGTGAAATCGAGACCGGCGGGCTCGACGCGATCATCATCACGGCGTCCGGCTGCGGTACGACCGTCAAGGATTACGGGCACATGCTACGGCTCGACCCCGCCTATGCCGAAAAGGCCGCCCGCGTGGCGGCGCTTGCCAGAGACATCACCGAATACCTGGAGACGCTGAGCCTCCCTGAGCCGATTGTCGAACCCGGTCTCGCCGTCGCCTATCACTCCGCGTGCTCCATGCAGCACGGACAGAAGATCAGCCGCGAACCGCGCGCGCTTCTGCGCAGGGCAGGCTTCGTGGTACGAGAACCGCGCGAGGGACATCTGTGCTGTGGTTCCGCCGGCACATACAACATTCTCCAGCCAGACATCGCCGCGAGGTTGCGCGACCGCAAGGTCCGGAATATCGAAGCGACGGGCGCGGCGCTCGTCGCCACCGGCAATATCGGCTGCATGACCCAGATCGGTTCGGGCACTGAAATGCCGGTCGTTCACACCGTGGAGCTTCTCGACTGGGCCTATGGCGGACCGAAACCGGCAGCTCTGCCCGATGCAATTGTGAGCCGGGAACAGCCGGGGACGGCGCTGACTGCAGCGGAATGAGAAAAGGGCGATGCTCCCCCAAGCACCGCCCTTTTCCATCTACCCAGGCAGTCCCCTTGCCGGGCATCCCCCGCTTATCCGGTCACTTCACCACCACTTTGGTGCCGACCGGAATGCGGTTATAAAGATCGACCACATCCTCGTTGCGCATGCGGATGCAACCGGAAGACACCGCACGGCCGATGGTCCAGGGCGCGTTGGTGCCATGAATGCGATAGAGCGTTGATCCGAGATACAACGCGCGCGCGCCGAGGGGATTGGCCGGGCCACCCTCCATTTTCACCGGCAGTATCCTGCCCTTTGCTTTTTCGCGTTCGATCATCTCAGCCGGCGGATGCCAGTCCGGCCATTTGCGCTTGTTGGAAACCTTCTCAGTTCCGGTCCAGCCGAAACCTTCTTTGCCGACGCCAACGCCGTAGCGTTTCGCCTTGCCACCCTTCAGCACCAGAAAAAGGAAACGCTGCCTGGTGTCGACAACAATGGTTCCTGGAGGCTGGTCGGTCTCGTACTCCACGACCTGCGGCAGCCATTTGGGATCGCTCATCCTCCATGAGCGTTCATTCAGGGGAAAGGGCTCGCTCGCGCGTGGTATAAACGCCACCTTCTGCGCGGGTTTTTCCTGCTGGGCGCCACGAACCGCCATTTCACGAACCGCCATTTGATGACGCGGTCGGTAATCGCGGCGCGCGCTGTCGCGTTCACGTGCATTGCGGGCACGCTGGTAGGTCTGGTACTCCACGGCCTGCTGGGTGCGATGTTGCGCCTGCACCGGCGAACTGCGGAGCTGCATCACCCAGGGAGCGGAAAGATCAGGACTGACGAGAACCGGCGGCGGTTCCACATATCGATCCTGGGCCTGCGCCCCCCAGGAAAAAAGCAGCGCGGTCGCAAGGCCGGCCGCAGTCAACATCGACTTCATGACAAACTTCTCTCTACGATTCGTCACAGATCAAACAGACCACGCGTTCTCGAAAACAGGCTCAAAAACAGGTGGCGGCGAAGGGCAAACGCACCCTATGCGCCTGTCCGTGTCAGGATGCTGACTCGAAGCTGCAACCGAATGGTGAATCGACATCGATAAAATGCGATGTATTCAAAAAACCATTTGGCGTGGTTACCGGCGCGTTCAAAAAGCTGGTGAACATATCGCTAAACCGGGCTGATTTCACATTAACCAGGGAATTCAACACACATGAGCGAAGAAAAGACCGGCCTGATCCTCGGCGCCGACGGCAAGACCCGATGCTTCTGGCCGGGTGAACTGCCGGACTATCTCGATTACCACGACAATGAATGGGGACATCCCGTTTCCGACAATCACCGGCTGTTCGAGAAGATTTGCCTGGAAGGGTTTCAGTCCGGGCTTTCATGGCTGACGATCCTGCGCAAGCGCGAGAACTTTCGTGAAGCCTTCGAGGGTTTCGACTTCGAGCGCGTCGCGCGTTTTACCGAGAAGGATGTGGAGCGCCTCCTGGGCAATGCCGGCATCGTTCGCCACGGCGGCAAGATCCGCTCCACCATCAACAATGCGCAGCGCGCGATCGAACTGTGCGAGCAGGAAGGGTCTCTTGCCCACTATTTCTGGCGCCACGAGCCACAGCCGCATGAACGCCCTGATCCCGTCGACTACAAAACCCTGACGGCCAATCCGACGACGGAGATATCCACCCGCATCTCAAAGGACCTGAAAAAGCGGGGCTGGTCCTTCGTTGGCCCCACCACCGTCTATGCCTTCATGCAGGCCATGGGGCTGGTCAACGATCATATCGAGGGGTGCTGCTGCCGGGCAGCGGTGGAGAAGAAGCGCGAAGCGTTCAGCAGGCCCGCCTGAGCCCGTCGGGTTTTCCGCGCCAGATCGAAAAACCGGTCGGCGGCTGCGAAAATTGTACCAGATTCCGCGCATGAAAATCTTGACTCCGAATTTGGGGCTTACTATCTCAAAGCCGCGTTAGCACTCTTGCTAAGGGAGTGCTAACGAGAGGTCCGGCGTCCGCCGGACGGAGGAAAAGCCTAATTCATCATCCGAATCAAGGGTTCAGAGAACATGGCCAACACGAACTTTCGCCCGCTTCATGACCGCGTGGTCGTCCGCCGGGTCGAGTCTGAAGAAAAGACGGCAGGTGGCATCATCATTCCCGACACCGCCAAGGAGAAGCCGCAGGAAGGCGAAATCGTTGCAGTCGGTTCCGGCGCGCGCGACGAGGCGGGCAAGCTTGTCCCGCTGGACGTCAAGGCTGGCGACCGCGTGCTCTTCGGCAAGTGGTCGGGCACCGAAGTCAAGCTCAATGGCGAGGATCTCCTGATCATGAAGGAATCCGACATCATGGGCGTCATCGGCTAATCCACGCCACCACATCAAAACGGTAACAGAGTTTCTCGAAGAAGCTCAGGAGCTAGAGAAATATGGCTGCAAAAGACGTAAAATTCTCCCGCGACGCACGCGAGCGCATGCTGCGCGGCGTTAACATCCTCGCCGACGCGGTGAAGGTGACCCTCGGCCCGAAAGGCCGCAACGTTGTCATCGACAAGTCCTTCGGCGCACCGCGCATCACCAAGGACGGTGTGACGGTTGCCAAGGAAATCGAACTTGAGGACAAGTTCGAGAACATGGGCGCACAGATGGTGCGTGAGGTCGCTTCCAAGACCAACGACATCGCCGGTGACGGCACGACGACCGCTACGGTTCTCGCCCAGGCGATCGTTCAGGAAGGCGCCAAGGCCGTTGCCGCAGGCATGAACCCGATGGACCTGAAGCGCGGCATCGACAAGGCCGTTGCCGACGTCATCGAATATCTCGGCAACTCCACCAAGAAGATCAACACCTCCGCAGAAGTTGCCCAGGTCGGCACGATCTCCGCGAATGGTGAGAAGGAAATCGGCGACATGATCGCCGAGGCCATGCAGAAGGTCGGCAACGAGGGTGTCATCACCGTCGAGGAAGCCAAGACCGCCGAGACCGAGCTCGAAGTGGTCGAGGGCATGCAGTTCGACCGCGGCTACCTCTCCCCGTATTTCGTTACGAACCCGGAGAAGATGGTTGCCGAGCTCGAGGACGCATACATCCTGCTCCACGAGAAGAAGCTCTCCAACCTGCAGGCCATGCTGCCGGTTCTGGAATCGGTCGTTCAGTCGTCCAAGCCGCTTCTCATCATCGCCGAGGACGTGGAAGGCGAGGCTCTGGCCACGCTCGTCGTCAACAAGCTGCGCGGTGGTCTGAAGATCGCTGCCGTCAAGGCTCCGGGCTTCGGCGACCGCCGCAAGGCCATGCTCGAGGACATCGCGATCCTCACCGGCGGCCAGGTCATCTCCGAAGACCTCGGCATCAAGCTTGAGAATGTCACGCTCGACATGCTCGGCCGTGCGAAGAAGGTTGCGATCTCCAAGGAGAACACGACCATCGTCGACGGCGCCGGCCAGAAGTCCGAGATCGAAGGCCGCGTTGCCCAGATCAAGCAGCAGATCGAAGAGACATCTTCCGATTACGACCGCGAGAAGCTGCAGGAGCGCCTTGCAAAGCTCGCCGGCGGTGTTGCCGTGATCCGCGTTGGCGGCTCGACCGAGGTCGAGGTGAAGGAGCGCAAGGACCGCGTCGACGACGCGCTCAACGCAACCCGCGCTGCTGTTGAAGAGGGCATCGTTCCCGGCGGTGGCACCGCGCTTCTGCGTGCTTCCACGCAGATCAAGGCGAAGGGCGACAATCCCGACCAGGAAGCCGGCATCAACATCGTGCGCCGTGCCGTTCAGGCTCCGGTTCGCCAGATCGCCGCAAACGCTGGTGCAGAGTCCTCCATCGTTGCCGGCAAGATTCTGGAGAACGAAGGCGTCACCTTCGGCTACAACGCCCAGACCGGTGAGTATGGCGACATGATCGCCATGGGCATCGTCGACCCGATGAAGGTTGTCCGCACCGCACTGCAGGATGCCGCTTCGGTTGCCGGCCTGCTCGTCACCACGGAGGCCATGGTCGCCGAGCTTCCGAAGAAGGACGCTCCGGCCGGTGCTCCCGACATGGGTGGCATGGGCGGCATGGGTGGCATGGGCTTCTAAGCCAGCCACGCATCGCTTGAAAATCGAGGGCGCTCCTTTCGGGAGCGCGCTCAGACTGCTGACAAACCCCTGGCATTTGCCGGGGGTTTTTGATTCACTGGGTCATGTTGAAGACACCGGCCCCCGAACAGACAGCGCTCGAGA
>NZ_JBWKMB010000012.1:0-150246 GCF_056431025.1 Nitratireductor lacus | reverse complement strand
CTCGAGCGCTGTCTGTTCGGGGGCCGGTGTCTTCAACATGACCCAGTGAATCAAAAACCCCCGGCAAATGCCAGGGGTTTGTCAGCAGTCTGAGCGGGGCCCCGGAGCCCCGCTTTTTTGTTGTCTTGCAGGCCTGCCTCAGTTGGTGCGGAAGCGGGCCATGGAGATGAAGTTCACGGCCTTGCCGCTGAAGCGGGTGGCATCTGCCACGGTGATATCCTGCTGGAAACCGGTCGTGTAGACGGTCTCGGGCGAACGGACGAACTCACTGTCGAATGCCGGCGGATGGGTCGGCCGCGCGGCTTCGGTCAGCATGGAGTTCCGGCTGAGCGCGCGGCTCGGCGCCTCACCCCTGCTGGCGACCACGACGGGCTGCGCATCGCGGATCACGTCAGCCGGGCCGGGCTTGGCCGATTTACGGGTGCTGCGTGCACGGCTTTCGTGGCGCGTTTCCGTTGCCTGATCCGCACGGGCGAGAAGCGCCTTGCGGGGGGAGGCCGAAACGGGCTGTCCACGCTCTTCCTGCAGGGCAGCGGCAGCCGTTTCAGGTTCTCTGTCGGCGGCGAGGGCAAAATCGCTCTGCGGTGCCGCTGACTCCGCCTGCGGGCGCGGTTCGGGAAGTGCGGCGAGCGTGAACTCGTCGGCCACGGCGCGGGCGGGTCGGCTCGACGGAACCGGCAGATAAGCGGCCGTTGTAATTGGCTGCGCGGTCTCCGCGTCGTCGGCCAGAACACCGGCAATGGCATCCGGTGCATCGGTCTGCGCCGAAGCTATCTGCACAAGCGCTTCCTGGGTCGCGGCATCAGGCGCATATTCCGGGCGACGTGTCGGGATCGGTATGTTCGCGGCCACGAGAACCGCAGTTCCGGCCTGCTCTGGCGTCGCCTGCTCGGTAATGGCCGGTGCTTCCTCGACAGGCTTGACCTCGAAGGGCAGGGGCTGGCCTACGGCCACATCCGGTCGCGGTGCTGCGCGCGGTGTCGGCAGGCTACGCTGCGGCAGGGCGGCGAGGATCGTGCTCGGGGTTTCGGGCTCGGGCTGCGGTGCTGGCGCTGCTGCCGGCGCCTGAGGCCGGCGCGCTGCCGGCTGCCGTGCTGCCACCGTCGTGGTCTCGGCGGTATCCTCTTCCTCGTCGGCACCGCCGCCGAAGAGCGCGGCCAGGAGACCGCGGCCATTGCCGCCGCCGCCATTGTCGCGCGCAACCTGAATGGAGCCGCCGTTGCGTTTGCGTGCTTCGTAGGCGGCAACCGCCTGCTTGTATCCCGGCAGAGGTTTGCCGTCGGTCGGAACATGCATGGTCTTGCCGTCGGGGAATACGGCCATAAGCTGCTTGCGGCTCATGCGCGGCCAGTGGCGCACACCGCCGACATCGATGTGAATGAAGGGCGAGCCCGAACGCGGGTAATAACCGACGCCGCCAGCTTCGTACTTCAGTGCAGCGTTGCGCAGGCTGGCAAGCTTGACGCCTGGAATGTAGAAGTCGATCGCCTTGCCAAGCATGTGCTGGCTCTTCTTTGCGACACCGCTTGAACGGCTGCGAAGCATGGCGTTGGTCTTGGGCGAGCGATAGGCGGAAACGACGTGGATATAGTCGCGCGCGCCTGTGGCGCGATAGACCTCCCAAAGCAGGTCGAGAACCTGCGGATCCATGTTGGTCGGCTCGTTCTGGCGCCAGTCACGAAGGAAGCGGTTGACCTGTTTGAGGCCGCTCTGGATGTAGCGCCCGTTCCGCTTGTAGGTGATCTCGGCGCGTTCCTTCGTGTGGATGAAGTAGAGCTTCAGCGTGCGTGTTTCGGCGTGGGCAGCGGGCGCGGCTGCGACCAGCGCGCCGACTGCAAGCATCAAACCGGCGAGGAGCCTCACGCGTACAAGCGCAGGCAAGCGCCATCCAAGAACGTGAACGTCGTTTTGTCTCAAGATCCGTGGCCTTACAGGCTGGTGTTTGTCCCCCGAGCCTCAGGCCCGGACTGCGTGGTTCCCACCTTCCGATTATTCTGTTTAATGGTTAATTCGATCTTATTAAAGGAGGAATGCGCGAAGAGGATGGCGATATCGTGGCAAAACGTGACAAGCCGCCGCAGGGTAAACGCGGGGTTAATCTCTGGGCTGTGTCCTCGGGGCCTCAGTCGTCTTTCGCGCGCGGGCGTTCTGCCGGATCGATGCCCATGTCCTTGAGTTTTCGATAAAGCGTGGAGCGTCCGATGCCCAGGCGCCGCGCGATTTCACTCATCTGGCCACGGTAGTGATCGAGGGCAAACCGGATCACATCGCTTTCGATGTCCTCCAGTGGGCGTACATTCCCGTCTTCGTCCAGTGTGGCAACGCTTCCCGGCAGGTCTTGAACCGGAGGCGCTTCCCGATGGGGAAGGTCACGACGGTCTGTCGGCAGTGCCGCCGCAGGGTCATCGTCGGCCGATATTGTTCCTGTCTGGGCCTCGTATGGATCGATGCCTTCGACCTGAGCGAAGATCTGCGGGAAGTCAGCCGTGTCGAGCACGGTCGTTTCGCAAAGCACGACTGCCCGGAAGATGGCGTTTTCCAGTTGCCGAATATTGCCGGGCCAGTCGTAGCTTTCCAGAAGCGCGAGCGCTCTTCGCGATATGCCGGTGATCCGGTTTGAAGCGCTGTCGCTGAAGCGGGCAATGAATGCCTGCACCAGAAGAGGAATGTCATCCCTTCTGTCGCGTAGCGGCGGCACCATGATCGGGAAGACATTGAGGCGGTAGAACAGGTCTTCACGAAACCGACCTTCCTTGACACGCTCAATCAGGTTCTGGTTGGTGGCCGAGATCAGGCGGATGTCGACCTTCTGTGTGCCGCGCCCGCCGACCGTGTCCACTTCGCCCTGCTGTACGGCACGCAGGAGCTTGACCTGTACGTCGAGGGGAAGGTCGCCGATCTCGTCCAGAAAAAGGGTTCCCGTATCGGCCTCGGCGAATTTGCCGATGCGCTTTTCCGTTGCGCCGGTGAAGGCTCCTTTTTCGTGACCGAAGAGAATGCTCTCCACCAGCGTATCGGGGATCGCGCCGCAGTTGACCGTGACGAAAGGCTTTCGGCGGCGCCGGCTTTCGCTCTGGATCGCGCGGGCGATAACCTCCTTGCCGACACCGGATTCACCTTCGATAAGGATGGGTATGTCGCTGGCGGCTGCCTTCTGGCCCAGCATGATGACCCGCGCCATGGACGGGCTGTTGGTGACCAGATCATCGAAAGACGATGCTTCGGCCGGTTTGCCGCCGCGGCGCTGGCGGGTCTCCATTGCGCTGACCCTGAGGGCGTTTCTTATGGCTGCTCCAAGGCGGGCCGGGGCAACGGGCTTGACGATGAAATCGAAGGCGCCGGCGCGCATGGCTTCGACCGCCGTGTCGATGCTGCCGCGCGATGTCTGCACGATCACCGGAATGTCGGAGCCTTCGCCGCGAAGTCGTTCGAGCATTTCCAGCCCGCTCATCTGTGGCATGACGAGGTCGAGCACAATGGTACGCGGGGCCTGCTCGGCGCGTTCCAGCACACCCAGCGCCTCCTGACCGTTCTCAGCAAGAAGCGGCGTGTGACCGAGTTTCTCCACTGCAGCCTGAAGAAGGCGGCGCTGGACCGGGTCATCGTCGACTATGAGAACGGCTTCGGACATGTCGCAATTATGCAATGGCGTTACGATATCGCGCGCAGTTTTCCGGCGCGGGCTGGATCAAAATGGCATAGGCTTCTAAACAAGGGTTCAAGAATCCCGGTGAACGAAACCTTTCGGCACCGTGGACGAACAGCGATTTCGGCAACGAGGATTACATGGCCAACAACACTGACAGGGCCCGTCGCCCTGCGGCAACGGATGCGGCGCTAGCGGCTGAAAACGCGTTTTCGGAACTCGGCAACCTGCCCGAGTGGAATCTCGCCGATCTGTATCCGGCAATCGAGTCACCCGAACTGAAGCGCGATCTCGATCGTGCCGCCGCGGAAGCGGCCGGTTTCGAAACCGCCTGGAAGGGCAAGCTTGCGGACGAGGCTGCCAGGGGGGCTGGGGGCAAGCTGGGCGAAGCGGTTGAAGCCTATGAGGCCATTGAAGAACTGATGGGCCGCATCGTCTCCTATGCGGGGCTTCTTTACGCGGGCGATACGTCAGATCCGAAGCGTGCCAAGCTTTATGGCGATGTGCAGGAGAAACTCACGGATGCAAGCGCACATCTCATCTTCTTCACGCTGGAGCTGAACAAGATCGAAGACGCGGTGCTCGACGCGGCGCTGGAAGCCGATCCCAGGCTTGCGCACTACAGGCCGTGGGTGCTCGATATTCGCCGCGACAAACCCTACGAACTCGAAGACCGGGTCGAGCAGCTTTTCCACGAGAAGTCGGTGACCGGGCGTGGTGCCTGGAACCGTCTGTTCGACGAGACGATGACCAGTCTGCGCTTCACGGTGGATGGAGAGGAACTGGGGCTGGAGCAGACGCTCAACCTGTTGCAGGACGCGGATGGCGAGAAGCGCCACCGGGCGGCGCAGGCGCTGGCCGATACTTTCTCGAAGAACCTGCGCACATTCACGCTGATTACCAACACACTGGCCAAGGACAAGGAAATCTCCGACCGCTGGCGCGGGTTTGAGGACATTGCCGATTCCCGCCACCTGGCAAACCGCGTTGAGCGGCCGGTCGTGGATGCACTGGCGGAAGCCGTGCGAACGGCCTATCCGAGGCTTTCGCATCGCTACTACGCCATGAAGGCCAGGTGGCTGGGCATGGATGTGCTCAACCACTGGGACCGCAACGCGCCGCTGCCGGAGACACCGCAGGCGGTGATCGGCTGGGACGAGGCGAAGAATACGGTGCTCGACGCCTATGCCGCGTTTGATCCGCGAATGGCTGAAATCGCGGGCCGCTTCTTCGATCACAACTGGATCGACGCGCCGGTGCGTCCGGGCAAGTCACCGGGGGCGTTTGCTCACCCGACCGTGCCGTCTGCGCATCCCTATCTGCTCCTGAACTATCTCGGCAAACCGCGTGATGTGATGACGCTGGCGCATGAGATGGGGCATGGCATTCACCAGGTGCTGGCCGGCAGACAGGGGGCGCTGATGGCACCGACGCCGCTCACGCTTGCCGAAACGGCCTCGGTTTTCGGCGAAATGCTCACCTTCCGCTCGCTGCTCGACCGAACGACCGAAAAGCGCGAACGCAAGGCCATGCTGGCGCAGAAGGTGGAGGACATGCTCAACACCGTGGTGCGCCAGATCGCCTTCTACGAGTTCGAGCGCAAGGTGCATGCCAAGCGCCGCAGCGACGGTGAACTGACCTCCGATCAGATCGGCGAGTTGTGGCTCGACGTGCAGAAGGCGTGTCTCGGCCCGTCGGTGAAGCTGCGCGAGGGATATGAGACGTTCTGGGCCTATATCCCGCACTTCATCCACTCGCCTTTCTATGTTTATGCCTATGCCTTCGGCGACTGTCTGGTGAACTCGCTCTTCGCCGTTTACCAGCAGGCTCCGGAGGGCTTCCAGGAACGGTATTTCGCCATGCTCGAGGCCGGCGGTACGAAGCATCATTCGGAGCTTCTGGCACCTTTCGGTCTCGATGCGAGCGACCAGGATTTCTGGAGCAAGGGGCTTTCGGTAATCGAGGGGCTGATAGACGAGCTTGAAACGCTCGACGGCTAGGGTCAGGACCCAATAATATGACCACAATGGCGATCGATAGACCAAGAGATGCAAGGAAAAGCCCGCAGAGCTGGGTTCTTCCCCCGGTCAAGGGGTTTGACGCGGCAGGTCGCCAGTCTATCGAACGTCCTTCGGATCGGCCTGATTTGCACGGGCTACTTTGTCGCAAGACCTTGAAAGACATGAAGTCTTCCTGTGGTCTTGCTTCGCGTATCCGCACAAATCAGGCCGACCATTGTGGTCATATTATTGGGTCCTGACCCTAGGACAGGTTTCTCAGATACGATGCCCGCCGATATTCGGGGCCAGGTTCTGATCCGCGACGACGCGGCTGGCCGGGAGCTTTGCTTCTCCCGGCCACGCGCGCTCCTGGCCGCGAGAGACGCGGAGACGTTCGAGATCATGCTCGACCGGGCAGAGAAGGCGCGGCGCGCCGGTTTCTGGCTTGCCGGTTACATGGCCTACGAGGCTGGCTATCTGCTGGAACCGAAGCTCAGACCGCTTTTGCCAGAAGAGCGGCGTGGCCCGCTCTTCTGCTTCGGCGTTTTCGACCCTCCGGAGGATCGCCCGGTTTCCAGACCGGCGGTGGCGGATGCTGCGCTCGTCGATGCGAAACCGGCATGGAACAGCTCCGACTATGAACGCCGCTTTGCACGTCTGCACGGGCATCTGCGGGCAGGCGACTGCTACCAGGCGAATTTGACCTTCCCCATCCGGGCCAGGTGGCGCGGGGAGCCTGCGGGGCTGTTCGATGCGCTCGGCGCGCGCCAGCCCGTGCGGTACGGGGCGCTGGTCGAGCTTGGCTGGCCGGTGATCGTTTCCCGTTCGCCGGAACTGTTTTTCCAGGTTTCGCGGGATGGCTGGATCGAGACCCTGCCGATGAAAGGTACGGCGCCGCGCGGTGCGACGCCCGAAGAGGATGCGGCACAGAAGGCGTTTTTGCGCAACGATCCGAAGAACCAGGCGGAAAACCGCATGATCGTCGATCTCCTGCGCAACGACATTTCCCGCATCAGCGAGGTGGGAACGCTGGAGGTGCCCGAGCTTTTCCATGTGGAAACCTATCCCACGGTTCATCAGATGGTGAGCCAGGTCCGCGCGAGGATCAGACCAGCGACGGGACTGCGTGAAATCTTCGCGGCACTCTTTCCCTGCGGTTCGGTAACGGGGGCGCCGAAAATCCGTGCGATGGAGATCCTGCGGGAACTGGAGACCGGCCCTCGTGAAGCCTATTGCGGTGCAATCGGATGGGCGGCGCCCGACGGCACGATGCGGTTCAACGTGGCGATCCGTACGGTTTCGCTCTTTGCCGACGGGGAAGCAATCTACAATGTGGGTGGTGGCGTGGTGTTCGATTCCACAGCCGATGGCGAATATGAGGAAGCGCTGCTCAAGGCGCGCTTTGCGATGACCTAAAGGGGGACCGGTGATGTTTATCGTTTCGTTGCGCTATGTGGTGCCGATCGAGGATGTCGAGCCGCATATGGAAGGGCATATGGCCTGGCTCGAGAAATACTACGCGAGTGGGACATTCATCGCTTCGGGGCGCAAGGTGCCGAGGACGGGCGGTGTCATTCTCGCGCGCGGCGACCGCGAAGCCCTCGAAGCCTGTCTGTCGGAAGACCCTTTTGCGGTGCATGGCATCGCCGAAGTCGAGGTCACCGAATGTGCGATTTCACGCACGGTGGAAGGGCTTGACGCACTTAGGGAATAGCAGGGCCTTTGCAGACCGGAACCGCATTTGCGCTTTATTGTGACACGCTTCTGTGTTTTGGAGGCTCAACCGTACTGTTTTGGAGAGGCGTGTAATGGCTGACAGGAAATGGCCCATCCATGGTGAAATCACCGGCCCGGTCGTGATGATCGGCTTCGGCTCAATCGGGCGCGGAACGCTGCCGTTGATCGAGCGCCATTTCAGGTTCGACAAATCGCGCATGGTTGTGGTGGATCCGAACGATGCGGATCGCAAGCTGCTGGACGAGCGGGGCATCCGTTATGTGCAGGCGCATGTCACGAAGGACAATTACAAGGACCTGCTCAAGCCGCTTCTGACAGAAGGTGAAGGGCAGGGCTTCTGCGTAAACCTTTCGGTCGACACGTCATCGCTCGACCTGATGAAACTGTGCCGCAAGCTTGGCGTGCTCTATATCGACACGGTGGTCGAGCCCTGGCTCGGCTTCTATTTCGATGACAAGGCCGACAATGCCTCGCGCACCAATTATGCGCTGCGCGAGACGGTGCGTCGGGAAAAGGCCAAGAATCCGGGCGGCACCACAGCCGTTTCCACCTGCGGCGCCAACCCCGGCATGGTGTCCTGGTTCGTCAAGCAGGCGCTGGTGAACCTGGCGACCGACCTGGGGCTCGACTTCGATGAGCCGGGTGTCGAGGACCGCGAAGGCTGGGCAAAGCTGATGAAGAAGTGCGGTGTGAAGGGCATTCACATTGCCGAACGCGATACGCAGCGGACCAAGAAGCCGAAGCCCATGAACGTGTTCTGGAACACCTGGTCGGTGGAAGGTTTTATCGCCGAGGGGTTACAGCCGGCCGAACTCGGCTGGGGTACGCATGAGACATGGAAGCCCCGGAACGCGCGCAAGCAGAAGAAGGGCAACAAGGCGGCGATCTTTCTGGAGCAGCCGGGTGCCAACACGCGGGTGCGCAGCTGGTGCCCGACGCCGGGGCCGCAGTACGGCTTCCTTGTCACCCACAATGAGTCGATCTCCATCGCGGATTTCTTCACCGTACGTGACGGGAAGGGCAAGGTCGTCTACCGGCCGACCTGTCACTACGCCTATCATCCCTGCAACGATGCGGTGCTTTCGCTGCATGAGATGTTCGGCGCCGAAGGCAAGGCGCAGCCCGAGCAGCACGTTCTTGACGAGAACGAGCTGGTCGACGGGATGGATGAACTCGGCGTGCTGCTCTATGGGCACCGGAAGAACGCCTACTGGTTCGGTTCGCAGCTCACGCTGGAAGAAGCGCGCGAACTGGCGCCTTATCAGAACGCTACGGGTCTTCAGGTGACCTCCGCCGTGCTTGCGGGAATGGTTTGGGCGCTGGAGAATCCCGAAGCGGGTATCGTCGAGGCCGATGAAGTGGACTATCGCCGCTGTCTTCATATCCAGTTGCCGTATCTGGGGCCTGTAAAAGGCTACTACACGGACTGGACGCCACTTGAGGGCAGGCCGGGGCTTTTCCCCGAGGACATTGACGAATCCGATCCGTGGCAGTTCCGCAACATTCTCGTGCGTTGAGCGGGGATGCGCGCGCTGCGCTTGCAATGATGTCAAAATCGGGCAATTGAAATGGGTATCGCCCGGCCCTGAAGGGGGCGGGCCGTTTCCAAGGCGGTGCGCTGTCGGTGCAGTACCATAGGCGCAACAGGAGGCCAGAACCATGAAGACAGGCAAAATTCTGACGCTCGCAACGCTCGTTTCGGCACTCGCAGTGGCCGGCTGCCAGACGGGAATGCCCGATGGCGGAGGACAGCGCGCTGCGGGTCAGACGGGGGTCGAAGGGCAGTGGATGGGCACGGACGGCGTGGCGGTGTCGACGCTGCAGGGCGGTCGTTTCAGCTCGCGTGCGGTGGAGACCGGCGAAGTGCTGACCGAGGGCTCCTACTCGCATCGCGATGCGACCACGATCGAGCTCTCCTTCTATTCGCTCAAGAGCCAGCGGCAGACGGCCGCCACATGCCTTCTCGCATCCAGCGATCAGATGAACTGCACGCTGGCAAACGGCACCAATTTCGTCCTCACGCGCGCGGCCCGCGTCTCCTGATCCATGACGCGACGATGGCAGGTCGCACAGGAAGCTGCCTGCCTCTGTCGGGTTGTTCAACACCCGTTCTTTCAATGCATGACCTTGGTCGGTCTTGCTCCCTTGGTGCGATTGTTGCGATAACATGCTCAAAACCCTTTGGGAGGAGCCATGTCACCGCATTTCGACGCGCTGGAAATTCGTGATCCGGCGGAGCGTGAGCGTGACCTGTTTTCGGTCCTGCCGCATTTTTTGAGCGGCGCCGTGGCCAAGGCGGAGGGGCTGGCGGCATGGCTTTCCGGGTACGATCTCTCCAAAATTGTTGATCGTGCGGCGCTTGAGCGGCTGCCGGTCCTGCGCAAACCGGAGCTCCTGGAACTGCAGCAGGCGAAGCCGCCCTTCGGCGGTTTTGTTGATCCAGACGCGCTCGAGGGAGCGCGTGTTTTCATGTCACCGGGACCGATCTGGGAAATTCAGGGGGCGGGCGCCGATCCCTGGCAGGCGGCACGCGCCTTTTTTGCTGCCGGCGTGCGGCCCGGGGCGCGCGTTCACAACGCGTTTGCCTATCATATGACGCCGGGCGGTTTCGTGCTCGACACGGGCGCGCGGGCGCTCGGATGCAGCGTGTTTCCTGCAGGCACCGGCAATACGGACATGCAGGTGGAGGCGGCTGAAGCCTTCCGGCCGGATGTCTATGCCGGAACGCCGGATTTTCTGAAGATCATGCTCGAACGGGCGGATCGTGATGGCAGGGATCTGTCATCAATCCGGATCGGTCTGGTTTCGGGAGGGGCGCTGTTTCCCTCACTGCGTGAGGAATACCGCGCACGGGGCATAAACGTGCTGCAGTGTTACGCCACCGCCGAGTTTGGCGTGATCGCTTATGAATCGACCGGGCCTGACGGTTCACCGCTGCCGGGCATGGTGGTCAACGAAAACCTGATCGTCGAGATCGTGCGGCCGGGCACGGACGATCCGGTGCCGGAGGGAGAGGTGGGTGAGGTTGTGGTGACCTCGCTTAACCCGGCTTATCCGCTGGTGCGGCTTGGAACCGGAGATTTATCCGCAATGCTGCCGGAAAAGAGCCCGTGCGGCCGTACCAATATGCGTATCAGGGGCTGGATGGGACGTGCCGACCAGCGAACCAAGGTCAAGGGCATGTTTGTCGATCCCAAACAGATCGCGGAGTTGACGCGCAGACACGGTGAAATCGAACGCGCCCGGCTTGTGGTGACCCGCGATGGCGCGAGCGACGCCATGGCCCTGCATGTCGAGACAATCACCGGTACCGCTCCGGACACGACCGCGATCGAGACAACGCTGCGCGAAGTCACGAGGGTCGGCGGACGCGTGGTGCTGGCTGAGCCGGGCAGCTTGCCGCGCGACGGCAAGGTGATCGCCGACGAGCGGGAATATTCAGACTAAAGCATAAGGGAGAAAAGCGGGCCGCAATTCGCGTCTCGCTTGATTTCACGTCACCCGTATCACAGGATATGGTTGCAATGTCGCTGGACGCTGGTGATCGTCCGCGCCGTGCCAGAAAAGAAACAGGCGGTGACAGGCCGCGATTGTTCGTCCGCAGCGTGTTGCGGGCTGTGCAGAGTGGAGGAGACCCCATGCGACTTTTGATCGGTGCCGTCTCGGCGCTTTCCCTGACCGTGCTTGCAGGTCAGGCCCAAGCCCAATGCGACGATGGCGAAATGGTTATCAAGTTCAGCCACGTGGTTGCCGAAAAAGGCCATCCCAAGGGCGATGCGGCGACGCTTCTGGCGGAACGGGTGAATGACGAGATGAACGGAACCGCCTGTATGGAGGTGTTTCCGAACTCGACGCTTTATGACGACGACAAGGTGATGGAGGCCCTGCTTCTGGGCGACGTGCAGCTTGCCGCACCCTCGCTGGCGAAATTTGAGGCCTATACGCTCAAATATCGCCTTTTCGACCTTCCGTTCCTCTTTCCCACACTTGATGCGGTGAACAAGTTCACCACGTCGGATGATGGTCAGGGCCTGCTGACAGTGATGGAAGATGAAGGCTATACCGGCCTTGGTTTCTGGTCGTCGGGTCTCAAGCAGTTTTCTGCCGGCAAACCGCTTATGGAGCCGCAGGATGCGGCGGGGCTGAAGTTCCGCGTGCAGACCTCTGACGTCGCCGTGGCCATGATCGAGGCAATGGGCGCATCGGCGCAGAAACTTGCTTTCAAGGAAGTTTACGGTGCACTGCAGACCGGTGTCGTGGATGGCCAGGAAAACAGCTGGTGCAACATCTACACCCAGAAATTCTTTGAGGTGCAGGACGGGATCACGGAGACCAACCACCAGCTTCTCGCCTATCTTCTCGTGACCTCGACAGAATGGCTGGAAGGTCTTGATCCGGCAGTGCGGGACCAGTTCGTCTCCATTGTTCAGGAAGTGACGGAGACAGCCAACGCCAATGTTGCCGACCAGGAAGGAACCTGCCGACAGAACATACTCGACGCCGGTGGCACGATCCGTGAACTGAGCGCCGAGCAGCGCGCGACCTGGGTCGAAACTATGAAGCCCGTCTGGGCGAAGTTCGAAGGTGATATCGGCAAGGAACTGATCGATTCAGCTGCCGCAAGCGGCTCCTGAGGTTTCAGTCTTTCCCGACGCGGCGTCTCCCCTCGTCGCGTCATGCAGGGCCGTCCGCTGCGTGCGGGCGGTCTTGTGGCAGGTGATCTTCGGGAGGGAAATCATGGTTCTGATATGGCCGGCGCTCGGGCTTGTGGCAATCGTGGCCGTCATGTTCCTCCTGGAACGGCGTTTTCCTGATGCGGTCGGGCGGTTTGAAGAAAACGTGCTTGCCATTCTTCTGGCAGCCATCACATTCGTCTCTTTCACGCAGGTTGTCGCCCGATACGGTTTCAACAGCGGTTGGGGCGGTGCGCTGGAGTTTACGCGCATCCTGTTTGCCTGGATGATCCTGTTCGGGATGAGCTATGGCGTGAAGAACGGCATTCATCTGGGTGTCGATGCCTTTATCCGGCTGCTTCCTTCGCGGCTCTTCAAAGCGGTGGCGATCTTCGGTGCCGTCTGTGTTTTCCTCTACGCTTTCATTCTTCTCTACGCGGGCTGGATGACGCTGGTGGGCGCCGATGTGTCCACCAACTGGCGCCAGACCGGCGCCATCGGCTACTGGACGTTCATGTTTGATCGGGGCACCGGGCTCGACGATCTGCGGTATCCGCTGTGGATGCAGGAGGCGTTCGGTCTGCAGGATCGTGTGCAGCGCTGGGTGGCCTATCTCATGCTGCCCGTCGGCCTGGCACTCCTCGCGTTTCGCGCCCTGCAGGGTGTGGTGGGGATCGCCAGGGGGGAGCGGGACCTGATCATTGCTGGCCACGAGGCGGAGGACCTCGTCGCTGAAAACAAAGATGCCCTGAAGGAGTAGCGGCGATGGAACCAGCCATTCTCTTCGTCCTTGTTCTGCTCCTGCTGTTTCTGGGGGTACCGGTGGCGGTGGCTCTCGGGCTTTCGTCGCTCATCATCATCGCCTTCTTCTCCAGCGATTCCATCTCTTCCGTCGCGCTGCAGCTCTTCACTGCCTCGCAGAACTACACGCTTCTGGCGATCCCGTTCTTCATTCTGGCTTCGGCCTTCATGTCGACGGGCGGCGTGGCGCGGCGCATCATCCGCTTCGCCATTGCTTCGGTGGGCCATTTTCGTGGCGGTCTGGCAATGGCGTCTGTGCTGGCCTGCATGATGTTTGCGGCCCTTTCCGGCTCATCGCCGGCAACGGTGGTTGCCATCGGCACCATCGCCATCGCGGGTATGCGGCAGGTGGGCTACTCCAAGGAATTCGCGGCCGGCATCATCGCCAATGCGGGCACCCTTGGCATTCTGATACCGCCATCCATCGTGATGGTTGTTTATTCGGCGGCGACGGACGTCTCGGTCGGGCGTATGTTTCTGGCCGGTGTGGTGCCCGGGATCGTCGCCGGACTGATGCTGATGGTTGCCATCTATGTGATGGCACGGGTGCGCAACCTGCCGGCGGAAGAGTGGAAAGGATTTCACGAGATTGTCGCGGGCGGCAAGGAGGCCGGCTGGGGACTGTTTCTGATCATCATCATTCTTGGCGGGATCTATGGCGGGGTGTTCACGCCCACGGAGGCGGCGGCCGTTGCCGCTGTCTACTCCTTCGCGGTGGCGCTGTTCGTCTACCGCGACATGGGGCCGATGAAGGACGAGCGGTGGGTGAAGGAGGACGATGGCAGGCGCGCGCGGGTGGGCTTTTCCGCCACAGTCTATGCGCTCGCGTTTTTCTTTGTCTGGATGATCCTCAGCTTCTTCCTGACCGCCGACTGGGAAGGGGTTACCTTTGAAGGGCGCATGCTCACGGGGCTCGCCCTGTCTCTGGTTGCCATGGTGGCTTACGCGCTGTGGCGCGGCGGGGACGGGCTGGCGGCGCTGCCGGGGCTGCTGGCTGCAAGCCTTCCGATCTGGCGGCGCAATCTGAGCCTGATGGGCCGGAATTTCCTGCGCGCCTTCTTCAATGAAGAAACGCGCAAGGTGACCGTGGATGCCGCACGCACCACGGTGATGCTGATGTTCATCATCGTCAACGCGCTGCTTTTCGCGCATGTGCTCACGGCCGAGCGCATTCCCCAGGCGATCACCGGTCTGATGGTCGATGCAGGGTTCACCTGGTTTACCTTCCTGATTGCCGTGAACCTGCTTCTGCTCCTGGGCGGGCAGTTCATGGAGCCCTCGGGCCTGCTGCTGATCGTTGCGCCGGTGGTGTTTCCCATCGCCATGGAACTGGGCGTCGACCCGGTCCATCTTGGCATCATCATGGTGGTGAACATGGAAATCGGCATGATCACGCCGCCGATCGGGCTCAATCTGTTCGTGACGAGCGGCATAACCGGCATGAGCCTGATCCAGGTGGTGCGCGCGGCGGCGCCGTTCGTACTGGTTCTGTTTATCTTCCTGATACTGGTTACCTATATGCCGATTATGTCAACATGGCTGCCATACAGCCTTATGGGGCCTGAGATCGTGACGAGATAGATGCCTTTTGAGGCTTTTCGTTAAGTAAACGTTAACGATTTGGTGGTTAGGCTTTCGATTGTCGGATCGGCTTTCCTCCTCCCAAGCACGGTTCGAAACGGGGCGGCCGACCAGTGGCCGCCTCGTCCGTTTCTGGCATCCTTCTCCAATCATTTCTCTGGCGCAGGTCTGCATGCGGTGCTGGGCCTTTTCGGGCATGTGCGGCCGTGCTTTGCAGAGCGGTAGACAAGGCTGGAGAACACCCCTATGCAGACCGACCTCAAAAACTGGACAGCCCGACCGCGCCCGGTGCGCCAGGTTCTGGAGGGGCGCACAGTTCTGCTTGAGCCACTCGATCCTGCGCGCCACGGCGATGGTCTTTATGCCGTTTCCAGCGTTGCCGACGCGGGGGAGCGGTTTCGCTGGCTGGCCGAATATCCGCCGGAAAGCAGGCAGGCGTTCACAGCGTGGCTTGAGAAGGCGGCCACAAGTGCGGACCCGTTCTTCTATGCCGTGATCGACAGGGAGACGGGGCAGGTCGGCGGCCGGCAGGCGCTGATGCGCATCGACCCCGCAAATGGTGTTATCGAGGCGGGAAGCATCTATTGGGGGCCGGGGATTTCGCGCACCGTACGGGCAACCGAGGCGCTTTATCTCTTCGCCTGCCACATCTTCGACGATCTGGGTTATCGGCGCTTCGAGTGGAAGTGCAACAATGCCAACCTGCCATCGCGCAGGGCAGCAGAGCGGTTCGGCTTCACGTATGAAGGTGTTTTTCGCCAGCATATGGTGGTGAAGGGGGAGAGCCGTGACACTGCCTGGTTCTCGATACTCGACAGCGAATGGCCTGCGGTAAAAAGTGCATTTGACGCATGGCTTGATCCGGCCAATTTCGATAAGGAAGGCCATCAAAAGAAACGGCTGGGAACTTTCAGGGAGTAACCCTGAAGTGCGGCGAACGGACAGGCAGGATCACTTGTCGGAAAATCGCAAGGCGGCGATCGCAGCCGCGCTCATCCTCATCGGCTTTGGTCTTGTGGCCTATCTGATGCCACGCATCATGCTGGCAATCGGCGCTTATTCGCCCTGGATCGCGGGTGGGTTCGCGGTTCTGTTCGTGCTGGCGTTCTTCATGGTCTTCTGGTTGCGCGCCCGCGCTCAGCGGAAGCGCAACTGATATGACCTTCCCGGGTCAGGCCGCAAGGCTTGCGGCAAGGAGGGTGAGGCCCAGAACCATGACAAGGGCAGCGCCGCCAATCTCTATCGCATTGTGAATGCGGTTGCTCGCACGGTTACCGCCTGACAGCGCCACCGCCCAGTTCTTTGCCGTTACCGCAAGTGTTGCCAGAACCGAAACGGTGATTGCCGTTCCGATCGACATGGCGACCACCGACAGAATGCCGCCCAGCCAGAGGCTGTTGAGAAACGCAAAGGTGAGCACGATCAGTGCACCGGAGCAGGGACGTATGCCCACGGCGGCGATGGCGGAGCCTGCGGTTTTCCAGTCAAAGCGCTCACCCGTCAGCATGGCGGGATCCGGCGCATGTGCGTGACCGCAGCTGGGGCAGACCTCGCCGGGACCGTGATCATGTGAATGTTCGTGCGCGTGCCCGTGATGATGGTCATGTCCACATGCGTGTTCATCCGGGTGGTGATGGTCGTGATCGCAGGTGGAATGGTCGTGATGATCGCCACCATGCGCATGCCTGTGATGATGTGTGTGGTCATGGACATGCGCTGCCGAAAGGCTGTGCATGGGTTGCGGTGCGGGGGCGCTGGTGCGGATAAGGCCCGAGGTTTTGCGCCACAGGAGCCAGGCACCGAACGCGGCGATCAGGCCGAAGCTGACGGTCTCCAGAAACCAGGCGGCGTCGGTCATGGAGATCGAGGTGCCACGTAGCGCAAGGAACACGACACTCATCAGGACGATGGCGGTCAGCCCCTGCAGAAGAGCGGACGCGAAGGAAAGGATGACGCCGCGGCGCAGCGCCACCTCATTGGCCAGCATGTAAGAAGAGATGACCGCCTTGCCGTGTCCCGGCCCGGCTGCGTGGAAAACACCATAGGCGAAGGAAAGACCGATTAGAACCCAGAGCCTGCTGCCATCCTCGCGCATCGCCTTCAACGCGCCGGTCAGTGTGCGATAAAAGGCCTGCTGCTGGGTGTTGATCCATTGCAGGGTGCCGGCAAAAGGGCCGGTCGGGGTGATGGCCGGTTCGGCCGCGCCGATGCCGAGCGAGCTTTGCGCCATTGCCGCGCCCGCGGCCAGAAGAGTGATCGCTGCGGCGGCAATGACGACACGGCGGGATGGGAGCATGGGTCAGCTATCCTTGCTGCAGGTTAACTCCAGGCGGGTCGCAAAAATCTTGCTCATGTCATTGCCGGTCGGATCGTTGAAGAAAGCGTCTGTCAGGGTCTGCTGGTTCTGGGCGATCGCTTCATCGGGGTCCGGGCGGACAACGCTGCTGGTACAGCCTGCCGGGAGGTTGTTGACGGTCATGTAGCTGTCTTCGATAAAGTCGATGGCTGTGTAGAATGTGGGGTCGTAGACGCCGAAGGCGATCTCGCCTGTGAGGGGGAGAGTCGTTTCGGGCTTCGATTCGAACAGGATGATGAGCTGATTGTCGACAAAATCGGCAATGAGCCGCTCGGGTGCCTGCATGGGCACATCCTTGCCATCCCGGGTGACAAGCTGGAAATAGTTAAAGTCGGCAAGCGACCCGTGAACCACGCTCGCCACCTCGTCCAGCTCCGCCTGGTCGAGCGCGAGGTCCTGATTCTTGTCGAACTCGACGAGAACCGTGCTGGAGAACAGGTCGTCGAAGCGCCAGACATGGTGCAGGGAGGCAACATTTCCATTGCCATCCGCGTTCACGTCAAGCCTGGCTTCGGCGAAGACGTGGGGGTGGGCGAAGGCAGACGCCGCAAAAGACAGAGCAAAAAGGGCGGTCCCCGCTCTGAGCATGAAATTTGTCCGAATCGCCATGTGCAATCGTCCCGCTCCCATCTGGCTTGTGCTGTCTTCTACACGAACCGGGCGGAAATTGGACGATGTGTTATTTGATTGGGTAATTTTCTTTCAGCCAGTGCGCGAGATAGTCCACCAGGGCGCGGACCTTTGCAGGCAGGTATCGGCGATGTGGGTAGATGGCGTAAATCCCGGCACCGTCGGAACTGTTTTCCTCAAGCAGAGACACCAGACGGCCGGCGCTGATTTCAGGGTCCGCGATGAAGTCGGGCAGGATCGCAAAGCCAAGGCCAGATAGCGCCGCAGCGCGGGCTGCCATGGGGCTGTTCACCTCCAGGCGCCCGGTCACGGGGACATTGACGGTGGTTCCGTCATCCAGCCTGAAGGGCCAGTTCTGGCGGTAACGGCTGTTTGTGTCGACGATGCAGGGCAGGTGGGTGAGATCCTGTGGGCTTCTGGGCTCTCCGTGAAGGGAGATCAGGTCGGGTGAGGCACAAAGCGCCACGCGGAAGGGAGCCAGACGTTTGGCGATGAGCGAAGAGTCGGCCAGCTTGGTGATGCGAATGGCGAGATCGAACCCTTCCTCGACGAGATCCACGAAACGGTCGTCAAGATTGATCTCGAGCGTGACATCGGGGTGCGCCCTGGCAAAATCGATCAGGGACTGGCCGATTGGGGCGTCTGCGAATGTGCGGGGTGCGGAAAGCTTGATCCTGCCGCGCACATCTCCAGAGGAATCGCGCACCGCTTCGGCGAGGTCCTCGACGTCACGCAAGAGCTCGACGGCCCGGGCGAAATAGGTGTGACCGGCCTCCGTCAGGGACAATTGCCGCGTGGTGCGGTTGAGCAGGAGCGCGCCGAGTTCATCTTCCAGTTCGCGGACATATTTCGACAGAAGCGCCTTCGACTTTCCCACTTTGCGGGCGGCGGCGGAAAAGCCCTCCGCTTCGACAACATCGACGAATGCGCGCATACGGCTGAGTGTATCCAAGGGAGTTTCCTTCAGCTTCCGGAGAGGATATCGGCGGCAAGGCGGATGAGCTGCCGGTCGCTGCCGGCGGGTCCGAGAAGCGAGATGCCGAAGGGGGCATCATGCACCTGGCCGAGGGGGATTGTGATCTGCGGCCAGCCAAGCAGGCCGGCGATGGCGGTGAGTTTGAGTGCAAGACCGCGGTAGCGGTCGAGCTCTTCCAGTGTCGCGCTTTTCAGTGGCGCAACGGTCGGCTGGGTCGGCATGACCAGCACCATGTCGCGGTCGAAGAGCGCGGCGAATTCCTCCTGGAAGCGCCGGCGTTCCGCGCGGGCCTCGGCAACGGTTGCAGCACTGATGCGGCTTCCAAACTCAAAACGTTCCCTGACACCGGGGCCAAGCTCCGGTTTTGCACTGCGGATAAAACCGCCATGCACCTCCCAGGCCTCAAAAGCCTGGATGACGCGGAAGCATTCAAAAAGCTCTTCCAGGGAACCAGGCAGCGCGAGAAAGGCGGCCTCCCGGTCGAAATGATGCACGACCGTCGAAAGCATTGTGCCGTAGACGGCGCGCTCCTTCTCTCCGAACAGAAGCGCTTCGAATTCCGAGATCCGAACGGGGCGTGCGAGGTGATCGCCATACGGGTCGTTGCCGAGCAGCACTTCGCCGACACGGGCATAGGTTGCAGCGTCGCGTGCGAACCAGCCAAACGTGTCGAATGAAGGGGCAAGCGGCATGGCGCCGTCGAGCGGGATGCGCCCATGGGTGGTGCGGAGACCGATCAGGCCGCAGTAGGAGGCTGGCGCGCGGATCGAACCATTGGTGTCGGAGCCTGCGGCGATGTCGGCCAGCCCGCCGGCGACGGCAGCGGCCGAACCGGAAGACGAACCGCCGGTGAAACGCTGGGGCGCGACGCGATTGACCGGCGCCGGGTAATGGGCGTTCTGCCCGATCATGGAGAAGGTCAGTTCGTCTGTCTGGGTCTTGCCGATGAACCGGGCGCCTGCATCCAGAAGACGCTGGATCGGCGGAGCGGTGCCGGGGGCGCAGGAATGGATTTCGGCCCGACGTGGATTGCCGCCACCGGTCGGATAGCCGGCAACGTCGAAAATGTCCTTCACGCCGAGCGTCAGGCCTGCCAGCGGGCCCTCGCCAGATGATGGAGGAGGGGCGTCTGGATAGTCGAGGAAAGCGTTCAGCGTATCGCGCATCTTCATCATCTTCGTTTTTCCTCGTCGGCCCCAGAGCGCCAAAGGTCGGCATTCGCGCTCTTTTTTTCAAGCGCACAAAATTTTTCATTGATTGTGACAGTCGTTGCGACTATATCCGCGCTGCCCAAAGTCGCACGTGCCTGTGGGTGTCCGCCGGACCTCGAATATGGCGAGGAAACCGGTACGGTACCTGGACCTAACCGCTCCAGTCGGTCTGATGGCCAACCATCAAACCGAGGACATCTTGAAGCAACGACGGTGCGGGCCTTTCTGGTGTCTGCCGGCTGTCCAAAAGCCGGGGTTACTGAAGAGGCACACCTTCATTGCCGGCAGTGCGGTTGGGGTCTCCCATCCAAAGCTGAGGCAGACAAAGCGCATCTTCGCCGCGAGGCGGGAATGCATCGTAGCGCGTTGTCGCATGAACTGGTTCCGGTGCTCTCCACCTGCCGGCTCCCGTGTGCGCATGCCGCGCCCTTTGTCCACCGCGGAAGCGAGGTTCGCTTTCGCAGTTTCGAAGCTTCGGTAACGCGGCCCGGATGCCGCAATTGGAGAGACATATGGCCACCCAGCGCATTCTCGACTTCCTCGCCACCCGACGTCCCGACGGTCCCTGCCTCGTCGTCGACCTCGATGTGGTGCGTGACAATTACTGCGCCTTCGAAAAGGCACTGCCTGATTCCCGGATCTACTACGCTGTGAAGGCCAATCCCGCGCCGGAAATCCTGCGCCTTCTCGCTCAGCTCGGCTCCAGCTTCGACACCGCTTCCGTGGCGGAAATCGAGATGGCGCTGAATGCGGGCGCGACGGCAGATCGCATCTCCTACGGGAATACGATCAAGAAAGAGCGCGACATCGCGCGTGCCTACGAGCTTGGCATTCGCCTGTTTGCCGTCGACTGCGAGGAAGAGGTGGAGAAGATCGCGCGTGTTGCTCCCGGTTCACGCGTGTTCTGCCGCGTCCTGACGGATGGTGCCGGCGCTGAATGGCCGCTCTCGCGCAAATTCGGCTGTGTTCCGGCCATGGCGGTCGATATTCTGCGCCATGCCCGTACGCTCGGTCTCGATCCTTATGGCGTTTCCTTCCATGTCGGCTCGCAGCAGACCGACCTCGATGCATGGGACCGTGCGCTGGCGGATGCCCGTGGCGTCTTCGGTGCGCTGGCGGATGAAGGCATCGTGCTGCGCATGGTCAACATGGGCGGCGGTTTCCCGACGCGTTATCTTCGTGACGTGCCTGCCGCACAGGCATACGGTCAGGCGATATTCTCGGCGCTTCGCAAGCATTTCGGCAACCGAATTCCCGAGACCATCATCGAGCCGGGCCGTGGCATGGTGGGCAATGCTGGCGTCATCAAGTCGGAAGTCGTCCTGATCTCCAAGAAGGCCGACAACGACAATGTGCGCTGGGTTTATCTCGACATCGGCAAGTTCGGCGGTCTGGCCGAGACCATGGACGAGGCGATCCGCTACCCGCTCGTGACGCGTCACGATGGCAGCGAAACGGCACCGTGCGTGCTGGCCGGTCCGACCTGCGATTCCGCCGACGTGATGTATGAGAAGACCCCGTACCCGCTGCCGCTGTCACTGACCATTGGCGATGAAGTGCTGATCGAGGGCACGGGCGCCTACACCACAACCTACGCATCGGTGGCCTTCAACGGATTTGAGCCGCTTCGATCCTATGTGATTTGACAGTGAAACGGGTTGCCCGCGCAAACCTGCGCGGGCCGGATTTCTCGGATTTCGGGATCGAGGCCATGAACCAGGCTGTTGTCGGTGGCGCACCAGCGCACGCCTTTTCTGTTCTTTGTGAAACCGCGTGGGACGTGGCTGAGCGCGAGACCCTGCTCGACCGTGTCATGGGGCCGAAGCGCAGGCTGAAATCATCGGAGAAGCTGCGCCGTGGCCGTTTGCCGGCCGAAGGGCTGGCTTTCGTGGCGCGTGACGAGGCAGGATATCTGATCGGCTCTGTCCGGCTTTGGGACGTGCGCCTGGGCGCAGAGGGGGCAAACGCGCTCCTTCTCGGGCCGCTTGCGGTGGAGACTGCGCTTGCGGGACGTGGCGTCGGGGCTGTGCTGATGCGCCACGCAATCGCCGAGGCGCGTCGACTCGAGCACACAGCGATCCTGCTGGTTGGCGATGCTGCTTATTATGAGCGGTTTGGCTTCTCATCAAAGCTGACGGGCGCGCTAGCCATGCCCGGGCCCTATGAGACGGATCGGTTTCTGGCGCTCGAACTCAAATCCGGCGCGCTTGCAAACGCATACGGAACGCTCTGTGCCAGCGGTCGCACCGGTATCACCCGGAATCTGGTTGCGTAAAATGAAAGGGCGGACCGCTCTCGTATCGCGATCCGCCCGAAAATGGCCTGTCCCGGGGTGTATGAACGCCCCGTTTGTCCAGCGCCGGTTACAGAACCTGGCTGAGCTGCATGGCGACCGACATATCGCCGTCGACCTTGAGCTTGCCCTGCATGAAGGCAGCGGTTGGATCGAGATCGCCTGCGATCATCGCTTCAAGATCGTCTTTCGACAGGCTGATAACGCAATCGGCGTCACTGTCTTCGGTGGAAACCGTGTTTCCGTCGATGACGACGACGCCGTCATTGCCGCAGTCGAATTTCACTGACCGGCCGAAACCCGAGTCTGCCACGCGTGCCTTCACCTTCTCGGCAATTGCGTCCATCCCCATGCATAATCTCCCTGTAAACGCATCTGCGTTGTGTTGTCGTGCAATTGGCTTCACCCGTGCGAGGCACGCGTTGCCGATGGCCGACACTAGACGCTAGTTGACGTTTACGTCAACGTCTTTGTTGGCTTTAACGACGCGGGATCGGCGTTCTTTTCTTGCCGGCAAGCAGACGGTCGAGAAGTGCGATCAGAGCGTCTCGGTTCTCTTCTCCACCCAGTCTTTCAATGATCCGCTTCTCGTGCTGTGCCCACAGCTTGGATATCTCGGCGATAAAATCCGAGCCCTTCGCGGTGAGGTGAAGCGAGTGCGAGCGGCGGTCAATATCGCCCTTGCGGCGCTCGGCGAGGCCCCGGGTTTCCAGGCAATCCATAAGTGCAACGAAATTCGCGCGTTTGATGCCAAGCTGCTCCGCCACTTCGGTCTGCTTTTGACCGGGGGTGGTAGCGATCAGGGAAAGCACCGCAAATTCCGTCGGCCGCAGCTTTACGCAGGCGAACGATTTCTGAAAATCCTGAAATACGGCAAGCTGCGCGCGGCGCAGCTTGTACCCGATGGCTGTCGCCAGAAGTGGTAAGCAGTGGCTGTTTGCATTCGTATCAAAGACATCAAGGTAATCTTTGTCCGGTGTCCGGGCGGAAATGTCGACCGAGGGCTGGGTCATCGTCACTGTAAATCTCCAAACTATACTCTTTCGGCCTGCGCAAATCGCAGCGTCGAAACAGCGCTCCGCGTCTCCACCGAAAAATGGTGAGATAAAGCAGTAGCGAAAGACTGTTTGCATACGTTGGCCGTATAAGGCAACGCCTTATATCTGCATTAAACAAATCGATTTTGGACAGGAATGAGGCGCAGAGATACAAAAGTTCTCAGAAAGCAGGTTTTATTTGCCTTTTATTTCTGATTATAATCTTTATGAGATATATTTTTTCAAATATCAAAATTTATATTTTTATATATATGTAAACAATTGTCGCATTTGACCGATTTGCTCGGTTTATCGCCCAGGGGTAAACCCGGTGGGGCGAGAGCCAGGAAGGTGAAAGCGGATGCGTGAATGCCTGAAATTCGGGTTGGCTCCACACCGGTTCTTCGCTTCGAGGAAGCGCTGACCGGCCCTAAAACGCCAAACCGAAAGAGTGAACCCTGCGTTCAAGCCGACCATTGCGGCCATATTGATAGGCCGCGACGCTAGAGCATCGGACCGAAAAGTGGATTCCGGTTTTCGGGTTATTCCGATGCTCCATTTATAGTTTAGATCGTCCTTTGTGCGTCCGGACGGAGGCACGGCGATCTAGAGCATCGGACCGAAAAGTGGATTCCGGTTTTCGGGTTATTCCGATGCTCCATCAATCGTTTCGATCGTCCTTTGTGCGTCCGGATGGACGCACGGCGATCTAGTGAGCGTTCTTCTGCGGTGCGGGTGCCGCGTTGGCTGGCCCAAGGCGGCTGCGCGCGGTCTTGTCACGGATCTCGGCCTTTGAGAGATAGTCGGCCTGTTCGATGAAAACTTCGTGGATGAGCTTTTCGCCCACACGTTTGTTGATGCTCTCGCGCAGGCCGTCGCGGAAGGCGGCGACATCGAACCCATCCTCGCTGGTGTAGTCGATCGTGGGGTTCGCATAGAGATGTGAGTAGATTTCATCCACCAGCATCGTTTCCACCGGAATGCTCAGGGCGGGCAGCTTCTTGGAATCGACCGAGTAGGAGAGGCGGGTCAGAAAGTAGCCGTCCACCGCCCCGGCCTTGATGACCGGCACCGATATGACATCGGTGCTCACATAGTCGAGACCGCCGAAGAATGCAGGCGGCGGCTCGGCACTGATCCTGGCCTGTGAGAACTGGAACGAATAGAGCATCGTTCCGACCGTCACGGCGCAGATCCAGAGGGCGGCAAGGACGAACTTGATCATGCTGGCGAGGCCTGCCCGAATTCCTGCTGCGAGTAGGTGCCGTCCGTCTGGGCGCGCTGGATGGCGTCCTGAAGCAGATCGGCGACCTCATTCACTGCGCCCATATGCGCGCGGATGGTGGCTTCGTTGTCGGCGAGCTTGTCGCGCAGGCGGATAAGGGCGTCGCGGTGCGCACTGGCAAGACCGGCCTCGTTGGCTCCTTTGAGCGCGCGGGTGAGCTCGTAGAGGTGGCGGCTCTTGCGTGCATTGGAAGCCTTGAGGTCGAAGGCAGGATCATTGCGGATCGCAGCCGTCTCGGCATCGATGGTCTCCTCAATGCGGCGCATGATTGCCAGGGCGCTTGCGCCGCCGTGCTGGCTCATAGCCAGAGAGGCATTTTCGGAGTGGGCTGCGGAGGTCATATCATACATGGTTTCGTTCCGTTTCTGAACTTCAGCTCTCTTCGTCGCGGCTGGACGACGGTGCAGTGTTTACGCCCAGCGTTTTCGCGGCGTGTCGCTCGATTTCCTCGACCATGGCGGTGGAAAGAAGTGTTCGCCTGCCGATCGCCTCCTGTTCGGGCGTCTGAGAGACGGCGCCCACGGGCACTGGCTTTTCGTTTTCAACCGTGTAGTCGCGCAGGACGTTGCGGGCGATGCCGATGCCGCCTTTTTCAGCCAGCGTCTCGCTTAACTGCTGTGCCAGCATGGAGCGCCACATTTCGCCGGCAAGGCCCTCGCCGTAAACGGAGGAGGTTTCCTCGGGCAGAAGCGATTGCATGAAGTTCTGCAGCACCATCGCCTCGAACTTCTTTTCGACATCGGAGGGGGCGTTCACGCTGACCTTCGTGGTGCCGACGGGCTGGTTGTCGAACACTGCCGAGAAGCTGGCGGTCGCACCCGACTTTGCCTGGAGCCGCTCTCTGGCGGCTGCGGCTTTGGCGGGGTCGGCGGCGCGCGCCACGTTCAGGACAATGTCGCCGGGAGGCGATATCGCCAAGGCGTCCTCCATCGTTCGTGTCTGTGAGGGACATATTCCCAGAACAAGCTTGTGGGAGGCTTAAGCCCCGTTTGTGCTGCGGCGTTCGATAAACTCCAGGCGCTCCTTGTCGGCGGCGCTGCGTTCTTCGAGATCAGCGGCTTCGCGGTAGGCGCGGGCGAGCGCGTTGCTGCGTGCATCCGCCTGCATGATGCTCTGCGCTTCCTGCCGGGCGCGGTCGGCACTAATACGGCTGCGCTCAAGCGCGCTGGCGACACGGCGGTGGTAGAGCTCGGGGAACAATGCGGTCATGGCGGTGCCGCTGTCGAGTGTTTCGGTGATGGTTTTTGCCTCGTCCCGGGCGGCAGCGGCTTCGGCCATGTGCGCGGCGTGCTGTGCCTGATGGAAGTCCTTGAGGCGCTGCATCACCAGAACCAGTTTCTGCAGGCGTTTCTGGCGGGGTGTCGGCATCGCTAGCGCCCTTCGAAGATCGGGAAGAAGCCCTCGGCAAAGAGCCCGAGGAGCGAGGGAATGGCGAAGTAGAGAAGAATGATGCCACCGGCGATCACGAAAGGCAGGGAGATGAAGTAGATCGGAATCTGCGGCGTGAGCTTGTTGATGAAGCCGATGGCGAGGTTCACCAGAATGGCATAGGCCAGGAACGGGCTCCCAAGCCGGATCATCACGAAGAATGCGTCGGAAAGCGTGTCTGTTATGTCGGTCAGCGCCGCCTGCGGATCGAACAGGCTTTCGATCGGGGCAAGCTCGTAGGAGACCACAAGTGCGCGAATGATCTGATGGTGGAAATCGAGAACGAAAAGCAGCATCAGGGCTGACAGCGAAATGAGTGCGGTCAGGGGTGGCTGTGCTTCCGCCTCCTCAATGGCGGTACCGCCTGCCGCCATGCCGAAGCCGGAAAACATCGCCATGGATGTGCCGATGAACTGCAGCGACAGCACGTAGAGACGCGCAATGAGGCCGATCAGCGCTCCTATGGCCAGTTCGGAGGCAATGAGCAGGAACAGTGGACCGGGCTCGCTCGAGACATGCGGCGTGATCAGGTCCCACAGATGTGCCAGCATGGCGAGCGTTGCCGCCACCGCCACGAACAGGCGCACCTGCATCGGCACGCGCACGCTGGAAAGCCCCGGCATGAACAGGAAGCATCCGCCGATGCGGCAAAAGGCGAGAAAGGCTGCCAGAAGCGGGGTTTCGAGCATGGCGTCAGGCCGCCACTGCAGCCATTTTCGCGGCGTGGGCGAGGCGCATCAGGAAATCGACCCCAATACGCTGAGTTCGACGCCCTTTGCCATCTCCACATGGCTGAGGACCGGAAGCGTTGGGAAAAGCCGTTCGGTGATCATGCGCACATAGGGACGTGCCTCAGGGGCGGTAACGAGCACGAACCGTTCGCCGGCATCGAGATGCCTGCGGATGGCGGCGCTCGCTTCCTGACCGAACTCCTCGAGCTGACGCGGGTCGATGTCGAACTCGCGGATTTCACCCTTGGCATCGCGCTTGAGCGCCTGGTGGAAGGCGAGGTCCCAGCGTCCGCCGAGCCGCAGCACCTTGAGGGTGTTGCCCTCGGTCAGATCGCCGCAGATCTGCTGTGCCATGCGAATGCGCACATGCTCCACGATCTGCTCGGTGCGGCGAATATGCGGCGCGATCTCGGCGATGGCCTCGATGATGAGGTGCAGGTTGCGGATCGACACGCGCTCGGCCAGGAGCAGCTTCAGCACCGCCTGCAGGCCCGGATAGGTGATGTGCGAGGAGCAGATTTCGTCGGCCAGCTTGCGGTACTCTGGGTCGAGCCGCTCGATGAGCGCCTTCATGTCCTTGTAGGAGAGGAGCTGCGGCAGGTTGTTGCGGATCACTTCGCTCAGATGGGTGAGCAGCACAGACATGTTGTCGGCGAAGGCGTAACGCTCGCGTTTCAGGTCGTCGGCGAACATTTCCGGCACCGAGAAGGCGCGCATGCCGAAGGCGGGTTCCTTGACCTCTTCGCCGGGGATGTCAGGCATGCGGTTGCTGCCGACCAGCACGAGCAGTTCTCCCACGCGCATCTGGTATTCGGTAACCACCGTGCCATGGATCTTGATGCGGTAGCTCTTTGGCGGGATCGAATAGTCGTCAGTCAGCCGCACCTCGGGCACCACGAAACCGTACTGCGCGGCGAATTTCTTGCGCATCTTGCCCATGCGGTAGGCGAGCTCCTGATGCGATGCCAGAAGCCGCGTCGAAAGCTGCTTGCCGATAAGGAGCTCGATCTCAGCGGTTTTCAGCGATGATTTGACGGAGTTGCGCTCTTCCTCTTCCTGAGAAAGCTGTTCCTGTCTCTGTGCCTCGTTGTGCTTCTCCTGCCGTTGGCGCGCGCGCCGTGGCAACGCATAGCCGATCCCGGCCATGGCGCCGGCCAACGCCACAAAGGGCAGGAAGGGGAGGCCGGGTACAAGGCCGAGCACGGTCAGGAGCATCGCGGCAACGAAGAGCGCGCGCGGATAGGCGCTGAGCTGTCCGAATACGGCCTGATCGGCGGAACCGCGCGTGCCGCCCTTGGAGACAAGAAGACCGGCCGCCAGTGAGACGATGAGAGCCGGGATTTGCGAAACAAGGCCGTCGCCCACGGAAAGCTTGGTGAACACATCCGCCGCTTCGCCAACGCTCATGTCGTGCCGCGCATAGCCGATAGCGATGCCGCCGACGATGTTGATGGCGGTGATGATGAGGCCGGCGATGGCGTCGCCGCGCACGAATTTGGACGCGCCGTCCATGGCGCCGAAGAAGGAGCTTTCCTCTTCCAGTTCGGCGCGCCGGCGCTGGGCTTCCTTGTCGTCGATCGTGCCGGCAGAGAGATCGGCATCGATGGACATCTGCTTGCCGGGAATGGCGTCGAGGGTGAAGCGGGCGCCGACCTCGGCGATACGCGTCGAACCCTTGGTGATAACGACGAAGTTCACCACCACCAGGATCATGAAGACGATGAGGCCGATGACGAAATCGCCGCTCATCACCATGCGCGAGAAACCGCCGATCACGTAGCCGGCGGCATTCGCCCCCTCGTGTCCTTCCGACAGGATCATGCGGGTCGTGGCGATGTTGAGCGAGAGGCGCAGCATCGTCGCAATGAGCAGGATTGTGGGGAAAGAGGAGAAATCCAGTGGCCTCTGAATCCACAGTGCAACCATCAGGATCAGCACCGAAAGCGCGATCGAAAACGCGAGGCCGACGTCGATCAGAAAGGCCGGGATGGGCAGGAAGAGCACCGCCAGAATGATGACAATGCCGACGGCAAAGCCGATGTCGCGGCCGTGTTTTCTGGTCTCTGCGCCCGTGATTGCTTCGCTCAACGCCATGCCGCTCTTCCCACTCGATTCAGGACGTGTTTGCACGCCCGCGCGCTACGCTAGCGCGTCAAGCTTGCGCGAAAGAGGAGAGTGGTGCGGGGAAGGGTCAGAAGCCGCCTTCGATGCGCTGAAAGATGACGTTGCTGAAACCGGAGATCTGCGAGGCGACGAAGGGGGCTGAAAAGGCAACCGCAACGAGGATCGCCACGATCTTGGGAACGAAGGTGAGCGTGATTTCCTGCACCTGTGTCAGCGCCTGCACAAGCGCGATGCCGACGCCGACCACCATGGCGACGATAACCGCGGGGCTGGAGGCCACCAGAACGGTCCAGATCGCATACTGGACGATATCGAGGGCGTCGGCTTCGTTCATTGTCTAACGGATTATGACGCCGGGTCCGACGGGGACCTTGTCGCCGCTTTCCAGAATGGCCATGACGCCATCGCTGTAAAGACGCACTTCGGCGACCTTGCCGGTGGTTTCTCCATCGGCGGAGGTGATCTCGCGACCAACCAGACTGCCGGCCTGCGCAAGCGCGGATGCCTGCAGGATCTGGTCAAGCTTGGCGTTGGCCTGTACAGACTGCTCCACCTGCGAGAACGTGGCGAGCTGCGCCACATAATCGGTGGACTCCATCGGGCTGGTGGGATCCTGGTTTTTCATCTCGGCCACCAGCAGGCGAAGGAATGCCTGATAGTCCACCGTCTGCGGTGCGGCGGCCTGCTGCGTGCCGTTGCCGTAGGTCTGTGCGCCCGATGCTGCTTCAACGTTCATGGCTTACTCTCCTGCAACGGCGGCGACCGGTTCGCTCTCCGCCGATCCTGTTTTCTGGGTCATGATTTCGTCTTCGAGAGGATAGAGCGCACGGATTTCCTTCAGCGCGTCATAAACCTGGCCGTTGGCCACAAGCTCCTCGACATGCTTCAGCCCGGCACGAATGCGCTCACTGGTGAAGCTGTTGAGGAGCCTGGGCAGGAGCTGGCTGAAGAGACGGCGCGCGTCGTCTGCATTGTCCGGCGTGATCAGCATGATCTGTAGCGTGAAATACAGCTGCCGCAGCGGCGTCCGTGCGTCTTCCGCCTGAAGAACATGGTTCTCAAGCAGGAACTGGACATTGTTCAGAAATTCCAGCGTGACCTTTCGGTCGGTCTTGATGACCGCGCCGTTGACGTAGATCTTCTCGTTTGCCTTCAGAGATATTTTCAAAGTGCTCATTGCTGAATGCCGTCGCGGATGATCTGCGACACCTCGATCAGGCCATCAAGATTCTGCGAACGACCCTGACGCACCTCTTCGCCTTCCCGCAAAAGCCATAAACCGATGGAAATCAGATTGGCCCTGAGTTCCTTGGGCAGTTCGTTCTCCGGATTGCCGAGATCGTCGATGAAGGCAGTCCAGACGCGGATCATGAAATGGATTGCCTCGACGGCTTCCTGCGAGTTCACACCCTTTTCGCGCGCAGCCTGGAGGAGATCGATTGAACGGCTCAGAACCTGTTCCTCCCGATCTCGGGCGTCGGCGAGCGAGTCTGTCTGAACTTCGCTGTAGGAAAACTGGTACATGTGCTTCCCGTTCGTTTGGTTCCGGCTGTCTGTTATCGCAGATAGTTCAAGAGGCTGAGTTGCTGAAGCCGGGCTGTCAGTGCGTATGAGGCATCGAGCTGCGCCCTCAGATCGTTGACCCGTGTCGCTGCCTCGTAAGGATCGATGCCTTCGCTGTCCTTGATGAGGGTCTTGAACAGATCGACCTGGGATGAAATGCGCGCGCTCGCGTCCGAGACGCGGTTTTCGACGATGCCGGCCTCGGCCTGCGCACCGGCGATGTCAGCGATCGCTTCCCCCACCAGCGTGAGCGACCGGTCGTACAGGACGTTGCGGGCCTCCTCGCCGAGCGGTCCGCTGAGCAGATCGGAGATCGTGGCCGCGACCATGGCCAGTTTGCGTATACCGGTTTCATTTGCCGTGAGCGAGGTTTCGGCGGTCTCGTTCAGGGCGATGCGGCTGGTGATTTTCTGGTTGGATGCGCTCGACCAGTTGGTCTCCCATCCCGCTCCGATGAACTGAGACTCCACATAATTTGTCAGGAAGTCATCCATGTCGGCCGCGCTGATGCTCGCGGCCGCAGGATCGTTCTGTGTGAAACCGAACTTTGCCACGAATGCCGCATCGAATGCAGCCTTGGCCGGGGAGGCCGGGTCGTGAAAGTCTGCCACAGGCTTCACGTCCGTGTTGATGCCCGCAAACAGATACTCGCCGTTCAGGTTGCTGTTGAGGATGCCGGTCATCGTCTTGAGCACGCGTTCGGCTTCACCCCGCGACACGGAAACCTGGTCGATGTCCGATTTCGCCGCGGTCAGCGAGGCAAGGAGACTTTGCCCCATATCGCCAAGCTGGGTCATCGCATTCTGCGTTGCCGAAAGACGATTGGCTGCGATTGCGTTGGCGTCGATCAGCCCGTTCAGACGATCGATGTTGCGGTTCATCGACAGGTTGCGGCCAGCGTGTGCGCCAAGGGCGATACCGACGTCCGAGTGGCGTCCAGTCTGCGATTCCTTCAGGCTCTCGGCAAGCTCGGCCTGCATGCGCATGGTCTGGTAGCGCAGCGTCTGCGACATGGCCAGCGACGAGATGAAGGAGGTTTTCATGTTCGGTCTCTCTACCGGGTTGCCTGCAGCAAGGTGGACAGCATTTCGTCGATCACCGAGATCAGCCGTGCCGATGCCTCATAGGCGTTTTCGAGATCGAGCAGCAGTGCCATTTCGTTGTCGACATTCACGCCGGTTGCGTTGGAGAGTGCGGTGGCCGTGCGCACGGCGAGCGCTTCCTTGCCTTCCGCACCGCTTGCAGCCTGTTTGCGGTTTGCTTCCAGCCAGCTGACGGAATCGAACGAAAAGGCCGTGACGCTGCGGTTCGTGTCGAGACCGGCCAGGGGGTCGAACGTCATGGGTTCGTCAAGGCGTTCGGAGTAGCGCAGGAGCAGATCCGAGAATGAAGCCGCGCCGGTTGTGTTGTGCAGATAGGCTGCGCCATTGGCACCGCCATCCCTTAACAGTGACGGGTCGCCACCTGCGTTCTTGTCGAATGCAGCGTTCACGCGGATCGCACCGGCGAGGCCGTCAATCAGGGTGCCCGCCGGCGGGATGCCGGGCCCACCGGCCCAGCTGAACAGGCCGGCCATATCCGGGAGTGTGCCGCTCGGATCGGTTTCCGCAAATGCCGTGATCAGGCCGCGTGCAACCTCGTCGAGCTGACGCTGCATCTGCAGCGCGGTCTCGTCGCGCAACTGAAGGGAAGCAGCGATGGAGCCCTTGGCACTGGTGTTGCCACCAACACCAGGCACCAGGGGCACGCCGTCGACATAGACCGAATTGCCGGTCGTTCCCGGACCATAGCTCGTGTTCGGGGTGAATGTGACGGGCCGGGGAATGGTCTCGAACAGAGTTGCTCCGTCCGCTGTGACAATGACCATGTCGTTTCCGGAGCGCGTCGTGGTCGAGATGGCCACATATTCCGAAATCTTCTTGAGGAGTGCACCCCGGCGATCCAGTGCATCCGAAACGTCGCGCCCGGAACGTGTCCCGTTCACGACCTCCGTATTGACGGTCTCGAACTCGCCCAGAAGATAGTTGAGGTCATCCACGGCCGTTGCGATGTCACGATCGGCATCGGCTCTGAAGTTTTGCACCGCGCCCGCACCGTCATTGAGCGAACGCACCACCTGATGTGCCGCCTGCACCGCGCTTTCGGCGAGTGTTGCGTTGGAGGGGGTGCCTGCATAGAGCTGCAGCGCCTCCTGCAACTTGCTGATGGCGGTAGCCGGCGCGTTCGCGTCCTCGACGCCATTGACTGTCAGGCGCATCGTATCGAGCCCGCCGGACATGGCCTTCTGGCCCTGCCATGCGGAAATTGCGAAGAGATTTTGCCGGAAGAGAACTTCATCGGCGGCGCGTCGGATCTGGACGACGCGCGCGCCGGGAGCCATGCTGGACAGAAGCGCGCTGCGATGCGCGTAATCCGGGTTGCTGGCTTCCGAAACGTTGCGAGAGACGACCGAGGTCTGGCGCGAGGTGTTGAAAAGCGCCGTCTGCGCGATGTTCAGTGCAGATGTCAGTGACATTTACGTTCTTCCACTCCCCCGTTCCGGAAACCCACGCTTATCGCTTCAGATTGACCAGGAGTTCCATCAGCTCGGAACCGGTCTGGAATGACTTGGAATTGGCCGTGTAGTTGCGCTGGGCCTCGATCATGTCCGTAAGCTCTGTGGCGATATCCACATTGGATCGCTCAACAGCGCCCGGTGTTACCTTTCCCAGGCCGCCGCTTCCCGAGAAGCCCAGTTGCACGCCGCCCGAGTCCGCGCTTTCGGAAAAGACGTTGCCGGTGATGACCTTCAACTGGTCCGGGCTCTGCACGGTCGCGAGTGGAATGCGGTAGAGTGCACGCCTGGATCCGTCCGCATACTGAGCGAAGACTGTGCCGTCCTCCGAAATCTCGACACTGTCGATGGCGTAGGGTGCGCTTCCGTCCACCTTGCCGGTGACCGAGAAGCCCGTGTCGAGCTGCGTCATGTCCGACAGATCAATCGTCAGCGTGTCGCCGCCTGGTACGGTCAGGGAGACGTCCGTCGGGCTGCCGCCGGCGAGTTTGCCGTTGGTCGGGTCGAAGGTGAGTGTGGTCGTGGCTAGCGGCGGGTTGGCATAGGGGAACGACGTGTCGGGTGCGGCATCCGCGCGGTCGTAGACGGTGACTTCCCAGGTGTCCGCGCCGGTCTTTGTCATGTAGACGTCGAGCAGCTGTTTGCCGCCGAGATTGTCGTAGGCCACGAGCGAGGTCTTGTGCGTGTACTGTGCCGTGGCGGCGTTGGCGGAAGGCAGATCCGCTGCCGCGACAACGTCCGAGCTCGATGGCAGGTTGGCTGTGAGTGTGCCATTGCGCGATGGCGTCGCCACCAGTTCCGACTGCGCGATCGTCACGGTTTCAAGGCCCGCATACCCGTTTGCGGTGACCGCCGGAACGCCATTGGCGTAGCTGTACCCCATGAGCTTGTAGCCAGCGGCATTGACGAGTTCACCGTCGGCGTTCGGCACAAAAGAGCCGGCACGGGTGAGGAATGGCTGACCGTTGGTGCCCTGGACGACGAAGAAGCCGTTGCCTTCGATGGCAAGATCCGTTCCCGACGTGGTGTATTGCAGCGGGCCGGACTTGGAAATTTCATAACGGATCGATGTGGTGACACCGCCCGAATTGTATGAGCCGCCAGAGGACGGGAGGACAAGCGAGGAAAATTCGGCCTTCGCGCGCTTGTAGCCATTGGTACTGGAATTGGCGATGTTGTCGGCAACGGTGGACAACCGGTTGGATTGTGCCGCCATGCCGGAAACGCCGGTACGCATCATGCCGTAAAGGCCCATCGGAAGTCTCCTCGTAGTCTGCGCCGATCACGGCCAAGGTAGGAGACGTGACTTGCGTGAAACTGGTGGTGGGGTGTTCTGAGGGAAAAAAGCCGGCGGATTATGTATCCGCCAGCCGATAGCCGAGGTAGCGTTTGGAATCGATCGGGTCGAAACCAAGTTTTTCGCGCAGTTTCTTGCGCAGTTTGCTGATGTGGCTTTCGACCACATTCTCTTCGACGTCTTCGTCGAAGATGCCGTAGATGGCATTGAAGATCTGGGTCTTGGTGACCCGGCGCGTCGGGTTGCTCGCCAGATACTCCAGGATGCGGCGTTCGCGGCGCGGCAGGGGAAGGGGCTGGCCCTCGATTTCCGGGTCGCGTCCGTCGAAATAGATGCGCATGGCGCCGATTTCTGTGAATGTCGCGGCGTCCTGCTGGGCCCGGCGGCGGATCGCCGTGATGCGCGCCAGAATCTCGCGGATATGCACCGGTTTGCGCACGACATCGTCGACACCCCACTCGAACATGCGCAGCGTGTCGTCGAGCGAATTGCGTTCGCTAAGCGCGATCAGTGGTGCTGCCGAACGCTCGCGAATGCGCTGGGCGCGAATATCGCCCTCTGCGCACTGGCCGAGCAGGAAAGCACTGACGGCCTTCAACTCGTCATCGGCGACCGTCTCGACCCATTCGCCGAATTCCTCCGGTGCGAAGCCCGCGCTCGCAACCCCCTCACGATTGAAAAGTGAGTGATAACCTTCAGTCACCAGCTCACGCTCGTCTATCACGACAATCAACGGCCCGCCCTCCGAATCAACTTATGTGTCAAGTGGTAACTGGTCGGGCGAATCGCACACAACCATGAAATCTCAGGAGTCAATATTGGGGAGTCGGTCTGTGGGCGTTTTTCAGTTCAAAGAAATCAATAGATTCAACTAATGGTTGCAAAAACGACGCGCCTCGGGTGTCCACGCACCGAAGCCCGTTGTCACCATGTTGGTGATCACCCGACAGACATAGCGCTTCTGCGCCGGATCGTTGTCGGGACCGGCATGATAGCGTGCCACGGCCATTGACCAGGAGCCGTGACGCCGCTTTAGCTGAACCAGAAACCGGGCCGCGTAGTCGACATTCTGACGCGGGTCCAGCATGGACCCTAGATTTCGGAATTGATCGCCATGGTAGTGGTGGTTGATCTGCATGCAGCCAAGGTCAATGAGCTTCTTGCCCTCGCCGCGTGCCCGCTCGAAGGTGCGGATCGCTTCACCCGCACTGCGGGCGAAGACGGCCTTGCCTTCAATATTGAGGGCGTAAGGCTGCAAGCTTCCCTTCACGCCTGTCTCCGTGAGCCCGACAGCGTAGAGGATACCGGGTGGAACCTGATAGCGTTCCGCCGCGCGGAGGATCTCGCCCTCGCAGGCGTTGCCGGCCGCCTGGGCATCTCCTGCAAGCAAGAAGAGGCTAAATATAAAGGCCGTTCTGCGCCGCATCGGCGGTATCCTGCGCCTGTCTTCCGTCGCGGCCGGCCTGCTCACGGGGCGCGCGTTCCCCGCCGGCCCCGCGTGAGGGGTCCCCTTCGCCCCGGCCGTCGCTCATGGACTGGAATGCTCCATCGCGCGCGTTGCCGCCGGTTGCGGTGTTGCTTTGACCGCCGGACGCGGACTGCTGCACCGTGACCCGGTCAATATCGTAGCCGAGCGAGCGCAGCGCCTTGACGATGGAATCGCTGTCGGTGCTGAGACGATGGCGCGCCTCGGTGTTTTCCACCTGCAGGTCCACGGTCAGTTGCTCTCCAACGATGCGCAGCCGTGCTGTCACCATCCCGAGTTCGGCCGGCTGGAGCTGAATCTTCAACGTTTGCACCATGCGCCCGGCCTCGCCCTGCTGACCGGTTTGCAGATGCGCGGCTTCGCTGGTGCCGGCGCGCTGGGCAAGAGGTGTCTGCTCGCCGCCGGCCGTGGGAGCGGGCGCAGGTGCGCGCTGGATGGAAACCACGCGGATTTCAGGCTGCTGCTGCTGGTGCTGCTGGGCGTTGTCACGCAGCAACCCATCGCTACCGTTGCCGCCAGCGACACGCTGCGTCGTCTCGGGTTTTCCAGAATGGCCAGGTTGCTGCTCGACGGCTCCTGCCGCCGGCTTCTCGCCCGCAGGGGCATTTGCTTTCACTGCCGCCTGTGCGGCTTCGGGAAGGGGGCGTTCAGACCTGCCTGGGGCTACCGTAGCCGCGCGCTCCCGGGCCCGCTCATTTGCCTGGGGTGACGGCTGCCCGGCTGCGGCGTGAGGTGCAGCTGCAGCATGCTCTGAGACTGGAGTGGCAGCGTTTGACGCTCCATTGGTCTGCGCTGTCCTGCTTTCACCGTTGCGCGCCTGCTTGCCGTCCTCCTCAACCGCTTCAGGATCTGCAGCCACGGGTGTTGGTCTGTCGCCGGCTTCAGGGGAGGCGGGGCGCATCTGATCGGAGGACTGGTCTTCCGGAAGCGAAATTGCAATGCTGTTGGCCGGCTGCTCTTCGCCGCGCGGGGTCTCCTCCTGCCCACCCATCCGATGCGGCAGGGTCCAGCGTATCGGATGCCATCCTGTTTCTTCGTCTCCGGCTTTTTTCTCCGGGGCACCTTTTGCGTTCCGGTTTTCCTGAAGGGCTTCCTCGAACGCGAGGGAACCAGCCTCGCCGGTGGCGCGCTTCTGCAAACCTGTGTCCGGTGTTTGCGGGGTAGCCGGCAAACTCCGGCTGATGGCGGCGTTCATTGCGCGGTTTCCTCTTCAAGCAGTGCATCGATATCTTCGAGCTTGCTGCGCATTTCTTTCAGGTAGCCATCGGCTTCCTCGTTCACCGGATCGCCGGGAAATACCAGGTCGTCGGTGCCCGGCGACGCGGGTGCGGTGGCGTTTTGTTCGTTCTCGACGATGCCGTTGTCCTCAAGCGCCGCCTCTTGGGGAAGACCTGCCTCCGCAGGCGTCGGCTCGGGGGGCGGGGTTACCGCAGACGTGTGGCGGGGTTCATCCAGCACTGCCTTTGCAATGGCGGTCGCTGCGTCGAGCAGTTCCCGGTCGGCACTGGAGAGCCGGTCGCGTTCGATGCCGTTGAGCGCGGCAAGAACATCGTCGACATTGTCCGAGCTGACAGAAGCCATGTTCGCGTAAAGAACGGCCCGTGGGTCGCTTTCACCGTCTGCGTCTTCGCCATGGGCCATGGCCTTTTGTGAGGCGAAGGCAAGGAGCCGCTCATAACCCTCAATGGCACTCTTGCGTGCGAGCCGCAGGTAGACGATTCGTGCCTGCTCGCTGGACATCTGCGCCGTAACTTCATCGACCATGCCCGGATCGACGGTATCGTGCAGTTCCACGACGGCGGCCACGAAGGTGTCGACAAACTGCGTTGCATAGGGTGAGCGCAGGAAACGCCGGACATATTGTTCGGACGCGCGGGCAAGCCGCTCTGTATCCCCGAGGGCGGCAGCCAGGGGGATGCTTCTGCGCAGGGCGGCTTCCTCTATCAGGGTGCCCGGGCTTAGAAGCCTGGCTTCGTCAAGCATCCTGATCGCGAAAAGAGGGTTGTCCCTTGCCGTCACCGTCGCGCTGACGAGGGCGATGGGCGGCCCCACTTCCGGTGGTAGGCTCTTGGGATCGAGCTCCTGAAGCACGGACCGGGCAGCGGCGAAATCGCCCATCGCATAGCGCACGATCGCATTGCCGAGCCGGCTTTCATCAGCATTCAGCGAAAGCTTCGAGAACAGGAGTTCCAGCGTCTTGGGATTGCCGCCGCTGAGACCGTAGATAAGCAGCGCCTGCAGGTTCCGCGGGTCGGAAAAATCGTCCGGCGCGGCTTTTCGCATGCGGTTGTCGATGATTCCCAGAAGTTTCTGCTGCATGGGCAGGGCCGCATGATCGCCGTCGGCAATCCGGTCCTGAACCCGCTGAAGCGAGCGAACCATCTGATAGGGCTGCATGGAAGCGGCTTCAGCACCGGCATCGAGAAACAGGCCGGTCACCAGAATGGCGGCAAGTCTCGCAACTGCCTTCATCGCGGCACTTCCAGAAGAATTTCGATGCGGCGGTTTGCGCTGGCATAGGGATCTTCCGGCACCTTCAGCTTGCGGTCGGCGAAGCCGGCCACCTGCTCGATGCGCAGTTCATCCAGCCCGCCACGCACGAGCATGTAGTAGGCGGCCTGCGCGCGCGCGCTGGACAGGCGCCAGTTGTCATAAGTCTCGCTGCGGAAGGGGCGTCCGTCGGTGTGACCGCGCACGCTGACCTTTCCGGCCTGCTCGCTCAATGTCTGGCCGATTTTGTCCATGGCGAGAACGAGTTCACGCTGAGGCACTGCCGATCCCACCGGGAACATGCCATTTTCAAGGTCGTCGGTGATGGACACTAGAACGCCCTCATCCGTTGCGACGACCGAAATCGAGCTTTCCAGCGGCGTGCCCGCAAACTGCGCGGCGAGTTGGGCGCGGATCTGCTCGGCCAGCCGCTCGCCGCGTTTTACAGCCTCCTCGGAGGCGGGCTGCGGAATCGCCTCCTGAGTGTTCGCCATTTCCGGTTCGGCCGGAGGAGCTTCCTCCTGTGGCGTGGGCTCTTCCCGTTCAGCCGGTTTCACGGGCTCCACCTCAGGAACGGGTTTCAGTGCGATGGCCGTTCCCGCGTCAGCCTCCGGGGCCTCCCGGGACACGGCGGGTGGCGCATTCTCGCCATTGGTCGGGAGATCAGTATCGCTTCCTGCGGGGTTTTCACGCGCATTGTCAGGGTCGCCCTGAACGCCGATCTGTGGCCGTGCGACCTGCTGTGACCAGAAATCCGGGGCGAACGGATCGCGATAGGATTCACCACCGGAGGCGCCTGAGGACGGGCCCGCGGTCTGCGCGCCGCCATCGCCCCTGTTCGACACATTCTGCATCGTGTCGGTGTTGGAAGCGATTTCTGCGAGAACGGCATAGGGATCGGAGAACAGATTTTCGTCTGAAAGCTGCTGCGTATCCGAGCGGCCGACAGCGTTCTCGAAGCTCATTGGTCCGGATGTCTGATCCTGATCCTGCGACGGAGCGCCGGGAGCATCGTCCTCGACATCATTTGGCGCGCTGTCGACCGGATCGCCGTCAACATCCTCAAGCCCTTTGCTGCTTGTGTTGCGGTCGATGAGCTGCACGGGGTTGAAATAGCTCGCAAGCGCGGTTTTCGTATCGTCGTCGGTTGCGTTGATCAGCCACATAACCAGAAAGAAGCACATCATGGCGGTCATGAAATCCGCGAATGCGATCTTCCATGCACCGCCGTGATGGCCCTCGTCTTCGCCGCCGCCGCCGCGACGAACGATAATGATCTCGGATGCCCGATCCTCGTTTTCGGCCACGCTCATGAGATCAATCCTGCAAGTGCTTCCGACCACTCGGTGAGCCGGGTTTCAAAAAGCTCTTCATCAACCGAGATGCTGATGTCGAAGCCGGGTGCTTCCGCGAAGTCGACATGACGCGCCTCTTCGCCAAGCCCTGCCTTCAGCCTGTCCCACAACACCGGTGAGCCGCTCACGCGGATGCGCAGCGTCTCGCGGTCGTCGATGGCGCTGCGTATCACGCGTTCAAGTTCGGCAATCGATCGCTTCTGCAGGTCATCCGTAAGAACACTGCCCAGGATTCGTGCCGTGGCCTGTGCGGTCAGGGCGACGAGCTGATCCTCCAGAACGGCAAAACGGGTGTTGATCGTCTGCCCTGCAGCCTCACCGAGTTGCCTGTGCAACGCCTCCATTTCTTCGGCGTGTCGCTGGCGCTCCTGTTCGAGAGCCTGGGCATGCTCGTGCGTGAGCCTCTCTGCCAACGCGGCTTCCGCCGCCGCGATCCGTTCGTCAACCTGTGTCTGCAGGGGCCGAACGGCTTCTTTCGCTGGCGGCTCCCCGGCCTCGAGAAGCGCATCGAAATGGCTGGGGGCCGCAGCGCGCGGGGGCGCGGGCGGGGAGGGGGGGCCGAAATCCGGGAGAACGTCGATCAACGACAACGCGGGGGGCATCAGCCGGCCTCCGCCTCAGCGCGCGCCCATTTGCGCAAGATGTGTGCGGTGCGCTCTTCATTGAGGTCGACCATCCGTGCCAGCCGTTCCTGCGGCGCGGGACGGATCTTGAGGCGGTGTGTCCCGTAGGTGTCGTCTTCCTCGAACTCGGGATCGGAATAAGCACCGTCCATGAGGCGGGCCTGCTCTTCCTCGTGATTGGGTAAGGCGCGCTGCGTGTCGTCGGAAACCGGTCCCTGAGCGATCGCGGGGCGCATGAGGTTGGTGCCGATCGGCTTCAGACCGAACCAGGTGACAAGAAAAGCCACGAGAATGAAAGCGGCAGCGTTTATCAGCGTGCCCGTATGCTGCCCAACGGCATCGAGAATGCCAGGCTCCGGCATCGGTGTGCCGTCGAGGCCGTCGATGAACTCCACCGAGGAGACGTTGATCACGTCGCCGCGGGTTTCATTGAAGCCAGTGGCGGAAGCAACGACATTCTGGATCTCGACAATGCGTTCACCGATTTGCTCGGGTGTTGCATTGGGCCCGAGGATCTCCATGATCCGAGCCTGATTGACGACCACGGCGATCGACATCTTGTCGACGCTATACCCGTTGCTGGTGGTGGCGATGCGCTTGGTGTTCAGCTCGTAATTGGTGGTTTCCTCCCGGCGTTCGCTTTCTTCGGAGGATTTCGGCCCGGCAGTCGCAGCGGTGTCGTCCTCGGGAAGGTTTTGTGCCACGGAGGTCGGCTGAATGGCTGTCTCGCGATTGGCGCTGTCGCTGGAGCGAACCACCTGAACCGACCGTTCGATCCGTGAGTTCGGGTCGTAGATGACCTCCTCGATCTGGCGGGCGTCGGTGTTGACGTCGGCCTTGACGCTGGCACGGAAGTTGTCGGGTCCGAGATAGGGAGCCAATGCGCGGCGGATGTTCTGCTCGATCTGGCTTTCGACCGTGCGTTCCACGCCGATGGAGCGCTGTGCGGTGCTGTTGGACGGATCGTCGCCGGCGGCCAGCAGCGTGCCTGTGGAATCGAGCACGGTCACCTTTTCCGCGTCGAGGCCAGGCACGGCTGCCGAGACGAGATAGCGGATGGAAGACGCTGCATTGGTGGCGTCTAGACTGGATGCGCGAATGACGACGGACGCCGAAGGCTGGCGTTCCTCGGTGCGGAACGTGCCGCGTTCCTGCATGACGATGTGCACCCGTGCGGCCTTGATGCCGGCGAGCGACTGGATGGTGCGGGCGATCTCGCCTTCCAGTGCCCGAACGCGCGTGACCTGCTGCATGAAGGTGGTCAGGCCGAGAGAACCGACATTGTCGAAGAGTTCGTAGCCTGCATTGGTGCTGCTCGGCAGGCCCTTTTCGGCCAGAAGCATGCGCGCCTGGGCTGTCTTGCCGGCAGGGACCAGAACCGCGGTGCCATCGGAAATCACGTCGAAGCCGATGCCGGCTTCACCCAGCACGAGGCCGATCTGATTGACGTCGGACCGCTCGAGCCCGACATAGAGCGTTTCGTAGGCGGGCCTGTTGAGATAGGCCGCGCCGGCAACGATGACGGCCATGACCAGTGCCAGCATGCCGCCCAAAAGGGCGAGCCGGCGGGGGCCGAGGCTTTTCAGGTTTTCAACGACGGTCTGAATCTGCTCAGGCAACGCCCAATGCTCCCATACGAATTCTGACCGGGAGACTAGACGCCGAAGCTTGTGCGAAAATGAAATGAGGCCGCAATGCGGCCCCATTCGCTAGCTGGCTCTTGTGAACGCAGGCTCTACTTGAACAGGGCCAGAATGCTCTGCGCGTTCTGATTGGCGATGGCCAGGGCCTGAATGCCGAGCTGCTGCTGCACCTGGAGTGCCTGTAGCCGCGTCGATTCCTCGTTCATGTCAGCGTCGACGAGCTGTCCGACACCGCGCTCAATGGAATCCATCAAATTGGAAACGAAGTCCTTCTGCAGATCGAGGCGGGTCTTTGCGGCACCGAGATCGGCAGCGGCGTTTGACATGCCCGACAGGGCCGTTTCCACATCCGTCAGATAGCCGTCGATATCGGCATCCGCGCCATTGGTGACGATGTCGATCAGCATGATGTCGTCCGCCAGCCCGCCCGGCAGACCGCCGGCGGCGAATAGCTTCACGCTGGCAATGTCGATCTGGATCGTGCCGACCGTGACCGTGCCGGCTGAAGAGCGGTTGTAGGCGGAGACGACTTCCATATTGCCTGTATCGTCCGTTGCCAGAATGTTGGTGCCTGCATAGCTTGCACCGGTGGCCGCGCTCTTGATGTGGTCAAGCAGGATTTCGATTTCGGCCTGGATCTTGCCCTGGTTTTCCGCGCTTGCGCCGCGTGCCGTCACCAGTTTGGATTTGATCGCGTCGACCGCTTCCAGAACATTGTTCATGGCGGTGTAGGAGGTGTCGATTTTGCCGGCGCCAAGGCCGAGCGCGTCCTGCACGGCAGATAATGCCTTGTTGTCGGAGCGCATGGTGGTGGCGATGGACCAATAGGCCGCATTGTCGCTCGCTTCAGCGACACGATAGCCGGTGGAGATCCGGCCCTGAACGACGTCCATGGACTTGTTGGTCGCTTTCAGGCTCTGCAATGCCACCATTGCAGAAGTGTTGGTCATGATGCTGGCCACGTGATCACCCCTTTGTTCAGCCGCCCCTGATGGCACCGCGTGATGGCGCCGGGTATGGTTAACAATAGGTAGAAGCACATGGTTAACAGCCGATTAACGGACGTTAACCGTTATTGACAAGATCAAAAAAAAGACGGGCCGCTCGTGTGAGCGGCCCGTCCATTGTGGAAGGATGCCGGCGCTCGCGCGCCGGGATCAACCATTTTAGCGGAACAGCGACAGGATGTTCTGCGAGTTGGAGTTGGCGATCGACAGCGCCTGAATGCCCAGCTGCTGCTGAACCTGCAGGGCCGACAGACGGGCCGACTCTTCGTTCATGTCCGCATCGACCAGCTGGCCAACACCACGCTCGATGGCGTCGGAGAGCTTGCCAACAAAGTCTTTCTGCAGGTCGACGCGCGACTTGGCAGCACCCAGCTCGGCAGCCTGATCGGCGAGGGCGGCGAGAGCCGTCTCGACGGTGCCAAGTGCGGTGTCGACTGCCGCGTCGGCAACCTGGCCGCCCGAAGCATCGAACAGGGCTGCCGCAACGACGTTCGCCGCGCTACCAGCGGTGCCGGCTGCGTCGAGCACCAGAACGTCGGCGCCCGTCAGCGTGACTTCGTCGATGGAGACGGTCGTGCCGGTACGGTTGTAGGACGCGACGATGTTCACATCGGCGTTGTCCTGGATGATGTTGGAACCGGCATAGTTGGAGTTGCCGACAACCGAGGTGATGTGCTCCTGGAGCGCGTTGATTTCGCCCTGGATCTTCTGCTGGTCTTCCTGCGAAGCACCGCGTGCCGTGACAAGCTTCTGCTTGATCTTGTCGACGGTGTCGATGACTTCATTGATACCCGTGTAGGCCGTGTCGACTTTACCGGCACCGAGACCCAGAGCATCCTGAACGCTGGACAGGGCCTTGTTGTCGGACTTCATCGAAGTCGCGATCGACCAGTAAGCTGCGTTGTCGGCAGCTTCGCCCACGCGCAGGCCCGTCGAAATGCGGGACTGGGTGGTAGCCATGTTCTTGGAGATGTTGTTGAGGGTCTGCAGCGCCGTCATTGCCGACGCGTTGGTCATAAGACTTGCCATGGGATAAACGCCCCTGAAATACAAAACATACGAGGGACATACCGGGCTCACCGGTATGACGGAGCGGCATCATGCCCTTGATCCTGCTGGAAGATCTGTCCGCCATGCTTGAGGGCATTTATCGCGGGAAAGTCCTACCAAAAGGATAATGGGTCGGCTTAATTTTGCAGGGACGGGATTTTCTTCCGGATAGACGCGGTCAACCTTATACGAAGGAGCGAACAAGGCTGCCGACGAGCAGGTTCCAGCCGTCGATCAGGACGAAGAACAATATCTTGAACGGGAGAGACACGACCGTCGGTGGCAGCATCATCATGCCCATCGACATGGTGATGGTCGCGACGATGAGATCAATGACGAGGAAGGGCAGCACGATCAGGAAGCCGATCTCGAAACCGCGCCTGATCTCGGAAATCATGAACGCGGGCACCAGCACCCGCAGATCCGCTGTTTCCACCGTTACGTCGATGTCGATGTTGCCGCGTTCGGCTGCGAGATCGGCAAAGAGAGCGAAATCCTTCTCGCGGACATTGTTGACCATGAAACCGCGGAACGGCTCGGCGATACGCTGCACCGCATCCTCTTCGCTGATTTCATTGTTCATCAGCGGGCGTATTCCTTCCGCCCAGGCACGGTCGAAGGTCGGGGCCATGACATAGAAGGTCATGAACAATGACAGGCTGATCAGGATCAGGTTGGCCGGCGTGGTTGGCAGGCCCATGCCCGCGCGCAGGATCGAGAAGGCGATCACGAAGCGGGTAAAGCTCGTGACCATGATCAGGATGCCCGGCGCAACGGAAAGAACCGTCAACAGACCGAAGAGCTGGATGATCGTGCCGACGGTCGAGCCATCGGCACCCGTCAGTGCGCCAAGGTCGATGGATTGGGCTGCCGCAGCGGATGGAAACAGCGCGCTGGCGACCAGTAAAGCAAGGCGTCTCATTCGAACAGCAGGGCCCTGAACAGGATTTGTTTGACAGCGCCTTCGCTGCGGATGCTGGCGCGCTCTGCAAGATCGGAGCGCAGATGCTGGAGACCGCTGGCCGTTTCCACCTGACGCAGTTTCACCGTGCGCAGATAGGCGAACAGGTCCTGATGGATGGCGGCTGCGACCACGGGGTCGGGTTCGCCCTCAAAGACGAGGGAGAGCTCGGCCCGGACCCAGATCTCGCTTGGCTCGGCCAGATTGGTGGTGATTGGCTCCATCATGAAAATACCGGGTTGCGTGTGCGCCGCAGCGTCCTCTTCCCCGGCGTGTTCGGCAACGGTTGTTTCGGTCGCGGCGGTGGCGGCTTCCTCGGGGCCGCCCGATCTGCTCTGCAGATAGCCGCCGGCGAACCATGCAGCCCCCGCGGCAAGCGCCGACATGACCAGCAGCATCGCCAGCTGAACGACGAGTGAAGGCCCTTTTTTCTCTGGTGGTTGCTGTTCAAGCAGCGCCATGCGTCTTCTGGCTCCGGCGTCGGGTTAGAATGGAAGCACCTGGTCGAGGAACTGCTGGCCGTAGGGCGGCTGCTGAACCTCGCTGATCCGTCCGCGTCCACCGTAGGAGATGCGCGCCTCGGCAATGCGCTCGTAGGAGATCATGTTCTGCGGGTCGATGTCGCTCGGCCGCACGATGCCCTCGATGGTAAGAATGCGCAGCTCCGCGTTGACGCGCACTTCCTGGGTGCCGCGAATACGCAGGTTTCCGTTGGAAAGGACCTGTGTAACCACGGCCGCCACGAGAAGACGGATGTTTTCCGAGCGTTCGGTCTGTCCGCCGCCCGCGGTCGAGGTGCCGGAGCCGATCTTGCCTTCAGCGGCGGCTGAAGAGCCCGCGCCGCCGACCGAATAGGAACCGGAAAGGCCAAGGCTGCGCGCCGCATCGCGGGAGCGCTCGGATTCGTTCTTGAAACGTGCCTTGTCGTTGATCGAGATTTCGACGGTCAGAATGTCGCCGACATTGAGCGCGCGCGGATCTGTGAAGAGCCGACTCTGCTTGTCGTCCCAAAGAGAATAGCGCGTGAGCGCCGGGGCGGGACGCTTGGGGTAGTTGTAGGCAGCCATCACTTCCGGATCGATTGTGGCACCGACCTGAGTCATGGCCGGTTCCTTTCCGATCTCCTTCAGCGACTGCGAACAGCCGGCAACGAAGGCCAGCGGCAGGAGAAATACGGGCCGGAACGTCATGTCGGGTCCTCCGGACGCGCGGCGCTGGCGATGATGGTCGTCAGTGTCGCTGCGGATTTGCTGTTCATTTCATTGAGGATGATGCCCGCCGTGCGCGGTTCGAGCTTCATCAGGATTGCGGCGGCAAGCTCCACACGGACTTCCGCAAGGCGCTCGGCGGCAGCATCGGGCCGCATGGAGGCGTAGATCTCCACGATGCCGGCCTCTGCCTGCGCCAGGAAGACGTTGCGACGCTGAAGCCAGCCTTCATAGTCGGCGCGCTTCTGCTCAAGTGCGGCGATACGTTCGTCCACTTCGCCCCTGAGCTTTTTCAGTTCCATGGCCTGGAGCGCATAGCGGCGGTCCCGCGCGGCGTCGGCAATATTGGCGCAGAAACGTTCCACCTCGTCCGGCTTCATGCTGGCAGGATTGTCTGCCGCCAGCGCATGGAGCGGCGCAATCTGCGTAGCGAAAACGAGACCGGCGAACGCGGCGGAGGCGGTTTTCTTCAATCGGGTCCGGCGTGACATGCGGCGCACCTATTGCAGCACGAGTTCGGCCTGAAGCGCACCGGCGGACTTGATGCCCTGAAGGATCGCAATGATGCCATCGGGCTTCACGCCCAGCCGATTGAGGCCGGAAACGAGGGTTTGCAGATTGGGACCGTCCAGCAGCGCCACATTGGCATCGGGCTGGTCGGCTTCGATTTCGGTAAAGGGTTCGATCGCAGTCTCGCCGCGCGAGAACGGCTCGGGCTGGACCACACGCGGCGTCTCGGTGATGCGCACGGTGAGCGTGCCGTGGCTTATGGCAACGCGGGAAATGCGGACGTCATTGCCGATGACCACGGTGCCGGTGCGCTCGTCGACCACAACGCGGGCCGGACCGTCGGACTCCACCATCAGGTTTTCGATCTCGGCGTAGAAGCGGGCGTAAGAGATGCCCTTGGGCCGGCGAATGCGGATCGTGCGGGCATCCTCTTCCTGGGCAAGCCGGGCACCGAAACGTGAGCCGGTATAGGTGTTGATCGCGTCTGCAACGCGCACGGCCGTTGAGAAATCCGCGTTGCGCAATTGCAGGACAAGGCTTGCGCTGTCGGACATGGAAGCCTCGACCTTGCGCTCGATGATGGCGCCATTGGGCACGCGGCCCGAGGTCGGCACGCCCTGCGTCAGTGTTTCTGCCTGTCCCTGGGCGCTGAAACCGGAAACGATGACGGACCCCTGTGCCACGGCGTAAATCTCGCCATCGGCGGCGCGAAGGGGCGTCATCACCAGCGTGCCGCCGGCGAGCGATGTCGAGTCGCCCAGCGAGGAGACGCTGACGTCGATCCGTGCGCCCGACTGCACGAAGGGCGGGAGGTTTGCGGTGACGATGACGGCGGCAACGTTTTTTGCGCGGGCGCGGCCACCTTCCGACGCGATGCCGAGATTTTCAAGCATCGCGCGCATGGACTGTTCGGTGAAGGGCGAGTTGCGCAGGCTGTCGCCGCTGCCCTGCAGACCGATCACCAGGCCGTAGCCGACAAGCTGGTTGTCGCGTGCGGCCTGCAGCATGGCAATGTCCTTGATGCGCGATGCGGCGCCGGCCGGCAGGGCCAGCGTCAGCGCCATCAGGACTGAAAGGAAAAGGCGAGACATCATATGGCACCGACCTGAACGCTTCCGTCAGCCAGCACCACACCCGTGAAGGTGCGGCCGCTCTCGATGTTGCGCAACCGGATCATGTCGCCGGCGGCACCCGCCTGAAGCGGAACCGCGCGCAGGGAAATGACGAGGGGGCCTTCGCTGAAGGTCACGGTGACGGGGCTGCCGGTTTCCACCAGATAGGCATCGCGGACATAGCTGATGGGGATGAGACGGCCCGGAAGCAGCGTGCGCCGGGCGACCTTGCCGTCAATGTCTTCCAGCATCCGGGCAATCGCCGTGTTGCCGCGTGGCGGGCGGCGCAGAACCACCTCGTCAAGCGCGTCTACGGAGATGGTTTCGCCGGGATAGATGACGCGGGTAGACACCACCGCCTGCTCCAGCGCCGCAGCCGGAAGGCCGGTCGCAACGAAGCTGGCCAGTGCGAGGATGAGCGCGGAGAGGAGGGTGTGCCGTTTCATGCGAACCTACCGGATCGACTGGGTGACGGTTGCAGCCATTTCATCGGCCGCGCGGATGACCTTTGAATTCATCTCGTAAGCGCGCTGCGCGGAGATCAGCTCTGTGATTTCTTTTACGGGGTCCACATTGGAGCCCTCGAGATAGCCCTGCTCGATGACGGCGAAGCCCGGATCGCCCGGCACGCCCTGAATGGCGGCTCCCGAAGCGGGAGTCTCGCGGAACAGATTGTCGCCAATCGGGTCGAGGCCGGCTTCATTGGCGAAGTTGGCAAGTGTGAGCTGACCCAGGTCCTGAAGCTCTGCCTGCCCGTCGATCCGCGCAAAAACCTGTCCGGTCTTGTTGATCACGACCTCCACGGCATCTTCGGGAATGACGATTGCCGGGTTCACGTTGTAGCCCTGGGTGGTGACGAGCTGGCCTGTCGCATTGGTGTTGAAGGAGCCGGCGCGCGTATAGAGCGGCTCGCCATCAGTGCCTTCGATCTCGAACCAGCCCTTGCCGACCAGCGCGACATCCAGCTTGTTGCCGGTGTTGTTCATCGGCCCCTGGATATGCAGGTTGCGGACAGCCGCGGCCTTGACGCCGAGGCCGACATTTGCGCCCTCCGGCACGATGGCCTGGTTGGCGCGGCTGGGAACGCCCTGCATGCGCTCGGTCTGATAGAGCAGATCCGAGAACTCGGCGCGTGCGCGCTTGAAGCCGGTCGTGTTGATGTTGGCGATGTTGTTGGCGATGACTTCAAGATTGAGCTGCTGGGCGCTCATGCCGGTGGCGGCGATCGACAGGGCTTTCATCAATCAGGCTCCTCAGATGGCCATGCGGCTGATGTCGAGATACGCGGTGACGAGCTTGTCGCGGACGGCGATCGCTGCCTGCAGCGCCTGCTCGGCACTCATGACCGCATCCACAACTTCGCGGGTTTCGGCTTCGCCCTGAAGTGCCTTCAGCGAGACACCCTCGGCGTGGTTGAGCCTTGCCATGGTATTGGCGGCTGCTTCGCCCAGCATGGCGCTGAAGGCTTCTCCGGTTTCGGAGGCGGGGGCCTGGCGTGCCGGCTGAATGCCGGTGGCTTCCGTCAGGGTCGAAGGGGCAATGCTGCCGACTGGAGGAATCATGACTGGCTCCGCATCAAATCAATGGTCATGGAAATGAGTTCGCGCGCCTGCTTGATGACCTGCAGGTTCGCTTCATAGCCGCGGTTGGCCTCGCGCATGTCGGCCATCTCGATCAGCACGTTCACATTCGGCATCTTGACGTAGCCGCGCTCGTCCGCCGCCTCGTGACCGGGGTTGAACTCAAGGGTGAACTCGGTGGGATCGCGGGCAACCGATCCAACCTCGACGACGCTGCCGCCGATATTGCGGTCGAGCTCGGCGACGAAGCTGATCGTCTTGCGGCGATAGGGATCTCCGCCCGGAATGTCGCTGGTCGACTTGGCGTTTGCCAGGTTTTCCGAAACCACCTGCATGCGCTCGGACTGCGCCTGCAGGCCGGATGCGGCGACTTTCAGGGATGCGGAAAGCGGGTCCACGGATTATCCTCTCGATGTGTTCATGAGCATGCGGTGAAAGGCCTTGACGATGGCCGTGTTGAGCTCGAACGAGCGACGAACCTCACCTGCATTGGCCAGTTCGTTTTCCATTTTCACCGTGTTCTCCGAGGGCAGCACGGCCGGGTCATCGGTACTGCCGACGGCGAAAGAAGCGTTGGTCGCGCCAAATTGCAGATGGTTCGGATTGGTGCTCTTCAAAGCCACCCGCGAGCCGTTCAGAACATTTTCGAACGGCTCGACCTCAAGCGCCTTGTAGCCGGGCGTGTTGATGTTGGCGACATTGCTCGCCACCGTCGTCTGACGGACGGAAAGCCATTTCGCCTGCTGGGTGGCGAGATCGAACAGGTTGACGGGCTGCATCAGGCAGGTCTCTCGGTCTATGCAAACATCCTGAACGGCACTTTAGGCAGCCAGTCTTGTGCGGGCCTTACGTTCCGTCTTCGGCAGATACCCTGATCACCAGTTCGCGCGTCGTGATCATTTCCCACTGCCCGTTTTTCCAAACGATCTGGGCGACACGGCTGCCATCCGGCAGGCGTGAACCGCGCTGGACCAGCCAGTAGCCGTCTTCATCTTCGATCATGGCGCGCCCCCCGACCGCGTGTACCAGGCGGAAGCCCGGCTCATCGCCGGGGAAGGGTTGATCCTCAAGCACCCCGGTCGGTGTGCGGTCGACCGTGCCGGTGGAGGTGTAGTCGACCTGTGGCAGCGGGATCATCTGGGAGGGAATGCGTGCGCCGACCAGGGCAGGCAGAGCCTCGCGTGACGGCCCCTGCGGGGAGGGGCGGCCGGCAAATGTCATGGGGCGAACGCCAAACTGTTCCTGATTGAAGAAGATATACCAGGGAAACATGGCACAGACGGCGGCAAGCCCAATGCCGCCGAGCATGATCATCCAGTCACTCCGGCTGCTGCCCGGCTTGTGCAGGGCGCTCGCCTTTTCAAGGCGACGTGGAAGAAATGCGGATCGTCGCGAAGGCAGAGGAGCCTCGACAACGGGTGCGGCGGTCGGGTTCGGTTCGGTTCGCCGCCCGTCCGGCAGTTCAAGACTGGCCAGTTTCAGCGTCATTGTACCGGTTCTCCGGCTTTCAGTTTCATCGCCAGATCCGTGAAGGGATCAGTCGAACGTGGATCGTTCGGCGACTGGGTAAGGGCATCGTAGATCAGCGGAATTTGGCGGACCGCCTGATCGAGTTCCGCGTCGTTTCCAGGCTGATAGGCACCGAGCAGGCGAATGTCGCGTGTGTCTTCAAAGCGGGCGATCATGGAGCGCAGCCGGGTTACGAGGCGCTTTTCGTCGGGTTTCCAGGCGCGATCGGCAAGGCGCGAGATAGAGGCCAGCGGATTGACGGGTGGAAAGCGTCCCTGTTCGGCGATTGCGCGGTCGAGCACGACGTGACCGTCAAGAATGCCCCGTACTGCGTCGGCGACGGGATCATTATGATCGTCGCCGTCGACAAGGACGGACAGTATGGCGGTTATGGATCCGCGGCCGGCTTCGCCGGGCCCGGCGCGTTCGAGCAGGCGCGGCAGCTCGGTGAACACCGATGCCGGGTAGCCGCGCGCCACGGGTGGCTCGCCGGCCCCGATGGAGACCTCGCGCAGGGCATGGGCAAAGCGCGTGATGGAATCGAGAATGAGCAGCACCTTGTCACCGCGATCGCGAAAGTACTCCGCGATGCTCATGGCTGTATCCGGTGCTCGTCTGCGCATCATGGCGCTTTCATCGCTGGTGGCGACCACAGCCACCGATTTGGCCATGCCCTGCGGTCCGATCGTGTCTTCGAGAAATTCACGGACCTCACGCCCGCGTTCTCCTACCAGCGCGATCACCACCGTGTCGAACGCATCCGCGTTGGCCAGCATGGACAGAAGCGTGGACTTGCCGACACCGGAACCGGCGAAAACGCCGAGCCGCTGCCCATGGCAAAGCGGGGTGAAGATGTCGATGACCCGAACGCCTGTCCGGAACGCTTCCGAAACACGCTGCCGTTGCATGGCCGGCGGTGTGACGGGGGCGAAGCCGGAGACTGAAGGTCCGCCAGCGGGAGCGGGTTTCCCATCGGCGGGGCGACCAAGCGCGTCGACGACCCTGCCGCGCCAGGACGGGGCGGGCGCGAGATCGAGTTGTCCACGGTTGAACACGGCTTCGCCAAGACCGACAGAACCGGCTTCTTCGTAAGGCGCGACGAGAACACCGTCCTGCGCGATGCGCACCACTTCGCCCGCACCGGCAATGCCGCCCTTGCGATTGTGTCGCGATACCAGATCACCGAGCCTTGCCGTTTCAGACAGGCCGCGCACGCTATAATGCGTGGGAGAAACTTCGCTGACGCGTCCGCCATGCCGGATGAGAAAACGCTCATCGCCCGCGATGCGCCGATAGGCTTCTTCCAGTGCCGTGAGCACGGTTTCCCTCGGCGGTGAGGCTGGCACTGCGGGTTCTGTCATGGCTTCTCTCATGCGCCCAGCAGTTTGATGGCATCTTTCAGCGCGGTGTCGCTATCGCTCATCAGCGCCGAGACGTGTTCAAAGGTGCGCTGCACCTCAATAAGGTTCATCATTTCGAGAACCGGGTTGACGTTGGCTTCTTCCACGAAACCCTGCGCCACGCCCGCATCCGGCTGGTCGATCACCGGTTGCGGATCATTGGCAACGAAGCCGGAGTTGCCGAACCGCGCATAGTCCTGCGAGGGGGCGAAGGCGTAGAGGCCGATGGCGCCGACCAGCTGGCCATTCTGGCGCAGCGTGCCATCGGCGCTTGCCTCAGGCGGACCGGCAAGGGGATCGAGCAGCAACGGCGCGCCGCCGGCGTCGAGCACCGGGTGCCCGTCTATGCTGACCAGTTCGCCGGTCTCGCGCATGGTGAAGCGGCCATCCCTCGTGACGACTGTGCCGGCCGGCGTCTCGAGCGCGAACCAGGCATCGCCCTGTACTGCGAAGTCGAAAGGGTTTTTCGTTTCGCGCAGGCCGCCCGCATGGATGGCAATGCTGGGTGTGCCGGGTGCGGCAAACGAGACAGAATCCGGGCCGTCGCCATTGACCATGTCGCGGAAGTTTACCGATGTGGCGCGAAAGCCGACCGTACCGGCATTCGCGACGTTGTCGGCCAGTGTTCCAAGGCGCTTTTCAAGCGCCACCTGGGAGGACAGGGCGACGTAGAGTCCGGTCTGCATGGGGTCTCTTACCTCTTCAGCTGCGCAATGGTGAAAAGCATGTCGGTGGAGATGCCGAACTCCGCCGGCTGACTGAACAGCGCGGCGATGGAGGTCTGCTGGGAGCTGGTCGGGTTTTCAAGCTCCCACATGGTGGTGAAGCGCTTCAGAAAGTCCTCCAGCTTCTCCGGATCCCGAAAATCCGCGATGTCGATGCGTTCCCTGATCATCTCGACCTGCTTGTCGATGTCGGCCTGGGCCAGCGCTGCGGGGAAACCGAGCGCAGTGCGCACCACCTGGGCAATGGCCTTGTCAGCGAGCAGTTCGTAGTAGGAGCGGAATTCGGGGGCCTTGCGCTGGAAATAGAGCGCCAGCCGCACGCCCTCGTTTTCCCTGCCTGCGTCTTCTTCGAGCGTCTGGCGCACATAGCGTTCGACGGCGAGGTTGTTTGCGATGTTGTAGGTGGTCGCGTCTTCGCCGTAGCGGGCGAAATTGAAGGCTTCCGCGAGTGCCCTGTAGCGCTTGTCTTCGGTCTGGTTTGCGGGGCTTTCGGGATCATCGATGCCGCCCTCCAGAACCGAGCGCAGGAATTTGAGGTCGATCACTTCGTCCACCTCGAACCCATGCGCCATGAGCGCGAAGGTCAGCATTTCCTGGTCGCCCATCAGATCATCGACGGATTTGATGTCGGGTATTTTCGCCAGATAGTTGTTGATGCTGCCGATCAGTGCGGGATCGTTCGGTGCCGTGCCGTTCTTGATGGCGCGTGTGAGATATTTGTCGACCGTTCCCTTCTGCGCCGGATTGTAGTTGGTGGTGTCGGCGCCACCGGCCGCAAAATTATAGGTGCGGGCAAATTCGACATAGCGCTTGTCGGTCAGTTTGTTGGCGAAACTGTCGGGGGCGCTGATGCCCTCCTCCAGAACCTTCACCATGAACGCCTTGGCGTAGGCCATGTCGTCCAGCCCGTGTGCTTTCATGGCATAGCGGAAGAGGCGGTCGTTATTGACGAACTCCTCAATGGAGGTCACCCGGCCGATGTTCTCCTGATAATATTCGGTCTCGCGCTGCACCATGGGCTGCGACTGCACGCGCTCCAGCGACCGCGACAGGTCGCGGTTGATGAGGTTGTAGCTCGTGAACGTGTTGATCAAGGCGCACCCTCCGCCATCTTCGGTTGCGCAACCCTAGTTCGCCTATCTTGCGCGAGGCTTTCGCGCAGACTTTCGGCATTCAAGCCTCACGCAAGCCACGGCGGATACACAGGAGGAGAGGCCTATAAAAGATGGCGGTATAGATGGGTATTCTTGTTGGACTGGTGGTAACGCTCGGCTGCGTGATCGGCGGCTATATGGCAATGGGCGGGCATGTGGACGTGCTTTTCCAGCCGTGGGAATTCGTGATCATCTGCGGCGCGGCATTCGGCACGTTTCTGGTCGCTAACCCCATGTCGACCGTGAAAGACGCCGGCAAGGCCTGTGTCGAGGCATTCAAGGGCGCGGTTCCGAAGGAAACCGAATATCTCGAGACGCTCGGTGTCCTGCACAGCCTGATGCGGGAATTGCGAACCAAGTCGCGCAGCGAGGTTGAAGCCCATATCGACAACCCGGAAGAATCCGCGATCTTTCAGACCTATCCGACGATCCTGAAAAACAAGGATCTTACCAATTTCATCTGCGATTACTGCCGTATCATCATTATCGGCAATGCCCGGCCCTTCGAGATCGAAGCGTTGATGGATGAAGAAATCCAGACCATCCGCCGCGACAAGCTGAAATCGTACAATGCACTTGTCGCCGTCTCCGAGGGATTGCCGGCGCTCGGCATCGTGGCTGCCGTGCTGGGCGTCATCAAGGCCATGGGCGCGATCAACGAGTCGCCCGAGATACTGGGTGGTCTGGTCGGCGCCGCGCTTGTGGGCACCTTCCTGGGCATCTTCATGTCCTATGCGGTGGTCGGCCCGATCGCGACCAAGATCAAGATCGTGCGCGAAAAGAAGAACCGGCTCTACGTCATCGTGAAGCAGACGCTGCTTGCCTACATGAACGGCTCGCTGCCGCAGGTGGCGCTTGAGTTCGGCCGCAAGACCATTTCCGCTTATGACCGGCCGACGATCGATGCGGTCGAGCAGAGCACCATGAATGCCGGTGGCGAAAAGCAGGCCGCGTGATGCAGCAGGATCAACGGAGTAACAGCCGATCATGGCGCTGACGGAAGACCCAGAACTGATGCGTGCGCTGGTCGTGGAGCGGCTGGTGGGCGCCACCGGAGATCCGCGAAAGGTGGTCGAGGCGGCGCGCTCCTGTGCGACACGGGCCCTGCCGCGCGTGATGGAAAGCCTGGAAGAAAAGCTGCCGACACCGATCGCGGTGGATCTGGTTGATGTGGAGATCGTGCGGCTTGCGGAGCTGAAGCCCCAGCCCGATTGCTGCGACGCGCTGGTGGTCGTTCCTGGAGAAGTTTCCGGAGACGCGCTGACCATGCGGCTCGACCCCACGGCCATATCCCTGCTCGTCGGCGCGATGTTCGGCGGCAATCCCGAGCTGCCGGCGGTTCCGGTCGAGCGCCCGCCTTCTGCCATCGAGCGTGATGTGGCGGCCCATGCTTTCGAGCTCTTCGCAAAGGCGCTGAACGGAAAAGGCGCCCGTTCCCTCGGTCTGCGGTTGCAGATGCCCACGGTGCTGGCGGGTGCGGATTTTCGCCGCTTCGTCGTGCGTGACGGTCCGGGTGTGCGGATACGGTTTGCCGTTGGCGGGGAAGAGCAGGGCGGCCTTTTGACCGCATGGATGCCGCAGCGGCTGCTGCTTGAAACGCGCGACACCGAGACGGACGACAAGCGCCAGCAGAATGCGAAGGCGGCCGACTGGCACAACCGGTTCAGCGATGAGGTCATGCGCTCGAATGTGCGCCTCAAAGCGACCATTCCGCTGATGCGCATGGCGCTTGGACAACTCGCATCGCTTCACGAAGGTCAGGTGATCGAGTTTGGCGACGGCGCGCAGCCTGAGGCGCGGCTCGCCGTGCGCGACAAGACGGTGTTCACGTGTGACTTCGGAAAGGCCGGACATCACTACACGGTGCGGATCAAACAACCCTTCGACGCCCGCAAGGATGTCGTCGAGGGACTTCTGGCGCAATGATGTGCCGGAAAGGCGGTGAAGGAGAATGACGATGACGAATGCCGAGCCTGAGCCGCAGGAAAACGGCGAGGAAGAGCTCAACAAGGCGATTGAGGAACTCAAGGACGTTCTTCACGAGGATAGCCCCGGTGCGCGTGAAAGGGTCGATTCCTTTTCGGGAAATCCAGACCTGGTCATGAGCATCCCGGTTGAGGTCCAGATTGTACTGGGCAGTGCCGAGATGCCGGTATCGCAGCTCATGGCCCTGAAAAAGGGTTCGACGGTGTCGCTCAACCGGCGTGTCGGCGAACCGGTGGAGATCGTGGTGAACGGCCGGCGCATCGCGCGTGGCGAGATTACGCTGGTCGATGACGATCCGTCACGCTTCGGTGTGAAACTCACTGAAATCGCCGGCAAGGCATCTGCTGAATAACGCGGATAACGGATTGCGGATAGAAAGGTCGGATCGGTCATGACTGAAGCTCTGGCTCTGACACAGGCACAGAAGGCAGCCACCATTCTCGTGGCCATGGGCAAGCCCTCGGCGGGGCGGCTCTTGAAGTTCTTCAAGCAGGACGAACTCAAGGCGCTCATGGAAGGGGCACGCCTGTTGCGGACAATTCCGCAGGCGGAGCTGGAGAAGGTGGTCAGCGAATTCGAGAGCGAGTTCACTGAAGGGGCCGGCCTGCTCGATTCTGCGGACAGCATCGACACGATCCTCAATGAAACCCTTTCCGAAGAAGAGATGAACCTTCTCATGGGGCGCAATGCGCCGGTCGCCAGCGAGGCAGAGGAGGTCTGGGCGGAACTTGAGAAGCTGCCGGCTGAAGAATTGATCGAATTGATTTCGGCGGAACACCCGCAGGTTATCGCGGCCATTCTAAGCGGTATCTCTTCGTCCATCGCGGCCAAGGTTCTGGTGAGCCTGGACAAGAACCTGCGGACCTCCGTCGTCAGCCGCATGGCCGCGACGGGTGAAATGCCGGTGCAGGCGAAGAAGCTTATTGAAAACCGGATGAGTGACCTTTTGCGCAACATGCGCGCGGGCAAGGATTCCGCTGTCGGACTCGCACGTGTCGCCTCGCTGCTGAACGAACTCGACAAGGATCAGGCGGACGAGGTCATTCACGATCTGGAGCTGACAGGCACAAGCGACGTGAAGGCGATCCGCTCGCAGCTTTTCAGCTTCGAGGAGATCGTGCTGCTCGACCAGAAGGCGCGTGTTGCGCTGTTCGACGGCCTGTCGAGCGAGCTTGTCACGCTGGCACTTCGAAACGCGCCGGAGGATACCGTGGAGGCTGTCCTCTCGGCACTGGGCCAGCGCACGCGCCGCATGATCGAAGCCGAGCTCAGCTCCGGTTCGGAGGACGTGCAGGAGGCCGACATCATGCAGGCCCGGAGACGCATCTCCGCGAGTGCGGTTCAGCTCGCGCAGCAGGGTAGTTTTGTCCTGCCCAGCATGCAGCAGCAGGAAGCCGCCTGACGGTTTCGGAAGGAGAAGCCCGGCGCGCGATCCCGCGGAGCCGGGCGACCACATCTTCAATCGTCTGAGCGAAGGTCCTGATGGCGGAAGGTGCCGACAAGGAAAGCAAGACAGAAGAGGCAACGGAAAAGAAGATCCGTGACTCTATCGACAAGGGCCAATTGCCCTTTTCAAAAGAGGCGCCGGTTTTTGCTTCCTTTCTTGCCATTCTGACATTCACAATCTTCTTCGCGCAGGACAGCGCGGTGCGGCTTGGCAGCTTCCTGTCCATCTTTCTTGAGCGGGCGGATGGCTGGTCGCTTGAAACACGCTCCGATGCGATGGCGATTTACCAGCTCGTTTTCATGGAGATCGCAAAGGTTGTCGGCATCGTCATGCTTCTGCTCGTGGCGGCTGGCGTTGCCGCATCCGTGCTGCAGAACACGCCGCGCTTTGTGCTCGACCGGATCAAGCCGAAACTTTCACGAATCTCGCTGAAAGAGGGCTGGAGCCGGATTTTTGGTGCCAAAGGCTTCGTCGAATTCGCAAAATCAGTGGGAAAGATCATCGTGGCAGGTGGTTTTCTGGTTCTGGCGATGCGCGAGGCCGAGACCCGCCTCCTCGCCGGCATGATCACCAATCCGGTGGAATTCACGTCCGTCATCCGCGACATCGCGGTTCAGAGCCTTGTGGTCGTGACCCTGGTGGTCGCGGTTATCGCCGTCGCCGATCTTTTCTGGTCGCGTCATCAGTGGCGGGTGGACCTGCGCATGACGAGGCAGGAGGTGAAGGACGAGCACAAGCAGACCGAAGGTGATCCGATCGTCAAGGCGCGGCTGCGCTCGCTTGCGCGTGATCGCGCCCGCCAGCGCATGATGTCGGCCGTGCCGCAGGCGACGCTCGTGATCGCCAACCCGACCCATTTCGCCATCGCGCTTCGCTATCGACGGGATGAAGATGCAGCGCCCGTTGTCGTGGCAAAGGGGCAGGATCTCATCGCGCTCAGGATCAGGGAGATCGCCACGGAGCACAACATTCCTGTCTTCGAGGAACCGGTGCTCGCGCGCTCCATGTACAAACAAGTTTCGGTTGATAATTTGATTCCGTCACAGTTCTACAAGGCCGTGGCGGAGCTGATCCGCCGCATCTACAGAACCGGTGAAAGACCGTAGTCAGCAGGGATACACTATGGACAAGCAGCCGCATTCGCCTGCTCGAGAAATTATCGTTGCCAACGCCATTCGCGCGGTGGCCAACGAGTTGCGTCTTATAGACGTGGCCGACTACATCGCTTTCATTCGGTTGGAGAGCCTGGCGAGCGTAGCCGATATCGTGGAGTCGGCTGCGGAACTGTATTTCATGCCGGGTACATTGCGGCTTGGCCACGGATGCGACGCGCATGTGACATGGGGGGGGAGCCCTCGCATATCGCTTGACCTTGAGCTTCGCCCGCAGGGGGCGACGGTTTATTTCACGCTGGAGCTGAGTGCCGACAATGCCGGCGTGGAGGTCAATTATGTGGCCTTCGACAACCCCTCGGACGATCCGGAAGCGAACTCGCGCTATCTCGCCGACACCCTGCAGGCTTCGCGCATCGTGCGCACGGAAAGACCGTTGATCAACGGATAGCAGCGCGGGCCCGTGGACGGTTGCCGCCTCGTGTCCCTTGAGATGATATCAGAAGGTCCGGGACCTAATCGATGAGGCCTTTGCGCAGCGCCTTGGCAACCGCGTGGACACGATTGACCGCGTTCAGTTTCTGAGTGGTGTTTGCCAGATATTGATTGGCGGTGTGCACCGAAAGCCCCAGCCGCTTTGCAATTTCATCGCTGGTCAGGCCGTTCGCGGTGAGTTTCAGGCACTGGAGTTCACGCCTCGATATGGCCGGGCCGCTGGTTCCGCCGGGAAGCGGATCGTGCTCCAGAAACCGGGTGAAAAGGGCGTGACACCGGCTATGGAGATCGAGCAATGCGTCGCGCTCCAGGCAGATTCCTCCGCCGAGAAAGAAGATGGCACCATGATGCCGCTGGTCCGTTGCAAGCGGCAGTACCAGGCCCCTTTCCCCCTCAAGCGGTGGAATCTCCTCCCAATGCACTCCAAAAGTTTCTTCCGGCATGGCGATGCCCCAGAGAAGCGGGTGGAACGTTTCGGACAGCTTGTCCACGAAGCGCTTGCTTAATCGACCGGCGAGTTCGAGAGCTTCAGTGTGGCTCTGCGTGTCCGTCTGCTCCAGACAGGGAGTCAGCCTTGGTTTCCCAAGACCATTGACCAGATAGAGATGAGATCGGGCGGCGCTGATGCTTTCGGTGAGCTCCTGCAGCTCGACTGCCATGTCCGAAAGCGTCATCAATCCACCATTCTATATGAGGCCGTTGCGAATGGCCGTCGCAATTGCCATCGCGCGATTTTTCGCTGCCAGCTTGTGGATCGCGTGAGCGACGTAACTGTTCACAGTGTTCGATGACACGTTGATGATGAGCGAGACCTCATCGGCGGTTTTTCCTTCGGAAACCCAGTAAAGACATTCGCGCTCGCGCTCGGAGAGCGGCTCGCCGATCGGATTTGTCTTTGCTTTGTAACCGGAAAGCAGGTGACACAGCCCCATCTGCAGGCGCTGGAGCTCTGCTGTGTCGAGTGCATCGGCCTCATCGGCCGAAATCAGGGCAATGTAGCGCTTCTTGCCCGAGGGGAGCTTGAGGAGGAACACTTCCTGCTGTTCGTGAAGCGAAAGGTGTGCAACCTCGTCACAGGCGACGAGTGCCGCAAGCGCAAGCGGGTGCCAGCCGCTGGGAACTGCACCGGGAAATGTCGAAATGGGACTTTCGACAAGGCGCGTGATGGCATTGAGGCCCACATCCTCGATGGTGTCGAAACTCCAGTTGGAGACCAGGATGCTTGCCATTCCGGTGGCGCTGTCCGGCGCAGCCTCAGCGATCAGGTAGGAAACGTTTTTGCCGGAACGGCAATAAGCGCGCGCGAGGCTGGAGACGTCGCGCCGCGATGCGGCTTTGTACTGCCGGGCACTGCGTTTCTCTTTCGTCTCAGTCGCCATTCGGTCTCACCGCAGATCCGCACCGCCGGATGGCTGGTGCTTTAGGGTTCGCGGATACGCAATACGAGGCCCGCTATTTGCCCGCTCCAAGTGAGATGATGGTGAAAAGGTCGAAACCGGTCACTTCAAAACGGGCAGCACAAGAGAGCAGATCCGGTGTGGATTTTTGGCTGCCCCCCAGTCACCCGCTTATGGTTAGGTAAGCTTTCGATTCGGGTCAAGAAATCCTCAAATCGGTTAAAATGTCTCAGATATGGAGGAGCGAGCGTCCCTCTTCGGTGAAAAGATGCATCTTTTCCGGGGCCGCAGCGATGCGCAGCCGGTCGCCCTTGGCGTATTTCTGGACACCGGCCACCTTCACCACCACCGCGTCATCCACATCTTTCACATTCATGTAAACATTTGTCACTTCTCCAAGGCGTTCGACGAAGTGCACGTCGCCCTCGAAGAGGAAGTCGTCGTCCTCCGCGATCCGCATATCTTCCGGGCGCACACCGAAATGGACCGGCGCCCCGGAGAGTGTTTCAGGCGAGGGGATTGGCACCACGGTTTCGCGCCCGGCAAGGCTGACAACCGTCTCACCGCCCGTCTTCGCGATTCGGGCAGGCTGGATGTTCATGGCCGGTGAGCCGATGAAGCGGGCGACGAACAGGTTGGCCGGCTTTTCGTAGAGCTCGATCGGGCCTCCCACCTGTTCGATGCGACCCGCCGACAGAACCACGATGCGGTCGGCAAGCGTCATGGCCTCCACCTGGTCATGCGTGACATAGATCATGGTGGTTTCAGGCATGGAGCTTTTCAGCTTGGCGATCTCGATGCGCGTGGCGACACGCAGCGCTGCATCCAGATTGGAGAGTGGCTCGTCGAACAGGAACACTTTCGGATTGCGCACGATGGCGCGTCCGATGGCGACCCGCTGGCGCTGACCGCCTGACAGCGCCTTTGGCAGCCGGTCGAGATAGGGCGTCAACTGGAGGATGTCGGCAGCCGCCTGCACGCGCTTGTCGATTTCCTCCTTCGGCGCTTTGGCAATCTTCATGCCGAAGGCCATGTTGTCGTAGACTGTCATATGCGGATATAGCGCGTAGGACTGAAACACCATGGCGATACCGCGCTGTGAGGGCGGTATGTCGTTGACGCGCTGGCCGCCTATGAACATGTCACCGCCGGTGATGTTTTCCAGCCCGGCGATCATCCGCAGCAGGGTGGACTTGCCACAGCCCGAAGGACCGACGAAGACGACGAACTCCCCATCCTCGATCTTCAGGTCGATGCCGTGAATGACACGGGTTGCGCCGTAGCTCTTGTGGATGTCTTTCAGGTCGAGCGCCGTCATTGTCCCACTCCCCTGCTGCCGAACCAGTATCCATAGGCCGGCAGCTTCAATATGCCGTTTTCCGCGGCCCCGCTGCTTTCCGCGTCCTGCATGGTCGCGTATGCTCCAGCATCGAACGCGAGCTCAACCGGATGACCGGTCATGTTGATGGCCACCAGTATCGAATGCGCCGCCATCGAGCGTTCGAAGACGATAACGTCCTCGCCGGCATCGCGAAACGCAATATCGCCCTTGGCGAAGACCGGGTGGCGGGCGCGGAAGGCAAGCGCCCGGCGATAATGAGCGAGGAGAGAGTTCGGCCCGTCCTGTGCCGAGACCGCCAGATGGAGATGTTCCGGCGGGACTGGCAGCCAGGGCTTTGCCGCCGAAAAGCCTGCATTGACCTGTGTTTCCGACCAGACCATTGGCGTACGGCAGCCGTCACGCCCCTTGAAGGTCGGCCAGAACTGGATGCCGTAGGGATCCTGCAGATCCCTGAAGTCGAGCACCGCTTCCGTGAGACCGAGCTCTTCTCCCTGATAGAAGCAGACCGAGCCGCGCAGCGACAGAAGCAGTGTTGTCGTCATCTTCAGGAAAGCTTCGCGGTCGTGCACCTGGTCGGCCCAGCGCGAGGCGTGACGGACCACGTCATGATTGGAAAAACTCCAGCATGACCAGCCATCCGGAGCCTTCTCTTCAAAGGCCTCAAGGACGTCCCGCACGCGCTTCGGTGTGAGTGGTTCCTGCGAGAGGAAATCGAAGGAATAGCACATATGCACCTTGTCGCCGCCACTCGTATATTCGGCGACGATGTCGAGGCCACGCTGCGCGTCACCCACTTCGCCGACGGCCGTGGTGCCGGGGAATTCATCGAGCAGGGCGCGGAAGCGCTTCAGAAACTCCAGGTTCTCCAGCTGGTTCTTGTCGTAGAGATGCTCCTGGTAATTGTAGGGATTGACCGCCGGTGCGATTGAGGCGTTGCGCTCGTCCTGATTAAGCGGCGGATTGTCTTCCAGACCGGCCGAATGAACATAGAAATTGATCGTATCGAGCCGGAAACCGTCGACACCGCGCTCGAGCCAGAAGCGCACCGCGTCGAGCAGCGCATCCTGCACGTCCGGATTGTGAAAGTTGAGGTCGGGCTGGCTGGCCAGGAAATTGTGCAGATAGTACTGGCAGCGGCTCGTATCCCACTGCCAGGCCGAGCCACCGAAGATCGACAGCCAGTTGTTGGGCGGGCTGCCATCTGGCTTTGGGTCGGCCCAGACATACCAGTCTGCGCGCGGATTGGTGCGGTTCTGCCGGCTCTCCATGAACCACGGGTGCTGGTCGGAGGAGTGGGAAATCACCTGGTCGATCATGACCTTGAGACCGAGCCGGTGCGCTTCGGTGATCATGGCATCGAAATCGGCCAGCGAGCCGAACATCGGGTCCACTTCCCTGTAGTCCGATACATCGTATCCGAAGTCGAGCATGGGTGATTTGAAGAAAGGTGAAATCCAGATCGCGTCCACACCGAGCGAGGCGATGTAGGGAAGGCGCTGGGTGATCCCCTTCAGGTCTCCGATCCCGTCTCCGTTGGAATCCTGAAAGGAGCGCGGATAAATCTGGTAGATGACCGCGCCGCGCCACCAGTCGGTGTCTTCCGCATGGCGGCTGATGGCTCCGGGGGCATGTTCGAAGGGAACATCGTGCAGGACATTCATGGGAGCGGTCAGCCTCCTTTGACGGACCCGGCCAGAAGGCCGCGGACCAGGTAACGTTGCAATGCGAAGAAAACGAGAATGGGTACCACGATGGCCACGAAGGCCGAGGCGGTGAGGATTTCCCAGTTGCCACCGCGCGAGCCGAGCAGTTCGCGCAGGCGACCCGTCAGCACAAGCTGTTCCTCATTGTTGCCAAGGAAAACCGTGGCAACGAGCAGGTCGTTCCACACCCAGAGAAACTGGAAGATGGCGAAGGAGGCGAGCGCGGGGAAGGACAGGGGCAGGATGATCTTGCGAAAGATTTCGAAATCCGAGGCGCCATCGACGCGCGCGCTCTCGATGATTTCGCGCGGCAGGCCGGCCATGTAGTTGCGCAGGAGATAGATGGCGAGCGGCAGGCCGAAGCCGGTATGCGCGAGCCAGATGCCGATGAATGACTTGCCGATGCCGACCGTGTTGTAGAGGCGCAGGAGCGGGATGAGCGACATCTGAAGCGGCACGACAAGCAGGCCGACAATCGCGGCAAGCAGAAGCGCGCGGCCGGGAAATTCCATCCAGGCCAGGGCATATGCCGCATAGGCGGCTATCAGAATTGGGATGACGGTGGCTGGAATGGTCACGGTCATCGTGTTGATGAAGCTCTTGCCGAGCCCTTCGGAGAACAGGACATTCTCGTAGTTCTCCGTGGTGAAGCGCGGCGGCTCGACGGAACTCACGAAGATGCGCTGGCCGCGGCCGGGTTCGGGCTGCTCGGCATAGGCGATGATGTAGTCGCCATTGGCCTCGACGGTGAGCGTGCCGCCGTCGCGCAGTTCCGCGCTTTCGCCGACGGCGAAGGCCGATGGTTCGCGCGATGATATGCCGAAGCCGACGGCCTTGCCGCTATCGTCCTCGAATACGTTGCCCGTGAGCACGTAGCGGCCGGCTTCCAGCGTGGCGTTTTCCGGCGGGGCTGCGCGTGCGACCACGTTGCGTTCAGAAGAGGTGAGGGCTGTCCACCAGCCGCTTACGGCGAGCTGGTCCTTGTCGCGAAGCGATGAGACGAGAATGCCGAGGGTGGGCAGAGTCCACAGGGCCACGAGCAGAATGACGGAAATGTTGACGACCCATGCGAGTGCAGGCCGGGAACCGACGGGCGTGCTCATTTCATGTCCTTCCGTGCTTCGCGGATGTTCCAGATCATGATCGGCGTAACCATGGCCATGATGACCAGCGCGATGGTCGAAGCGCGGCCGAAGTCGAGCCCGCGGAACATCCAGTCGAACATGTAGTTGGCGAGCACCTGGCTGCCCCACTGGCCGTTGGTCATGGCCAGTACGATGTCGAACACCTTGAGAACCAGAATGGTGATCGTGGTCCAGACAACGGCGATGGTGCCCCAGATTTGCGGCACCTTGATCTTGTAGAAAATCTGAAATGGAGAAGCGCCGTCGATGATGGCGGCTTCGATGGTTTCCTCCGGAATGCCGCGGAGGGCGGCGGAAAGAATGACCATGGCAAAACCGGTCTGGATCCAGATCAGGATGACCATCAGGAAGAAATTGTTCCAGAAGGGGATGGTGATCCACGCCTGCGGCTCTGCCCCGAAGAAGGTGACGATGGCGTTGAGGATGCCGATCTGATCGGAGCCTTCGGCGCGGTAATCATAGATGAACTTCCAGATCACGCTCGCGCCGACAAAGGAGATCGCCATGGGCATGAAGATAAGGCTCTTGGCGACATTGCCCCAGCCGATGCGGTCGGTCAGGGCGGCTGCGATGAGACCGAAGAAGGTGGCGGCGGCGGGCACGACGATGAGCCAGAGAATGTTGTTGCGCATGCTCTCGCGGAAGGCCGCATCCTTGGCGAGCCAGGCGTAATTGGCCCCGCCGACCCAGGTCTCGCCGCTCGGTCCGTGGAAGGACAGGACGATCGAATTGATAACCGGATAGACCAGGTAGATGCCGAGAATGACAACCGCGGGCCCAAGGAACAGCCACGGCCGGATGCCGTTGGCCGCGTTGATGTTTTCGGCCACCCGGCTGCCGCGGGGCGGGTAGATTACGTCGAGCAGCCGGTTGGAACCCCAGAAATAGCCGAAACACGCCGCCACGCCGAGCACCATGACCAGCACCGCCTGGACAAGCTTGATGTCGGGGAGGACCGTGTTGAGCGCGGCAAAGACGGCGACGGCACACAGCACCGCGAAGACGATGCCAGCCACCATGATGACGAGTGCAATCGCCAGATTCAGAAGGAAACCACCGGGGCCGGGAGAGCCGGCGGGCGGGGCTGTTTCGGTCGAGGAAATTGCCATGACTGCCTCCTGGGGCGCATGTGCACGGTTTGGCCGTTTCCCGCCGCCTTCGGGCGGCGGGTTCGTCAGATGTTCGCGCCTATTTGATGGCGTCCCATTCCTTCTGGATGTCGCCGGCGACATCCCCGGCCGACTTGCCGCCGACATAGTCGATCATCCCGGTCCAGAACGCGCCGGCGCCGATCTTGCCGGGCATCAGGTCGGAACCATCGAAACGGAAGGTGGTCGCGCTGGTGAGGATTTCACCCTGTTTGCGAAGGGCATCATTGGCGTAAGCCTCGGGGTTCACACCCTTGTGCGGGGTCAGGAAACCGGCCTGCGCCATCCATATTTCATGCGCGATGGGCGTTTTCAGGAACTCGATGAAGGCGCGCGCCACTTCCGATTCCTTCGTGATGGCAAACACCGTGCCCGCACCGAGCACGGGTTTGCCGAGGTCCTTGCCTGCATAGGCCGGCAGGTAGAAGAAGTCGGCATCGCGGCCAAGCTGTGTCCCTTCCGGGAAGAAGGACGGGATGAAAGATGCCTGCCGGTGCATGTAGCATTTGGGCGGTACGGCAAAGAGCCCCTTGGGGCTATCGCGGAAGTCGGTTGAGGCGACAGCGCCCGCGCCGCCATCCACATAATCGTCGTTGCGGGCAAACGCGCCGAATTCCTCGATCGCAGCAACGACGCGCTCGTCGTTGAACGGAATTTCATTGGTTACCCACTGGTCGTAGACCTCGGGTGCCTGTGTGCGCAGCATCATGTCCTCCACCCAGTCGGTGGCAGGCCAGCCGGTCGCGCCACCGGAGCCGAGGCCAATGCACCAGGGCGTCTCGCCGTCGGCGACGATCTGCTCGGAGAGGGCCTTCAGCTCTTCCATGGTCTGCGGCACTTCATAGCCGGCATCCTCGAAATTCTCCGGGACGTACCAGACGAGGGACTTCACATCTGCCTTGTAGGGAAAAGCGAAGAAAGCTTTGGTCCCGTCCTGATTCTCATAGGTGCCAAGATCCACCCAGGATTGACCGGCTGCATAATTGTCCTTCATCCAGTCAGCGGTGTCGCTGCCGAGCGGCACGAGCAGGCCTTTGGAGGCAAGGTCGGCGGCGAGGCCCGGTTGCGGAAAGACGGCGACATTCGGTGCACTGCCGGCCTGTGTGTCGATGACGATCTGCTGCTCGAAGGAATCGGAACCCGAATAATTGACCTTCGCGCCCGTGGCCTCCTCGAAGTAGGCGGTAACGGATTCGATCAGATCCTTGTCGGCGCTGAGCCAGGGGCCGAACAGGCTCATCTCCTGACCGGAGAGGTCGTTTGCGGCCTTGAAATCCTCAAAACTCTGCCAGTTGAAGCGGGCATCCTCGCCCGGAGCGAACTTCAGGTCGGCGGCCCGGGCTGTCGTGACGGCGGCGGTGGTGCCGGCCAGCGCCAGGGCAAGCGCGCCGATTAGCATGGACGTCTTCATGGTTCCTCCACTTTGCGGCGCAAGGCCGCTCCTCCTCGGGTCTCTGCAGGTCCGGCGCAATGACAACGATATAAACAAAATTCAAAGCGCTTTGGATATGTTCAGCATCAATCTGTGACGCTCGCGAGTCAAGAGGACAAGGCATCTGTCGACGAAATTTCGGAAAAATACCGATTTAATGGCGGTTTTTCTGGAAATTGTTGCTCCTTGAGAGAGAAGGGCTTGATCTGCCTGAAAGGCTATGACACCAATTTTTTAAAGCGCTTTGAAAAGGAAATGTGTTGCCTGCCCGTAAAGCGATCAATCTGAAGATGCTCTCGGAAGCTCTAGGACTGTCCCAGACGACCGTCTCTCGGGCGCTCAATGGCTTTCCGGAGGTGGCCGAGAAAACGCGCGTCCGGGTGATAGAGGCGGCGGAGCGGCTGAACTATCGCCCGAGCCCCAGCGCGGCGAGCCTGGCCACAGGCAAGTCGCGCATGATCGGCCATGTGGTAAGTCTGTCCGAACATATCATGATCAACCCGCATTTCGCCGACTTCATCGCCGGCGCGGGCGAAGTCTACGGCGAGAACGGTTACGACATTCTGCTGCGGCTTGCCTCACTTGAGGAGCAGGAGGGCGTCTATCGCGATCTGGTGGATGATCAGCGTGTGGACGGCGTGGTGGTCCATGGCCCGCTCACCGGTGACAGCCGCATCGGCCTTCTCAATGCCCTAGGGCTTCCGTTCGTCGTGCATGGGCGCAGCGACGAGGAGGGAGCGGACTATTGCTGGATGGACGTCAACAACCGCCGCGCCTTTCATCGTGCCACGAAGTTCCTGCTCGATCTGGGACATCAGCGCGTTGCGCTTGTCAACGGACTTGAAACGATGAACTTCGCGGACCGGCGCAGGCAGGGCTATGAGGTGGCGCTCGAGGAGGCGGGCATCGTGTCTGATGAGCAACTGCTGCACAGTGCAGACATGGTTGAACCCTATGGCTATCACGCCACACGCGCACTGATGGACCTTGCAGAACCGCCGACAGCGATCCTCGTGGCGAGCGTTCTGCCCGCCATGGGCGTGACGCGGGCGCTGGCCGATCTCGGCCTGCGTGCAGGCGAAGACGTGTCGATCATCGCCTTCGATGACTGCCTCTCCTTCCTGCAGTCCGGTTATAAGGGCAGGACGCCTGACATTCCTTATTTCACGGCGGTTCGATCCTCCATCCGCGACGCGGGCAAGCGCGTGGCCCAGATGCTGCTTGAGCGCATCGAGAATCCTGCGGGACCGTTGCAGAGCGAATTATGGGAGGCCGATTTTGTGATCGGCCAGACCACCGCACCGCCGCGTCGCCGCTGACGGCGAGCAGAACACCTACGATCGAACCCGGGAGATACTCATGTCCGCCACCAACACGGAGACCATGGAGCTTGAATTCTCCCGCGCGGATTTCCCGGACGATTTCGTCTTCGGAACGGCGACCTCGAGCTACCAGATCGAGGGTAGCCGGTTTGGCGGCTGTGGCACATCGCATTGGGATACCTTCGCCGCCACCCCCGGCAATACGGTGCGTGGTGAGGACGGGGCGACGGCCTGCGACCATTACCACCGCTGGGAAAGCGATCTGGACCTGGTGCGCGATGCCGGCTTTGACTGCTATCGTTTCTCGACGTCCTGGTCGCGTGTCCTGCCGGAAGGGCGCGGTGCGCCCAATGCTGAAGGGCTCGATTTCTACGACCGTCTCGTCGACGGCATGCTGGCACGGGGGCTGAAGCCTTTCGCCACGCTCTACCATTGGGATCTGCCGGCGCCGCTTGCCGATCTTGGCGGCTGGCGCAACCGCGACATTGCCGGCTGGTTTGCCGATTATGCAGAAGTGGTGATGAAGCGCATCGGTGACCGGGTGGCGACGGCGGCCACCGTCAACGAACCCTGGTGTGTGGCCTGGCTCAGCCATTTCATGGGCGAGCATGCGCCGGGCCTGCGCGATATTCGCGCCACCGCGCGCGCCATGCATCATGTGCTTCTTGCACATGGGCGTGCGACGCAGGCCATGCGGGCTCTGGGCATGGGCGATCTCGGCCTCGTCACCAATTTCGAGTATGCGGCACCTGCCGATGACAGCGAAGCGGCGAAAAGAGCAGCCCGCCTTTACGATGGAATCTACAATCGATGGTTCCTGGGCGGCGTGTTCGACAGGGCCTATCCAGAGGACGTGCTGGAAGGCCTTGGGCCCCACATGCCGGAAGGCTTCGAGAACGATTTCGACATCATCGGTACGCCGGTCGACTGGCTCGGTATCAATTACTATACACGCAAGCTGATTGCGCCGGACGGCTCAGGCCAGTTCCCGGCGCTGAGGGAAATCGAGGGGCCGCTACCCAAGACGCAGATGAACTGGGAGATCTATCCCGAAGGTCTGCACCATTTCATTACCTGGGTGCATGATACCTACACCAAGGGTCTGCCGATCTATGTGACGGAAAACGGCATGGCCTCGCCCGATCAGGTGCTGAACGGAAAAGTGGCGGACCCTTCCCGCATCGACTTCCTGAATAGACATCTCGGCGCGGTGCGGCGCGCGATGGCCGGGGGCGCTCCCGTGAAGGGTTATATCGTCTGGTCGCTTCTCGACAATTACGAGTGGGCGCTTGGCTATGAGAAACGCTTCGGTCTCGTGCATGTCGATTTTGAAACGCTGGAGCGCACGCCCAAGGCATCGTGGCATGCGCTCGGGCGTGCGCTGAGACGCTAGGTTCTGACCCTAAGGCCTGCTCAGACCGAACGGGTAGCGCCGCCGTCGATCCGAACCTTTGTTCCTGTGACATAGGAGGCGCGCTCGGAGGCGAGGAAAACGGCCATGTTGGCGAATTCCTCCGGATCGCCGTAGCGCCCCATCGGAATGGTTTCCGCTGCTGCCGCGGAAACCTCCTCCACCGGCTTGCCGGAGCGGCCGGCCGCGGCGGTGTCGAGTTCGACGACGCGCTGCGTGTGGATGCGCCCGGGCATCAGGATGTTGACCGTCACGCCATCGCGGGCGACTTCCGTGGCCAGTGTCTTCGACCAGCCGACGATTGCCGAGCGGATGCCGTTCGACAGCGCCAGAACCGGAATTGGCTGCTCCACGCCAGACGAGGTAACCGTCAGAATGCGGCCCCATTTGCGCTCGCGCATGGCCGGAAGGAGACGCCCGGTCAGGTGAAAGATATTGGCGGCCATCGTCTCGAAATTCGAGATCCAGTCGCTGCGTTTGGCATCGACGGCGGTGGAAGGGGGCGGGCCGCCGGTGTTGTTCACAAGAATGTCGACGCCTCCATCGGCCAGAAGCCTGTCAGCGAGATCGTCGATCGCTGTCTGATCGGACAGATCGAGCTCATAAGCCTCGACCGAGCCCGCGCCGGTCGGCAGGTCCCTGGCCCACGCCTCGATCTTGTCCTTGCTGCGTGCGGCGGCGATCACGATCGCGCCTTCCTTCGCCAGCCCCTGGGCGATGGCAGCGCCGAGGCCGCGGCTTGCGCCGAGCACCAGGGCGCGCTTGTTCTTCAGTCCTAGATCCATCGGCAAATTCCCGGATTGATGCACCGCCGGCCGCATTGTTGTGAACCGGCTCTGGCGCTGGATGGTGGATTTTCTCACCCTGGGTGAGGTGGCGCGATTGGGCACGATTCAGAACAGGATTGCAAGTCTCGAGGGGACGCTGTACAGCGATCCGCCGCTCTGCGCTGTGCCTTCAAATCTTGGTAACGGACAGTCTCCGAATGTTATGTCTACTGCCGAAACTAAACCGCAATTAACGCGTTGAAAGCGCGTGGTTTGTGCCGCGGCTTCACCCTGAGTTTTCTTGCATACGAGTTCCATATATGGACCGACGATCCTTCCTTGTTTCCTGCCTGTCAGCATCGCTGTTGGGTACGTCCAGCCTGACGGCCCTTGCAACCCATGCGCGCGCTCAAGACGTTGCCGCGCAAGGCGTTGACGCGAAGGGGGAGGCGCAGCCTTTTTCCTTCGAGGCGCTTACGGGGGCGATGAAAAACAAGGCTTCCGAACCCTTCGCCAAAGCCGAATTCAAGCTCCCCGAGCAGATTGCCGGGCTGACCTACGATCAGCACCGGGCGATTCGTTTCCGGCCTGACCACGCATTGTGGCAGGGTGAGGCCCCGTTCGAACTGCAAGCCTTTCACATGGGCTGGCTGTTCAAGGAGCCGGTGCGCCTTTACGCGGTGGAGGGCGAGGCTGCCACGCCGATCCTCTTCACCGGCCGTGACTTCGAGTATCGCAAGCCTCTTGATCCCTCCCGGTTCGAAGATCTGGTCATGGAGGGCGAGGCGGGCTTCCGCCTGCATTATCCGCTCAATGCACCCGATGTGATGGATGAGCTGGTGTCCTTCCTCGGTGCAAGCTACTTCCGTGCGCTCGGCCGGGACACGCTCTACGGATTGTCCGCGCGTGGACTGGCCATCGGCACCGCCACTGCCAATGGGGAAGAGTTTCCCCGCTTTACCGACTTCTATATCGAGAAGCCAAACCGGCGCAGCAAGGAGGTGACCGTCTATGCCGCGCTCGACAGCGAAAGTGTAACGGGTGCCTATCGCTTTGTGATTGCGCCTGGCCGCAACACGGTCATGACCGTGACGGCCCGCCTCTTTGCCAGAAAGGCCATCGGGCGCCTCGGCGTCGCACCGATGACATCCATGTTCCTCTTCGCCGAGAACAATGACAGCGCGTTTGATGATTACCGCGGTCAGGTTCACGACAGCGACGGGCTGAAGATCGTCCGCAAGGATGGTGACGAACTGTGGCGCAATCTGAACAATCCGTCCGAGCTTGCCACGTCGTTCTTTTCCGAAGACAGCCCACAGGCGTTCGGGCTTTACCAGCGCGACCGTGATTTTGCGCACTTCCAGGATGCGGGCGCTCATTATGAGCGCCGGCCGTCGCTCCTCGTGGAGCCGCTGGAAGCGTGGGGGCGCGGCAACATCACGCTTGTCGAGATACCGACCGATCTCGAGGTCAACGACAACATCGTCGCGTTCTGGGTTCCCGAAAAGGAGGTTCAGGCGGGGGATGCGCTTGAGTTCAACTATCGCCTGACCTGGGGTGCCATTGATGAACCGACCAACCGGTTTGCCCGGGTCATGGCGCTTCGCAGCGGCGAGGGCGGCGTCTCCGGCGTCAAGAACGAGGAAGGGCTGCGCAAGTTCGTCGTCGATTTCGATGGCGAGGTTCTGCGGAACCTTCCGGGCGATTCAAACATTGAAGCAGTTGTGAATGTCAGCCGTGGCGAGATTGCGCATTCGGCGGTTTCCCGCATCGACAGCAATGGCATGTGGCGTCTCGTGATCGACCTGAAACCGAGCGGTGCGGGACCTGTTGAAATGAGCGGTCATCTCAAGCTCGACGACAAACGCCTTTCTGAAATCTGGAGTTATCAGTGGAGAGATACAGATGACGCACGTTCGTGAGACGGATAGCCAGCCGATGACGCATGGCCGTCGCGCTCTGCCGGTTGCGCCCATGGCGATGCCCGAGCAGGTGCTGGAACGTCGGCGTGCGCGCCCCGCGCTGTTCTCCGTGCTGCTCAAGCGACTGGCCTGGAAGTGAAATTACGGGCCCGATTGAGAGACGGGAATGGTGGTCGGTGAACCCCATGAGAGTGTGATGGTCAGTGTAAGACGCGTATTGTCGATCCTTTTCTGCCTGCTTATGGCAGGGCTCGTCGCCTCGCTTGCCGTCGGCTATTTTTCAGCCGATGGGATTCAATGGATCGACGCCGTTCGCATCGTGCTGCTGGCCGCCAGCACAGCCTGGCTGGCATGGGGCGCGGCCTATGCTTTCAACGGGCTTTTGAGCCTGCCCTTCAGAGAGAGAAAGCAGTCATTCGAGCTGACGCCGACCAGCGCACGGACGGCGGTCCTCGTCCCTGTCTACAACGAAGATCCGGTCAAAACATTTTCGCATGTGGCAGCGATGATCGGCAGTCTCCACGCGCTTGGCGTTGCCGGCCGCTTCGATTTTGCGATCCTGTCTGATACGCGTGACGAGCGCGTTGCAGCAGAGGAAGAGCGCTGGCTCGAGCGCCTGCACGCGGAATGCGGCGCGCATACGGCTATCTACTACCGGCGGCGGGAACAGAACACGGGCAAGAAAGCCGGCAATGTTGCCGATTTCATCCGGACGTCCGGCGCGATGTACGAGTATATGATCGTGCTCGATGCCGACAGTCTGATGGAAGGCGCGACGATGGCCGAGATGGTACGGCGCATGGAGGCGGAACCCAGGCTCGGTCTTCTGCAGACGCTGCCAAAAATCGTCCATGCGCGTTCGTTCTTCGGACGGGCGATGCAATTTTCCACCAGCTATTATTCCCCGGTTTATACGCGTGGCCTGGCCGCGCTGCAGGGAGAGTCCGGGCCGTTCTGGGGGCACAATGCGATTGTCCGTACACGTGCTTTCGCCCAGAGCTGCGGGCTTCCGGAGTTATCCGGTACACCACCGTTTGGCGGGCATATACTGAGCCACGACTATGTCGAAGCAGCGCTTTTGACCCGCAGTGGCTGGATCGTGCGGGTCGATCCCGATCTGACTGGCTCCTATGAAGAGGGGCCCGACAATGTGGTGGACTTCGCCAAGCGTGACCGTCGATGGTGCCAGGGCAATCTTCAGCATGGCCGCGTGATGGTGGCACCGGGCCTCAAGCCCTGGAGCCGGTTCGTGTTTGTCCAGAACATCATGGCTTATGTGACATCGCCGCTCTGGGCGCTGTTCATCATTGCCTCGATCGCCGCGCCGCTGTTGAAGGGCGTTCCGGACTATTTCCCCGAGCCGGGGCTTTTTCCCGTGTTTCCACGCGTTGAGCAGGGGCTGGCGCTGACGCTGCTCGTCGGCGTTTTTGGTCTGTTGATCGGCCCCAAGCTTCTGATAGTCGTACGTGGAGCGCTGAGTGGCGTGAATGATAGGTTCGGTGGCACCGGGCGTGCTCTTCTCAACACATTGACGGAGATTCTCTCTACCAGCCTGCTTGCTCCGATCATGCTCATGTATCAGTGCCGGGCGGTGATTGAAGTGTTTCTCGGCATGGATGGCGGCTGGCCCGCTACCGACCGGGAAGCCGGCTCTGTCAGCCTTTCAGAAGCGTGGTCTGCAAGCTGGTGGATCAGCGCCACCGGTCTGGTGACGCTGGGGCTGGCCTTCCAATTTGCTCCGGAATATGTCGGCTGGCTGCTTCTGGTGGCAGGGCCGCAGGTCTTCGCACCTCTCCTGATCCACGTCAGTTCGCGGAGCGCGCTCGACGCTGCGGAAGCCGGGCTTTTCCAGACGGCGGATGACCGCGACCCTTCACCGGTGGTCCTTCGTCAGGAAGTCATACTTTCCCGTTGGCGCGGCGCCGCACAGACTGCGCCCGCAAGCCAGCCGGTGGCGGAACCGGCACTCGAGCCCGCTGACGCGGAACAGTGAGGCTGCCTCATGAACGCCCCCTTCATTCCTTCAAGCGTTGGCCGTGACCAGCGCCTGGACGTGTTCCGTGGTCTCGCGCTGATCACGATCTTCATCAACCACGTACCCGGCAATCTCTATGAGAACCTGACGTCGCGCAATTTCGGTTTTTCCGATGCGGCCGAGGCTTTCGTGCTCATGTCTGGCATTGCCGTGGGGCTTGCCTATTCGCGCGGCTTTCGTGAAGGGGCCTTCTTCACTTCATGCATGAAGGTCTGGAGGCGTGCCGGCCTGCTCTATGTGACGCACATCGTTACGTCGCTCATGGCCATTGCCCTTGTCGCCGGCGGGGCGCTCTATCTCGGTGTCTTCGAGATGCTCAGCCGGATCAATTTCGGGCCACTTCTCACGAAACCACTGCAGACCATGGTCGGCGTGCCGCTGCTTGGCCATCAACTTGGCTATTTCAACATTCTGCCGCTTTACGCCATGCTTCTGCTGATCTCGCCGCTCTACATCATGATCGGCCTGCGCAGTCCGCGGGCGCTGATCGGCGTGGCCGTTGGTGTCTGGCTTCTTGCGGGTGCTTTCCGCCTGAACCTGCCGAATTATCCGAACCCGGGTGGCTGGTTCTTCAACCCGATAGCCTGGCAGCTCATCTTCGCTGTCGGCATCGCCGGCGGGCTTTGCATGCTGGAGGGGAGAAAGCTCGTTCCCTATCGTGCCTGGCTGTTCTGGCTGTGCACTGCCTTCCTCGCATTCTCCTGTGTCTGGGTTTCGCTCAGGGCAGGGGCGCTGCCGGGACGCAAGATGCTGCCGTTCTTCATTGCCGGGTTCGACAAGACTTTCCTGTCGCTGCCGCGCCTTCTGCATGCGCTGGCTCTCGCCTATGTTCTGACCAATGTCGCCTGGGTGGTGCGCGCTTTTCAATGGCCTGTGTTCCGTCCGGTCGAACTGATGGGCAGGAACGGCCTCGCTGTCTTTGCGACCGGTTCGGTTCTGGCGATCGCGCTGCAGATCCTTCGTTTGCGCCATGAGACCAGTTTCGCTTCCGATGCAGTCCTCCTGAGTGCCGGTATCGCCATTCAGTATGCGGTCGCCCGCTTCCTTTCCTGGCAGAAGTCAGGGAAGAAGGACGCGCCTCGCGCGGCGGAACGCAGGTTCATGCCAGGTCCGGTGGAGAAAAAGCGCCTCAGCGAGAGCGTTTGACCGTCTGCCGGACGCTGTATTTTGCGCGGCGCATAAACCCACGGGCATGTGTTCCTGATCTGACCAGCGGTCGTTTCTGGTCCGTCGTTTCTGGCCGTATGCCGGCATGTGTCCCCTCTTTGCGCGGGTAGCGGAGCCGCGGAAACCTGGTGGGTCTTTCCCAGACACCCTTGACAGGGCGTGTAAGTTATCCATTATGAAAGCGCTTTCACTTTGGGGAGAGGGGGGACGTTGAATCAGCTCTGGGTTACGCTTGCGCCGCACCTGCCCTTCATGCTCGACGGATTTCTGCTCACCGTGTTCGCCTGTACGCTGGCGATCATCGGGGCGGTCCTCATCGGGGCATTGATGGCGTCGCTTCGCACGTCCGGAAACCGGATCGTGCGCGGGGTTGCGTTCGCCTATAGCGACGTGTTTCGCAACACGCCGTTCATCGTTCAGCTCTTTTTCTTCTTCTACGGACTGCCGGAAATCGGCATCTATATCGGCGCGTTCGAGACCGGGGTGATCGCCCTGTCGATCATCGGCGGCGCGTTTGTTTCCGATGTCATCCGCTCGGGCATTCTGGCGGTGGATCAGGGGGTGATCGAGGCGGCGAAGGTGAGTGGCCTCAGCCGCTGGACCATTTTTACCAGAATCGTTCTGCCGATTGCGCTGCGCACCTCCGTGCGCCCGATGGGCTCGGTGCTGATCAACATGGTTCTGACCTCCTCGATCCTGTCGACCATCACCATCAATGAACTGACGGGCACCGCCAAGATCGTGGCTTCGACCACTTTCAAGCCGTTCGAGGTCTATCTCGTGCTGCTCGTTCTCTACGCCTCGCTCACCTATGCGCTGTCGCTTCTGATCAACACGGTTCACAGGCGGCTCAACCGGGCGATGGATACGGGAGGCGCGGCATGAGATATGCGGACTTCACGCCCTATGATCTGGTGCTGCTTGCGCAGGGGCTGGGCGTCACGGTGGGGCTCTTCACGCTCACCACGCTTGTCGGCCTTCTGATCGCGGCGCTCTTCACCCTGGTCGACTATTACCGCGTGCCGGTGCTGCGGCAGGTGATCGTCACGATCAGTGAAGCGCTCAAGAACTCGCCGGTTCTGGTTCAGCTCTTTCTGGTTTTCTTCGGGCTGCCGGCCTTCTTTCACATCAACATGACGCCATTCGTGGCGGCATCGCTCACCATCAGCCTGAACACGGCGGCGTTCGCATTCGTGATCTTCCGCTCGGGCATCGATGCGGTGGAGGCGGAGCAGGTGGCGGCGGCAAAGGTCTATGGGCATTCGCGCTGGCAGGTCCTGCGCTTCGTGCTTCTGCCGCAGGCCGCCGCGTTCTCCATCGGGCCGCTGGTCGGCCTTCTGGTGAACCAGCTTCAGGTCACATCGCTGATCTCGGTCATCGGCGTGTTCGATCTGACCAAGATCGGCAACATTCTCAATCTGCGCACGCTCGAGCCGTTCATCGTGTGGACCGTGGTGGGGCTCCTCTACTACGCGCTGGCAAAGCTTCTGGCGAGTGTGGGCGCGCGCATTGAAAAGCGGCTGCGCAGGTCGGTCGTCTGGGAAGGAATCTGACATGATTGTCATTGAAAACGTCGAAAAGCGCTTTGGCGAAACGACGGTCCTGAAGCGCATCAACCTGACCATCGAGCCGGGCGAGGTGGTGACCATTCTGGGCTCGAGCGGTTCGGGCAAGTCGACGCTGATCCGCTGCATCAACGGGCTGGAGGCTGTCTCTGGCGGGAGCATCACCGTCGATGGCAATGATGTGTCCACCAAGGCGGGGCTCGCGGCGGCGCGGCGGCGCTCGGCGACGGTGTTCCAGCTGTTCAATCTCTACCCGCACATGACGGCGCTGGAGAACATCACGCTGGCGCCGATCAACGTTTTGAAGAAGCCGCGCGCGGAATCCGAGGCGCGGGCGCGCGAACTCCTGAAACTGGTGGGGCTCGCCGATCTCGCGACGGCCTATCCGCAGCGCCTGTCGGGCGGTCAGCGTCAGCGCGTGGGCATCTGCCGGGCGCTTGCGATGGACCCGCGTTACCTGCTGCTGGACGAGGTGACGAGCGCACTCGATCCGGAGATGACGGGCGAGGTTCTGGACATTCTGGCCGAGCTTGCGCGCGGCGGCACAACGATGCTGTTCGTGACCCACGAGGTCGAGTTTGCGCGGCGCATTTCCAGCCGCATCGTTTTTCTGGAGCAGGGCGAGCTCATCGTCGACATGCCCACCGAACGTTTCTTTGCGGAGGATGGCGGCTTTGCCGTGCCGCGCATCCGCCAGTTCCTGACCAAGATGAAGAAAGACTGACGCGTGATACTTCTTGCCAATTGCGAGGCCGAAGCCGGATTTTCCGAATCCATTGCCGACCTGAAGAACGGGAAATCCGCCGTGGATGCGCTGGTGCGCGGCATCGGCTTCGTGGAGGCCGATCCGAAGGTGCGCAGCGTCGGCTATGGCGGCTGGCCCAACATGCTGGGCGTGATGGAATGCGACGCCGGCGTGATGGACGGGACGACCCGCGCCGTGGGCACGGTGGCCGCCGTTCCGCGCACGCTGCATGTGGCCGCGCTCGCCTGCGAGGTGATGCGGCGGCTGCCCCATGTGATGCTGACCGGAGAGGGCGCGCGCAGGTTTGCAGATGAAATCGGTTTCAATTCCGATGACATGCTCTATCCCGACAGCAGGCGCGTCTGGTGGGAAAAGCTCGACGGCCTGATGACCGAGGAACAGAAGGGCGCTTTCCCCGACACACCGCTGGCGGGGCTTCTGGGTGCGATCACCGACCCCGAGCGGGTGCGCGACACGACCGTTTTTCTGGGGCAGGACCAGATCGGCGGGATCGCGACCGTTACCTCGACTTCGGGCTGGGCGTGGAAATATCCGGGCCGCGTGGGCGACAGCCCGATCCCCGGCGCAGGCTTTTACGCCGACAGCCGCTATGGCGCGGCGGCGTGCACGCATACCGGTGAGATGACCATGCGCTCGGCGACGGCGCACGCAATCGTGCACGGCATGAAATGCGGCCTGTCTCTCGATGACGCGATCCAGAGCGCTGCCGACGATCTGCTCGCGCTCGACACGGGTTTCATCGGCGAGGTGGTGATCCACGCGCTCGACACGCACGGCAATCACCGTGTCGTCAATCTCCATGGCCAGGGCACCGTTGCCTACTGGTTCTGGGAGCCTTCCATGGCCGCTCCGGAAAAGCGGCAATCGCAACCGATCTGATTTAAGAAGGAGGAGTTCAATGAAATCTCTCGTGAAGAAGACCATCGTGGCGCTGGCGGCCTGTGCCGCGCTCGCAGGACCGGCCGCAGCCGGCATGCTGGATGACATCATCGAGCGCGGCAAGGTCCGCATCGGCGTGTCGCTGGGCGGCGAGCCCATCGGCTTCCGCGACGACAAGAACAACCCCGTCGGCTACGACGTGGACGTGGCCACCCTGCTTGCCGAGAAGATCGGCGTGCCGGTGGAGTTTACCGACGTTTCGGGCGATGCGCGCGTTTCGATGCTGGTTTCCGGCCAGCTCGACATCGTTGTTGCAAACACGTCTGCAACGCTGTCCCGCGCCAAGGCGGTGAGCTTCTCGATCCCCTACAACCGTGCCGGACTGCGCGTCATTGCGCAGAAGGATGCTGGTATCAAGACCCTCGCCGATCTCGATGGCAAGCGCGTCGTCGTGGGGCGCGGCACCACGGGCGAAGCGTTCCTGAAGCGTGAAGTGCCGGGCGCGGAACTGGTCTACACCGACACGTTCTCGCCGGATGGCGTTCTGCTTCTGCGCCAGAAGCGCGTTGACGCCGGCATTGAGGATTCCTCCATGCTCGACTACCTGGCAGCACAGGAAGAAGGTCTGGTCACCGTGCCGGGTCTCTATTCCAACGATCCGATCGGCATTGCCGTCGCCAAGGGCGATCCGGACTTCGTGCGCTGGCTCGACATGTTCGTCTCGGACTACATCCAGTCCGGCGCCTATGAGGCAAACTACAAGAAGTGGTGGGGCGAGGACGCCAACCCGCCGGAGCTGAACCCGCTCTGGTAAACCCGAACGGCCCGCTGGCGAAAACTCGCCGGCGGGCATTCTCATTGATCGAATGTCGGTTTGTCAGCCGGTGCTGCGCTCGACGAAACGGGTGCGCAGCTCATGCACTTCCGGGTGGTCGCGATAGCCGGCCGGATCCTTCAGAAACATCAAAATGCCATGGATCAGCTCCGCCTTGTCAAAGCCGATCGAGGAAATGTCGAAGGCGTTGAAATTGGCGTTCACCACGGCGTCGAACCCGTAGAGACGATAGTCGCGCGGCGGCAGAAGATCGCGCGCCCTCAGCCCGTCCATCATGCCCATGGCCATGGCGTCCGAGGTGCAGAAAATCGCATCGGGAAGGCTGGCGCCGTTGATGCGGTCGGCAAGGGCAAGCCCCGACGCATAGGAATAGTCGCCCTGCAGCTCCTGAACGAGATCGAGCCCCGCCCCGGCGCAGATGTCGCGATAGGCCTGAATGCGGGCCTGCTCGATGAGCGAGCTCTGGCGACCGGTGACCAGCGCGCCGGTCTTCGCCCCGCGTTCCAGCGCGCGCGTCACCGCCTCTCGAATGCCCGCCGCCTCGTCGATGGTGATGTAGGCGGACTTGGCGTCGAAGCGCCCGTTGAGCATCAGCACATTGTCGCTGTGGAACAGCGTGCGCACGCCTTCGGCGTCGGCGAAGTCGGAAAAGACGAGCGCTGCATGAACATGAAACGCGGCGCTGTTGCGCAGAAAATCCTCGATCTTCTCGGTGTTGCCGACACGGATGATGACCGCCTGCTTGCCAAGCGTCTGGATCGCTTCGAGCAGCGGGTCGAACAGGTCGAGATCGGAAAGATCGGTGATGTGGTTGACGATGACCGCCACCATGTCGAGCGAATTGGTTGCCAGGCCGCGCGCCAGCGGGTTCTGGTTGTAGCCAAGCTCCGCAGCCGCCTTCAGAACACGCTCGCGCTTCTCGCGCGAGACCGGACGGCGCTCCGGCGAGAGCGCACGGGAGACAATCGCCGGCGCCACGCCCGCCCGCTTTGCGACATCGGCAATCGTTGGCCTTTTGCGTCGCGCGGGTTTGTCTTCGGGCATGGATTCTTCCGGTTTTCTTGTAATGTTCTGGCCTTCGCGGCCTTATGCCATCAAACACGAAAGAATTGAAATGATATGTTGTTTTGACATCGGCGGGTCCAAGGCCGTCGTTGCCGACATGGGATCGGACAACAGGCCGGTCATTCGCGGCAGGCGGGCGACGCCCGCGCGTGATTACGACGCTTTCCGCGAAACGGTGAAGGCGATGGCAGGCGAAGGCGATGCGCCGGTCGGCATCTCCATCGCGGCGGTTATCGATCCCGTGACCGGGCTTGCGCGCAGCGCCAACATTCCCTGCATCACCGGCCGCAACGTGGCCGAGGATCTGCGCGAAACACTCTCGCGCCCGGTCTATGTCATCAACGATGCAAACGCCTTTGCGCTCGCTGAAGCACTGGCGGGCGCAGGCGTCGGGCACCGGCAGGTGCTCGCCGCAATCATCGGAACGGGCATTGGCGGTGCGGTGGTGATCGATGGCCGGGTGATGACGGGCGCGACCGGCAATGCCGGCGAATGGGGCCACGGCCCGGCCAGCGCCATGCGCACGGGCACCGTGCTGCCGGCGATTGAATGCGGCTGCGGCCAGGTGGGGTGTGTCGACACGCTGGGCGCCGCGCGCGGCATCGAGCGGCTGCACCGGCATCTGCATGGCATCGAGAGCGACAGCGTGACGATCCTCGCGCAATGGCATGCCGGCGAGGAATGGGCGACACGCACGGTCGATGTGTTCCTCGACATTGTCGGCGGCGCGCTGGCCAACATCGTCAACATGGTCGATCCGTCCATCATCCCGGTCAGCGGCGGGCTGGCGCAGGATGAAACACTCATTGAAGCGCTTGATAGAGAGGTGCGTCAGCGCTGCCTGATCGAGCGCAGCGAACGGCTGCTTGTCCCGGTTCAGGGCGGCGCGGAAAAGGCGCTGGTGGGCGCTGCAATCTTTGCGAGGGAGGCACACAATGCGGGCAACGCTTGAGGTTTGCGTGGACACGCTTGAAGGCGTGGAAACCTGCGTCGAAGGCGGGGCGGACAGGATCGAACTGTGCTCGGCGCTGCCGCTTGGCGGGCTAACGCCTTCTTACGGGCTGATGCGGGCGGCGGCGGGTTGCGGCGTACCGGCCTATGCGATGATCCGGCCGCGCCAGGGCGATTTCTGCTTCAGCGAGCACGAAATCGCGCTGATGGCTGATGACATCGCTGCGGCGCGGGATGCCGGCCTTGCCGGTGTGGTTCTGGGTGCTGCGACCGCTGATGGCATTCTCGATGTGCAGACGCTTGCGGCGCTGTGCGAAGCGAGTGCGGGCATGGGCCGCACACTACACCGCGTGATCGACACGGTGGAGGATCGGCTGGCGGCAATCGAGACTGCGGTCGCGCTTGGCTTTGAGAGGATCCTGACCTCCGGCGGCGCCCTGACGGTGCCGGAGGGGCAGGGTGCCCTTGCCGCCATGCACACCCATGCGGACGCGCGCATCGAGATCATGGCCGGGTCGGGTGTCTCGACCGAGAATGTCGAAGCGATCGCGCGCTCAACCGGCATCCGCTCGTTTCATGCCTCCTGCAGTGAAGCATTGGCCGCCGACGACGGGCTGGCCCGCTTCGGTTTCACGTCGCCCGAAGAGCGGCGAACGTCGGCGCGGCGCATCCGTGAGATGAAGGCTGTTTTGCAGCGCATATCCGGACCGAAAGAGACCTGAACGCCGGACTTCGGACACGCGGGCCTATTTGCCCTCCGTGTCCTGCCAGTCCTTCGGCAGGTTGGGCTCCTGCACGAGCGGTGCAAGGAGAACCTTGCCGTAGATCGGGCCATGGCGCCTGCGCTGTTCAGGGTCTTCCTTGAAGGAAAGCGCGTACTGGCCGATCTGATGGAAATAGGTCAGCCGGGCACGCACAAGGCTTTCCTCCGGGCCATAGCCCATGGCACGGAACGCGCGCTGCAGAAGCGTGATGCGCAGGTCGTCCATGGCCGCCACTTCTCTGCCGAGCGCTTTGGAAGTGCGCGACCAGTCGCGTACGGCAAGATCCAGCAAGGGGCTGAAGGGCTTTTCGTCCACCCAGATATGAACGATCTCGGTGAAGAACTGCAGGCCATCGATGTCGGTGACGTCGCGCTTGGCCTCGAAGGGCGCGCAGTTCGCGCGGCGCCATTCGTTCAACAGTTCGTCGTGGAGATCCTTCAGGCTGGAGAAGTGAAAATAGAAACTGCCGCGCGTGACCTTGAAGTGACGGGCGAGCCGGTCGATCTTGACCTCGGCGATGCCGCGTTTTTCCAGGACCTTGCGCGCGGCCTTGACCCAGGTCTCGCGGCTCAGCGTCTGGCGCGGGGAGGACTTTGGGTCCGAGGCGGGCTTTGCATTCGTCATTCTTGCCAACGCTTTCTCCACTTCGGATGGGTTGCCGGCCTCAGGTGTGACCGGAACCCAGATTTGGACCATGGCGACCCGGCTTCCGCTAGCAGAAGTTGAGCGCGCGGTCATCCCATGCCTTATGGGAGGGCGCTGATGCGCTCGAGCATCAGATCGAAGAACGGGGCCGGGTCGATGCGTCGGAGGACATTGACATTCTTCTCCTTTCCGGTGACGTGCCACCAGTCGACGACGGTCATGCCTATGGTCTCGGATGATGAAATATCGACGGTGACATAGCACTGGCGCTGCTCGTAAATCTCCGGGGAAAGCAAATAGCCCGTCACGCAGGCATCGTGGATCGGCCGCGCTTTGGTGGGAAATTTGTGGTCGCCATACTGGCAATAGAATTCAGCCATGTTGGCGGCTTCGAGCGCAGCCCGGCTGCCCGTGGCGCGCAGGGTCCCAAGCCACTCCGGTGTCATCTGTGCCGTGTAGGTGCAGTCAATAGGCGCCATGGTAACCGGCACACCCGAATGGAACACTTTGTGAGCCGCATGTGGGTCGACGAAGATGTTGAACTCCGCCGCAGGCGTCGCATTCCCTCCTTCGAAGAAGCCGCCCCCCATCAGCACCACTTCGCGGATGCGCGGGATGATGCGCGGCTCCATGGTCATGGCCATGGCGAGGTTGGTCATCGGCCCAAGCGTGCATACGGTGATCTCGCCTTCGGATGCGGCCATAATCGTGCGCACCATCCAGTTGACTGCATGTTCGTCCTGTACGGGGGTTGCCGGTTCGGGCAGTTCCGCGCCGTCGAGGCCGGTTTCACCATGGACGTACTCCGCCGTCATCAGCTTCTTCACCATGGGCGCCGGACAACCGGCGAAGACGGGTACGTCCGGGCGCCCCGCCAGTTCCACGACCTTGAGTGCGTTTTTTGTGGTCAGCGAAAGGGGCACATTGCCGCCGACGGTTGTGATGCCGATCACTTCAAGGTCCTGAGGGGACCCCAGGGCGAACAGGATTGCAAACGCGTCGTCCTGTCCCGGGTCGGTATCGATGATGATTTTCCGTGGCGTCATGCTCGTTATCCAATTCCGTCTGCTGCGGCTATTGCCGATCACAATCTGATATGCATAAATACAGTACTGTATGGTATCTTCAAGCTGGGATGGTGGTCATGTCAACGAGTGCACGCGGCGAGTTCTCCGAAATTCCTGTTCTCGACGTTTCCGGTCTCTATGGAGGCGATGAGGATGCGGTGCGCGCGGTTGCTTCAACCCTGCGCGGCTATCTGGAGAATGTCGGCTTCCTCTATATCGTGGGCCATGAGATTCCCCAGTCCGACATCGAGGCCGTGCGTGAGGCGAGCAAGCAGTTCTTTGCCCTTCCGGAAGAGGAAAAGCTGAAGCTGCGGATCGACAGGAATTTCCGCGGTTATCTGCCGTTTGCCGGTTCCACGATCGTTACCTCTTCGGTCGCCACCGTCAGCAAGCCGAACCAGAGCGAATCGATTTTCTTCATGCACGAGGTCGATGCAAACGACCCGCGTGTTGCTGCAGAAAAGCCGCTGCAGGGGCCCAACCAGTGGCCTGACGCCGTGCTGCTGCCGGAGTTCCGTGAGACCATCGAGCGCTATGTCGAGCAGATGAATACGCTGGCCCGCAAGATGGTCGGTGCGATCTCAATCTCGCTCGGTTTGTCGCCGGACGAGCTGAACGCCCATTTCGACGATCCGACAACCTTCCTGCGGCTTCTGCACTATCCCACGCAGAAGGCGGAAGAGGGGCTTTTCGGGTCTGCCCCACACACGGATTATGGTTTCATTACTCTGCTTGCGCAGGACGATGTGGGCGGGCTCGAAGTGAAGAACAAGGCCGGCGACTGGGTGCCGGCGCCGCCGATCGCAAATTCCTTTGTCATGAATGTGGGCGACATTCTCGCCCGCTGGTCGAATGATGTCTTTGTCTCCACGCCGCACCGTGTGATCAACCGCTCGGGCCGCGAGCGCTATTCGCAGCCCTTCTTTTTCGACCCGTCGATGGAAGCGCTGATTGAAGCCCTGCCGGCCTGCGTCGCGGAAGGTGCCGCGCCGAAATACGAGCCGGTGCTCTATGGCGACTACCTGATGGAGCGGATCGACAAGAACTACCATTACCGCAAGAAGCAGGCCGCGCAGGAGAGCGCTGCGAGCTGACAGGCGCGGTTGATACGGCCCTGACGGTCCTGCGGGACGCCAGGGCCGTTTTGCAAAAGGGTTATGCAGCCGGGCTTCGGCATATAAGAATGGATTGAGAGGAGAACGGGTATGAACAGGCATCTTAAGCAACTTGCAGGCGTGGGTTTCGCAGCCCTGCTCGGCGGGTGGAGCGTTTCGGCGATGGCTGCCGATGTTTCGAAATCGCCCGAGGTCGAAGAGACGGGCAAGCTGACGGTCGCAAACACGATCGACTTCGCGCCATTCGAATATCTCGATGCCGATGGCAAGCCGACCGGCATCATTATTGAACTGGCTGGCGAAGTGGCCAAGCTTGTGGATGCCGAGCTTGACGTCCAGCGAACCCCGTTCCCGTCGATGATCCCGGGGCTTGCTGCCGGCCGCTTCAAGATTGCCTGGGAAACCTTCTCGGCCAATCCTGATCGCTTGAAGCAGGTCGATTTCGTGATGTTCATCAAGGCCGGCATTGCCGCCTCCACATCACCGGAAAAGAAGGATGAGTTCACAGGGGAACTGCCCCTTTGCGGCAAGCGCGTCGGCGTTTCGGCCGGCAGCGCGTCCGACTTTCTGGTCGACAAGCTGACCGTCGAATGCACGGAGAAGGGGCTGGAGCCGATCGACAAGTCGGTGTTCAATTCCTCGACGGACATCATTCAGGCCGTGCTCGCGGACCGCGTTGATGCGCGCATGGACGATGCCACCGCCTCCAGCTATTTCGAGGTTACGAGCAAGGGCCAGCTTGTCGTTCTGCCGACGCTCTATGACGTTGCGCCGCTCGGCCTCGCCATCGCCAAGGACGACAAGCCGACCGCCGACATGATGGTTTCGGCCCTTTCCGCACTGTTCGAGAACGGCACCTACCAGTCGATCCTCGAGAAATACGGAATGGGCGCCTATGCGATCAAGGAACCCTATTTCGTCGGTGACATGGAAGCGCTGCGGGCCGAGTGATCGGCCCATAGCGTCATTGCAGTGAATTTGGAGAAACGATGAGCAAGGTCGACGCGAGCGAAACTCGCCCCCAGCCATCCTCCCTGGTCGCGGATGTCGACCGTCTCGTCGTGGTGCCGCGCCGCAATTATGGCATATGGATCGGTACGGCACTCACCCTGGTGCTCTCGTTCTTCATTCTGCGCGCTTTCGCCGTGAACCCGGCTTTTGGATGGGAGACAGCCGCAGGCTATATCTTCCATCCCTCTATCATGCGCGGTCTGTTGAACACGCTGATCCTGACCGTGGTGATCATGGCGCTGGCCATCATCATCGGCACGGTGGTGGCCGTCATGCGGGTTTCTCCGAGCCCGGTCCTGCGTGGTTTCGCGGGGGCTTATGTGTGGTTCTTTCGCGGTGTCCCGGCGCTGATCCAGCTCATCTTCTGGTTCAATCTGGCGCTTCTGGTACGCGAATTTTCGCTGACGCTGCCATTCTTCGGCGAGGTATTCTCGATCCGCACGAATGACTTCATGACGCCGTTTTTCTCCGCCGTTGTCGCCCTGTCGCTCTGTGAAGCGGGGTATATGGCCGAGATCATCCGCGCGGGCATCAAATCGGTGCCTTCGGGGCAGTCGGAAGCGGCAAGCGCGCTCGGTATGCCCTATCGCAACATCCTGAAGCGCATTGTCCTGCCGCAGGCCATGCGTTTCGTCGTGCCGCCCACGGGCAATGAGGCGATCAATCTTCTCAAGATGACCTCGCTTGTGACCTTCATCGCGGTCGATGACCTGTTCTATTCGGCGCAGTCGATCTACGCGCGCACCTTCGAAACCATCCCGCTGCTGATCGTGGTTGCGGTCTGGTATCTCGCGGTTGTCTCCATCATGTCGGTGGGACAGCACTTTCTGGAGCGCCATTTCGGCCGCAGTGAGACCCGGACGGATTCATGGGCTCTGCGCGTCATTCGCAATGTATTCGGATCCCGCGCCAAGGAATTTTCAGCATGAGCAACACGCCAAGCGAAAATCGCGCGCGCTTTGGCGTGCCGGAAAACTCCATGGTGTTTGCCCGCGGCGTGCGCAAATCCTATGGTCCGCTTGAGGTGCTGAAGGGCGTGGACATCGATGTACCGGCCGGTTCGGTTGCCTGCATCATCGGCCCGTCCGGCTCCGGCAAGAGCACGTTTCTGCGCTGCATCAACCATCTGGAGAAACTGACTGGCGGTATTCTTCTCGTTGATGGCGCCTTTGTAGGGTACGATCTGCGGGACGATCGTCTCTACGAGGTAAAGGACGACGAGCTTTGCCAGCGGCGCGCCGAGATCGGCATGCTTTTCCAGTCGTTCAATCTGTTCTCTCACATGACGGTGATGGAGAACCTCGTTGAAGCGCCCATCCATGTGCGTCGTTTGCCTGTCGACCAGGCGAAAGCCGAGGCTCTGGAACTGCTGGCGCGCGTGGGGCTGTCCGACAAGGTCGACCGGTATCCGCGAGAATTGTCGGGCGGTCAGCAGCAGCGGGTGGCCATCGCGCGCGCCATGGCAATGAAGCCCAAGGTGCTTCTGTTTGATGAGCCCACCTCTGCGCTCGATCCCGAGCTTGTGGGTGAGGTGCTTCAGGTGATGCGCGACCTGGCCGAAGCGGGCATGACCATGGTTGTGGTTACCCATGAGATCGGCTTCGCCCGCGAAATCGGCGACCAGCTCATTTTCATGGATGGCGGCGTGATCGTCGAGCAGGGCAACCCGCGCGAGATGATCGCCGACCCGCAGTCGCCGAGGACGCGGGAGTTCCTCTCAAAGGTTCTCTGAGGGGCTGCCTTTCCGAAACACGTTCTGTGCGAGCCCGGTCACCATTCGGCGATTGATCCGTCCTCGTGACGCCACACAGGTGCGCGCCAGCGGTGCCCGATTTCCGCCTGCTTTCGCACAAAATCCTCGTTCACCCGAATGCCGAGGCCCGGACCCCTGGGGATTTTCAGGAAACCATCCTTGAGTTCAAAACCATGGCCCGGCTCGAGATAGTCGGCCATGTCCTGGGTGGCATTGTAGTGGATGCCGAGGCTCTGCTCCTGAATGAAGGCATTGTGGCAGACGGCATCCACCTGCAGACAGGCGGCCAGCGCGATCGGTCCCAGCGGGCAATGCGGTGCAAGGGCGACATCATAGGCTTCGGCCCAGTGCGCAATGCGCAGCATTTCTGAGATGCCGCCGACATGTGCGGTGTCCGGGTTGATTACGCTTGCTGCCCGCTGTTCGAACACCGGCTTGAAGTCGAAGCGCGAATGCAGCCGCTCGCCGATGCACAGAGGGATCGACGTTTGCCGGGAAAGATCGGCCAGCGTGGCGATATGAGCGGAATCGACTGCGTCTTCGATGAATATCGGCCTGAGATGCTCGATTTCCTTCAGCAACTGCTTCGACATCGGCGCATGAACCCGGCCGTGGAAATCGAAGGCGAGATCCATCTCGGTGCCGACCGCGGAACGCAGATCCGACAATTGCCGGACGACTCCATCCAGCTTCTTATAGCTGTCGATGATCTGCATTTCGGCGCAGGCATTGAACTTGCAGGCAGTGAAGCCGCGATCCATCAGGTCTTTCGCGCCGGCGACGAGATCCGAGGGGCGGTCGCCTCCGATCCAGCAATAGCTGCGGATCCTGTCGCGGACAGCGCCGCCCAGAAGATCGTGGACAGGTGCGTTGTAATACTGTCCCTTGATGTCCCACAGCGCCATGTCGATGCCCGACAGGGCGCTCATCAGAACCGGGCCTCCGCGGTAGCAGCCATTGCGGTAGAGCATGTGCCAGATGTCTTCGATCCGCATGGGATCGGCGCCGATCAGGAAATCGGAGAACTCCTCGATCTTGGCAGCAAGCGTTGCCGCATGCCCTTCCAGAACGGGTTCGCCCCAGCCGGAAATGCCCTCGTCCGTCTCGATCTTTAGAAACAGCCAGCGTGGCGGAACGAGGAAAGTGGTGAGTTTGGTGATCTTCATGAAAACGTGTCTTTTCCCGTTATGGCTTGACGGACCGGGCCGCGCTCACATCGTGCTTTGCCTTGGCGATCAAGGCGAGGGCGAGCTTGCGTGCTCCTTCAGCGTCCCTCAGGCGCAGCGCCTCGACCAGCGCACCGTGCTGCCCGATTGATTCTTCAAGGTTTTCGGCCGAGTGCGCCGAGGTGGAGAGCATGAAATTCAGCGCCGGATCCATGAGCGCGCCGAACTGCTGGAAAATGCGGTTGTGGCTGGCCTTTAGAAGGTGCTCATGAAACACGATGTCAGCAGCGATGAAGGCTTCGACATCGTTGCCGGCGGCTGCCATCGCCTGCCACGCCGCTTCGATGTCTGCGATCTCCTGCATGGTGGCGCGCCGGGCCGCCAGCTCAGCGGCCATCGGTTCGATGGCGCCGCGCGCTTCCAGAATGCAGTCCACCAGCCCCATCCTGTCGAGATTGGGGCCGATCCATTCGAGAACCTGAGTGTCCAGAATGTTCCATTCATCCTGTCTGCACACGATGGTGCCAATGCGCGGGCGACTCACCACCAGCCCTTTCGCCTGAAGGATTTTCAGCGTTTCGCGAATGACCGTGCGGCTGACGCCGTATTCCTCACACAGGTCGTTCTCACGCGGCAGGTTCGTCCCCTCGGCGAATTTTCCAGAAAAGATGTCCCGGGCGATGGATTGAGCAACAGACAGGCGGACGCGCGGTCGGGTTGATCTGCCTGCTGGGACTTCCATGGTCGAAACGGTCACTGTCCGGTTGCCTCCGCATTGTTGCCCGCCCGCTTTTGACAGAGCTGAGCGTGGATTTTGTCGGCAGTCATGGCCGTCTTTTCTACGTTGTCAAACCAGTATCATTATTTATCATACAAATGCAATTGACTAATATGATGATTGGACGTAATTTTCCCACGCTCTCAGGAGGGCGTCGCAGAGCAACAGGGAGGTTCTCATGCGCTTTTTGAAAACTGCAGCGATGGCTGCGATTGCCGGCACGCTTTTGGCCGGGTCGGCGCTGGCCGATGACGTGAAGATCGGTTTTCTGGTCAAACAGCCGGAAGAGCCATGGTTTCAGGACGAGTGGAAATTCGCCGATATCGCTGCTTCGGAAAAAGGCTTTACGCTGGTCAAGATCGGTGCCGAGGATGGCGAAAAGGTCATGTCCGCCATCGACAATCTTGGCGTTCAGGGTGTGCAGGGGTTTGTCATCTGCACGCCTGATGTGAAGCTCGGGCCGGGCATTGTCGCCAAGGCAGCGGCCAATGGCCTCAAGCTGATGACTGTCGACGACAGGCTGGTCGGTTCCGATGGCGAGCCTCTCGCCGATGTGCCTCACATGGGTATTTCGGCCGTGAAGATCGGCGAGACGGCCGGTGAAGCCATCGTTGCCGAGATCAAGAATCGCGGTTGGGATATGAGCAAGGTCGGCGCGATCCGCGTTTCCTACGATCAGCTTCCGACAGCAGTCGATCGGGTCGAAGGGGCGATTGCGAAGCTCAAAGAGGCTGGCTTTCCGGAAGCCAACATCTTCGATGCGCCGCAGGCACGTACGGACACCGAGGCCGCTCTCAATGCTGCGACCGTGGTTTTGAACAAGAACGCGGACATCAAGCACTGGGTCGCCTTCGGTCTGAACGACGAAGCCGTTCTCGGCGCGGTGCGGGCTGCGGAAGGCGTGGGCATCGGAGCCGACGCGATGATCGGTGTCGGTATCGGCGGTGCGGATTCGGCGATCAACGAATTCAAGAAGCCCGAGCCGACCGGCTTCTTCGGAACCGTGATCATTTCACCAAAACGCCATGGCTATGAAACCGCGCTCAACATGTATGACTGGATCGTTGACGACAAGGAGCCGGAGAAGCTGATCCTGACGTCCGGTGCTCTGGCCCTGCGCGACAATTATCAGGACGTGCGCAAGGACCTTGGCATCGAATAGGCAACCGTTCATGTAGCGCCGGCGCGTGAGCCGCGCCGGCGCCCTTCTTCCCGTCCGTGAGGGCGGGTTTCCGACACTGGCTATGCTTTGGAGGAAGCCGGCTTTATGTCTGCCTATCTCGAATTCTCCGGCATTTCGAAGAGTTATCCCGGCGTCAAAGCGCTTTCCGACGTCTCCTTCGGGGTTCGGAAGGGGGCGGTTCACGGGCTGATGGGAGAAAACGGAGCGGGGAAATCCACCCTGATCCGCATTCTGTCCGGTGACGCCGCTGCCGATGAGGGCACGGTGCGCCTCGATGGCGAGACGCAGCACTATCAGTCGACCCGCGATGCTTTCGATGCGGGCGTGGTGGTCATTCACCAGGAACTGCAGCTCGTGCCCGGGCTCACCGTTGCAGAGAATCTTTGCCTTGGGCGGTTTCCGGCAACCGGCGGCGTGATCGGTTTCAGCGCCATGTATGAGGATGTCCGGCGCAAGCTCGAGCTTGCCGGCATCTCGGTCGATCCGACGCGCAAGGTTGCAGAGCTTTCCATCGGCGAACGACAAATGGTCGAGATCGCCAAAGCCGTCATGCTCGATGCCCGCGTGATCGCACTGGATGAACCGACCTCCTCGCTTTCTTCACGCGAGAGCGAGATCCTCTTTTCCCTGATCGACAGGTTGAGGGAGGATGGCCGCGTCATACTCTATATCTCCCATCGGCTGGACGAAGTCTTCCGCCTCTGCGACAGCCTTACGGTGCTGCGGGATGGCCGGCTGGCGGCGCACCATGAGACGATCAAGGGGGTGACGCGAGATCAGATCGTGTCCGAAATGGTCGGGCGGGAAATCAGCGACATCTGGGGGTGGCGCTCTCGTCCCGTCGGGGCGGTCGAACTGGAAGTTGACAGTGTTCATGGCGAAAAGCTGCCTGTCCCTGCCTCCTTCGAGGCGCGTCGGGGTGAAATCCTCGGCTTTTTCGGTCTGATCGGGGCGGGCCGCTCGGAGCTCTTGCGCATGATCAGCGGTGCCGATCCGCGCGCCGGCGGCCATGTGCGTGTCGGTGGCGTGGAGATCGCCTCCGGCCAGCCGGCGGAGGCGATCCGCAAGGGGGGCGTTCTGTGCTCCGAGGATCGCAAGTTCGACGGCATCATCCAGGGCCGTTCGCTTGAAGAGAACATCCTTATCTCTTCGCGCCGGCATCTGACACGCTTCGGTGTGCTGGATCTGCGCCAGGAAGGGCAGGTGGCCGAAACCTTCCTGAAAAAACTCAGGGTGCGCACGCCCTCGCGCAAGCAAGACATCATCAACCTGTCCGGCGGAAATCAGCAGAAGGTCATCCTGTGCCGCTGGCTCTCGGAAAAGGGTGTCAGGGTTCTGCTCGTCGACGAACCGACGCGCGGTATCGATGTCGGCGCCAAATCCGAAATCTACGACATTCTCTATCAACTCGCGGAGGAGGGCATGGCCATCGTCGTCATCTCCAGCGAACTGCCCGAAGTCATGGGCATTTGCGACCGTATCCTCGTGATGTGCGAAGGGCGCATCAGCGCAGAGATCGAGCGGGCTGACTTCAACGAACAATCCATCCTCGCCGCCGCACTGCCGGACGAGGTGACCGCCGCGTCGGTCGGTTAAGAGGCTTCACGATGACGACTTCCATCAAAAAGCTCATCCTGGGCGACCAGGGACTGCTTGTAATCTTCATTCTCGCCTTCGCGCTCGTGTCGCTGACGGTCCCCAACTTCCTGACCGAACGCAACATGCTCGGTCTCCTACAGTCCGTGGTTACCGTCGGCGTGATCGCCTGCACCATGATGTTCTGTCTCGCGGCGCGGGATTTCGACCTTTCAGTCGGCTCCAACGTCGCTTTTTGCGGCATGGTGGCGGTTATGGCGTCCAACGCGACCGGCTCCATCTTTCTGGGCATCCTGACGGCGCTGGCTGCGGGCGCGCTCGTCGGGCTTTTCAATGGCGTGGTCATCGCCAAGTTCCGCATCAACGCGCTGATCACGACGCTGGCAACCATGCAGATCGTGCGCGGGCTTGCGCTCATCTCGTCGGATGGGCGGGCTGTGGGCATCGACGATCCCGGTTTTTATCAACTCGCCCTGTCCAGGTTTCTGGGCGTGCCGACACCGATCTGGGTTCTGGCGGCGCTATTCGTCGTCTTCGGCTTTGTTCTGAACCGCACGGTGTTCGGCAAGAACACGCTCGCCATGGGCGGCAATCCCGAGGCTTCGCGGCTTGCGGGCGTCAATGTCGACTGGATGCGAATCTGGATTTTCACCCTGCAGGGATTCATCTGCGCGGTGGCTGGCATCCTGCTCGCCTCACGCATCACCTCGGGCCAGCCCAACGCGGCGACGGGGCTTGAGCTTTCGGTGATATCGGCCTGTGTTCTGGGCGGCGTATCGCTGGCCGGCGGCCGCGCGGCGATGACCGGCGTGATCGTCGGTGTGATGATCATGGGCATAGCCGAGAACGTCATGAACCTTTTGAACATTCAGGCCTTCTATCAATATGTGGTGCGTGGGTTCATCCTCCTGCTCGCAGTGCTGCTCGACAATATGCGGTCAAGCGCGATCGGGCGGCGTTGATTCAGGGGTGGCTGTTTGAACAAGAGGTCTGGCCGCACGTGCGGGAAACGGGCGGCAGCGCATTGGATACGGGGAGGCATCGCATGATATCCGGACAGGGGCGGCTGAGCGGCAAGCGCATCTTTTTGACAGGTGCTGCCCAGGGCATAGGCCGGGCCATCGCCGAAGCCTGCCTGCGTGAAGGGGCCTCTCTGTTTCTGGTGGACCGGGACGCGTCGCTTCTGGAGCAGACGGTTGGCGAACTCGGTGCTCCCGACGGGCGGCTCGCCCATGCCGTTGCCGACATCTCGGATGCCGCGGCCATCCAGGCTGCTGCCGGCGAGGCCGGGAAGACCATCGGCGTTCCCAACGCGCTTATCAACAATGCCGGTGTCAACGTCTTCCACGAACCGCTTGAGACCGACGACGAAGAATGGGCGCGGTGCTTCGATATCAATCTGAAGGGGGCATGGCATTGCTGCCGTTCGCTGCTTCCCGGCATGATCGAGGAGGGGGGTGGCGCCATTCTCAACATTGCCTCGACCCACAGCCTCACGATCATCCCGCATACGTTTCCCTATCCGGTGGCCAAGCACGCGCTTCTGGGCATGACGAAAGCGCTGGCGCTGGAATATGCGGGCAGGGGGGTGCGTGTGAACGCCATCGCGCCGGGCTATGTGGAGACACAAAAAAACGTAGATTACTGGAATAGTTTTCCCGATCCGGCGGCTGCGCGCGCCGAGACGCTGGCCATGCATCCGGGCGGTCGCATAGCAACGCCCGGCGAGATCGCCATGGCGTCGGTTTTCATGATTTCCGACGAATGTCCCTTCATGAATGCCGCCTGCCTCGTTATTGATGGTGGTCTGAGCGTTTTGCAGCATCCGGCCTGAGTTCATTTTCATGACTGACCATTCCCGTTCGTTCTGCGCTGCCGTTGACTGGGGCACGAGCAGTTTTCGCCTCTGGCTTCTGGATGATGAGGGCACTGTCATCGCCTCCAGCAGCAGCAATGAGGGGATGATGCACTGCGCGGGCACAGGCTTTGCGCCGGTTCTCGACGCTCATCTTGCAAAAGTGGGTGCGCCTGCCGGCACGCCTGTGTTGATCTGCGGTATGGCGGGTGCAAGGCAGGGCTGGCTGGAGGCTCCCTATATGGAGGTTCCCGCAAGCCTCATGGCGCTTTCGGCACAGGCTGCGCGGGTTTTGGATGCCGAGGGCGATGTGCGCATCCTGCCTGGCCTTTCGCTCAACGATCCGCAGGCGCCAAATGTGATGCGTGGCGAAGAGACGCAATTGCTGGGCGCGGTGGGCGAGAATGGCAATGCGCTGGTGTGCATGCCCGGCACGCACAGCAAATGGGTGAAGATTGAGAACGGCACGGTAACCCATTTCAGCAGCTTCATGACCGGAGAGTTGTTCTCGCTCCTGACGAAGCACGGAATCCTTCAGCACGCGATTGAAGCAGATCGGGCCGTTTCGGCAGATGATGCGGCGTTCCTGTCCGCGCTCGAGCGCACCACGACACAGGCGCATGCCGTGCTCTCTGGTCTCTTCGGGGTCCGCGCGGCGCAATTGCTGGGGTTCGAGGCACGCGCTGATGGCGCTGCACACCTTTCCGGTCTTCTGATTGGTGGAGAAATATCCGCTGCGCGGGGGCTCTATGGGGAGGGCCTGGAGGTCACGCTGATCGCGTCTCGCCCGGTCGATGCGCTATACCGGACCGCCTTGGAACGCCAGGGCTTCAGCGTCGCGTTGAAAGACGCTGGCGAAGCCTCACGGACCGGGCTTTTCAACTCGGCGAAACGAATCTGGAGCCAGTAGTCATGGCAGAACGAGATATTATCTGGCCCGGAAAGAAGCGGGCCCTGGTGGCGATCCTGCGTGGCATTCGTCCCTCCGAGGTCGCGGCCATGACCGAGATGCTGATCGACGAAGGCATCACATCCATCGAGGTGCCGCTGAACTCGCCCGACCCCTTCCAGTCCATCGAAACGGCCATTGCTGTTGCCGGAAACCGGGCGTTCGTAGGCGCCGGCACCGTGCTCACCGTCGAGGATGTCGACCGGCTGTCGGACATCGGCGGCCAACTGGTCGTCAGTCCGAACACGGATCCCGATGTGATCCGGCGCAGTGTCGCGCTTGGCATGGTCTCCATGCCCGGCGTCTTCACGCCCAGCGAAGCGCTTCTGGCGCACAAATGCGGTGCCTCGGCGCTAAAATTCTTTCCAGCTTCCGCATTGGGCGTTTCCGGCATTTCAGCCATCAAGGCAATTCTTCCGGAAGAAGCACTTGTCTGCGCTGTTGGCGGGGTTTCCGATGCCTCGTTCGGCGACTATTTCAAGATCGGCGTGCGCGCCTTCGGTCTTGGGACGGGTCTCTACCGGCCTGGTGATGCACTCGACGCCGTTCGCGTCAGGGCCCGCAAGACCGTCGAAGCCTATGATCGCGCCTCCGCACACTGAGCTGCAGTGATCGGCTGCCGGATCGGGTTCGGCAGACAATTTCCACGCCGACCGGGCCCCTGGCGGAGTTCCCTCTCATTCGGCTGGTCATGCGTACGAGTGCCCCAGCAGACTCGGTTGGGAGCACGCTCGATCTCTGTTCATCAAACACATCATCATTCGCTTTGATCGATTGACAAGGCCGTGAGTTTAGCACTAGCTTTCAAATGTGACCAGGTGTTCACATTTTGGCAAACGGGGGTATCGACCTCCTGAAAGTCTGCTGAGGTTCGGTCTTGACCATCGGAATTGCGGCATATGGCAAAGGCTCAGTGGCAGCCATTCAGGCAGCCGTTTCAGCGGCGGAGCTCTGTGGCCGTGGAGCCATTGGCGGCTTTGCCGTTCTGGCGGTTATCGAGGCCGATGGTTCGGTTGCTTACAGAACCACACAGAATGGCGGAATCTCCTCGCTCGACATTCCCGAGGAATGGTTCCGGGCCCCCTGCGCGGCTTTGATCTCGAGCGGACCCGACCGCCCTGAGCCTTTGACACAGTTTCTCGTGGGGCGGGCCGGCTCCGGTCTCGTGACCGGGCATCGTCTTCCCAACAGCGTTTCGGCCGATGGCGTGTCCGTCAACAGTGCCGTTCTGGAGAAACTGGCTGGTGGTGAGGCGCCGCAGGGCAGTGTTGACGCGGTGCTCGCCCAGGATCCCGAGATCGATGCCGGGTTGATCGCCGTAACCATCGATGGACGGTTGGGAACCGGAAATTCCGGCAGAGTGTTGCGGCGTGGCGATCTCGGACAGGCGCACCGCGAAGAGGGGGGCTGTGGATTTTCGCTGCTTCACAACTCAATTTTCGCAGCCACCGGGACGTGTCAGGCGCTTGCGGAGATTCTCGGTGAGCTTGCCTGGCAGGAACTGACGGGATTACCGGCCGGCCACGCGATCATCCGGCTGGAAGCGCCGGTCACCGTCGAGGCTGCCGCGCGTGACCGCGTCCACATTGATCTGAACGGCCGGATTGTCGCGCTGCAGAGTGCCGATCCGCGCGTGTGTGCGGCTCGCCGCCTGGGGACGGCAGTCTACCTTTCCACCGAGGTCTGGCAGGAAGGGCAGCCAGTCGGCTTCGCGGAGACGGAACTGGTTGCCCGTCTGGCGGACGGACTGGCCCATCCACACGGTTTGCCCGTTCAAAGAAGCATGATGATGAGGAGAAGCCATGTCACGGCGTGAGCGGACCGAGCGGTCCATCCTTCAGGCGCTGGAGGAGCAGATCTGCGAGACGGGCATGGCCGGCGTCGGGGTAAATTCCGTGGCCAAGCGCGCCGGTGTCAGCAAGGAGCTGATCTATCGCTATTTCGACGGCATGCCGGGCCTCATGCTGACCTGGATGCAGGAGCAGGATTTCTGGACCAAGAGCTCAAGCGTCGTGAAGGGCAACGAATCGAGCGAACGCCCGCCGGCTGATCTCATCCTGACGATGCTGCGCGAGCAGATCGATGCGCTGGCCAACAATCAGCCGCTTTGCGAGGTCCGCCGCTGGGAGTTGATTGAACGAAACGATGTCAGCGCCAAACTGGCGGATCGACGCGAAAGCGCTGCACGCGCCTTCATAGACCGTGTCGACGGTCTGACGGAGGAAGCCGATGTGCCCGCCGTGGTCAGCATCATGCTGGCCGGCATTCTCTATCTGATGCTGCGTGCAAAAACCGAAGAGTACTTCCTAGGTGTCCCCCTTCGCACGCCGGAGGGTTGGGATCGGCTCTGGAAGGCTGTCGAACACCTGACAGCGTCTTTGCCCGAAGATCTGAAATCAAAATCGCTCCGCACGCTGGAGGGCAAACGCCCATCCGCTGACACCGGGAAGGATAGGTAAATTGATGAAGCGCGCTGCCGACCTCCTGGTGGAATCGCTCAGGGTTCACGGCATAGACCGGGTTTTCTGCGTACCTGGCGAGAGTTATCTCAGTGTGCTTGACGCTCTTGTCGAACAGCCTGCCGTTTCGGTTGTGACGACAAGGCATGAAAGCGGTGCAGGCTTCATGGCGCTGGCCGATGCGCGGCTTACCGGTCGGGCAGGCGTTGCTTTTGTAAGCCGCGGTCCAGGCGCCATGAATGCGGCGATCGCTGTTCACTCCGCCCAGCAGGATGCGGTTCCTCTGGTGCTGTTCATCGGGCAGGTGGAGCGCGCGCATCGACAGATGAACGCGTTTCAGGAAATGGATTACGGGAGGGTCTTCGGCTCGGTCGCGAAATGGGTTGTCGAAGTCAATGACGCTGCCCGCCTGGTCGATACCGTGGCCACGGCATTCCACGCCGCATTGAGTGGTACGCCCGGGCCAGTGGTCGTCGCCCTCCCGGAAGACATGCTGGAAGATCTGGTTGAAACGCCCGCCGTGCAGGTCAACCGTGTTGCCCGTGCTGCTGCCTCACAGCAGGACATGATCGATGTCCGGGATATGATCGCGGATGCCGAACGGCCACTGCTGATCGCTGGAGGGCTGCTGAAATCCGATGCAGCGCAAACGACCCTGAAGGCCGTGGCGGAAGCGTTTGCGATCCCCGTTGCAACGGCTGTGCGGCATGCCGACCTTCTGCCAAACGATCATCAGCAGTTTGCGGGCCATCTCGCCTATGGCGCTCCGGCTGCGCTTGCCGAGGCAGTTGCAAAGGCCGATCTCGTCATCGGCGTCGGCACAAGGCTCGGTGATGTGACGACGCAGGGCTACACCTTTCCGGCCGCGCCTCTGCCGGCGCAGAAGGTGGTGCAGGTCTGGCCCGATGCCATGGCGGTCGGCCATGTACGGGGTCTCGCCTTGGGGCTGGCGGCGGAGCCGCTGATATTTCTCGAACAACTTCTTGCCATCGCGCCCGATGCGCCTGCGTCGCAACACACCGACTGGAGCGCAGCGCTTCACGCGGTTGCCCGGTCCCTGCGCGAATGGCGGAGCGCAGGGGACGCAGAAGATGGTGTTGTGTTCGGTGATTTTGTCGCGGCTGCCGACCGCTTGCTGGCCGATGACGCAATCATCACCATCGATTCAGGAAACTTCGGTGGCTGGGTCCAGCGCCTGATGCGTTTCGGTGGCGGTCGCACGATGCTGGCACCCGCCTCCGGCGCCATGGGATATGGCGTGCCTGCGGCGGTGGCCGCAAGCCTGCGGCATCCGGAGCGGCAGGTTGTGTGCTTTGTCGGAGACGGCGGCTTTCTGATGACAGGCAATGAACTGGCGACGGCCATGCATTATGGCGCGAAGCCAATTGTGATCGTGTCGGACAATGGCTCCTACGGCACCATTCGCATGCATCAGGAAAAACATTTCCCCGGTCGGGTCGGCATGACCGGCCTGACGAACCCGGATTTTCCGGTCTTTGCATCCTCTTTCGGAACGCTGAGCCTCACGGTGGACAACGTTTCGCAGATCGAGGGTGCCCTCAAGGCCGCAGTCCAGGCCCGATGTGCAGCCGTCATCACCGTTCGCACGAGCCTGGAGCACATTTCGGCGGCTGCTACGATCGCGGCGTTGCGCGGGAGCGCGGCATGAACAAAGGGCACAAACACGTCGTGGTGATCGGCGCCGGCATTGTTGGCCTGATGACCGCCTACTTCCTGAGGCGCGACGGTCACACAGTGACGGTGGTGGACAGGAACGCTGAACCAGGACTTGAGACGAGCAGGGCCAATGGCGCCCAGTTGAGCTATAGTTTTGTCGCGCCGCTTGCCGATCCGGCAGTCCTGCCCAAATTGCCATCCTGGTTGATGGACAGGGATGCACCGCTGAATTTCCGGCTGCGTGCCGACCCTGCACAGTGGCGCTGGGGATTGGCATTCCTCAAAGCGTGCCGTCGGGAAACGGTTCACCGCACGACCCGCGACATGCTGGAGCTCGGGCTCTCGAGCAGGGCGCTTCTGCGCGAGATGGTTGCGCGCGAAGGCTATGCCTTCGACTTCTCCTCCACCGGAAAGCTGCTCGTCTATCAGGATCAGGCGGCTTACGCGCTCGCCTGCCGCCAGCTGCAGATGCGCGATGCCACAACCGGTGGACAGCGCATTTTAAGCCGGCGCGACTGTCTGGAAATGGAACCTGCCTTGCAGGCGGGCGGTCATGGAATCGTCGGCGGCATTTTCATGCCCGAGGAAGACGCAGGCGATTGCCTCAAGCTGTGTGTCGAGATGCACCGCCAGCTTTCGGCCGCACCGCACAATGTAACCTTTCGCTTCAACACAGAAGTAAGGGGCTTTCGCTTCAGCAGGCAGCAGGTCGTCGGCCTCGAGACCGATGGGCCCCCTCTGTCTGCGGATGCCTATGTCATCGCAAACGGGCTCGGTGCACAGAAACTTGGCTTGGCGGCGGGCTTCAACCCGATGATCCATCCGCTCAAGGGATACAGCCTGACCTATGAGCTGACGGAGAAGAGCCGCGCGCCCGCCCGCAGCGTCAGCGACATTCACAGCAAAGTGGTCTACGCCCGCCTCGGCGATCGGCTGCGTGTTGCGGGCATGGTCGATATCGGGGACCGGGATTCCGGCGTGACCGCGCGGCGTATCGATCTTCTCAAATCCCAGGTCAACGCATTGTTGCCGGAGCTTGCCCCTGCTGCTCAGCCGAAGGTGTGGGCGGGTATGCGCCCCGCCCGGCCCGACAGCACACCGCTTATCGGTGCGACGCCGTGCGGCAATCTCTGGATCAACGCCGGTCACGGCATGCTCGGTTTCACCCTTGCTGCGGGAAGTGCCCGGCTCCTTGCCGATCGCCTGGCCGGCCGGCCCTGTGCCGTTCAACGACATGCTTTCGCGCTCCATTAGCGCGGTTGACGAGATCCGCCCGGCCCAACCGGGCGGCGGAATTGGAATGCAACCACAAAGGGGAAGAATGATGATGTTGTCTTGCAAGAGTTTGTTACGCGGAAGCCGGGCCCTGCTTTGCGCCGCTTCCGTGCTTGTTCCAGTCGCGGCCTCGACGGGCGCGCAGGCCGAGACGGTGAAGGCCGTGATGATGTCGGGCCTCCGCGTGATGGATCCGGTGATGAGCACTGCCTTTCTGACGCGCGATCATGGCTACATGATCTACGACACGCTTCTCGGCGTCGACTCGGAGTTCAAGGTGCAGCCGCAGATGGCGAGCTGGACGGTTTCCGACGACAAGAAGACCTACACTTTCACACTGCGTGATGGTCTCAAATGGCATGACGGCGCGCCGGTGACGTCTGAGGACTGCATTGCCTCGATCAAGCGCTGGGGTGGGGTCGACACCACCGGACTGGCGCTGATGACAATGGTTGAGGACATCACCGCGACCGACGACAAAACCTTCGTCATCAAGCTGACGCAGCCGACAACGCTCCTGCTATCGGGCCTCTCCAAGCTTAGCTCCCGCCCCGCTTTCATGATGCCCAAACGCGTGGCAGAAACGCCGGGCTCTCAGCCGATCACAGAATATGTGGGCTCGGGCCCGTTCCGGTTCATCGAAGAGGAGTTCCAGCCGGGCGTGCGTGTGGTCTACGAAAAGAACGGGGATTATGTGCCACGGGATGAGCCGCCGAGCTGGACCGCCGGGGGCAAGGTGGTGAACGTGGACCGGGTCGAATGGGTGACAATGCCCGACCAGATGACGGCCATCAACGCGCTGCAGAATGACGAGATCGATTTCATCCAGCAGATACCCTTCGATCTTCTGCCGCTGGTAGAGGCTGCCGATGGCATCGACGTGAAGGTCATCGACAAGCTTGGTTCGTGGACCTATTTCCGGATGAATCATCTTCACCCGCCTTTCGACAACGAACTGGTCCGCCAGGCCGCCATGGCGGCGGTGGGGCAGGAAGATGTCCTGCGTATGCTTGTGGGGAACCCGGAATATTTCCAGACCTGCGCGGCGGTCATGGGCTGCGGCAATCCCAATGAAGATAGTTATGGCGAAGAATGGGTCGTCAACGCGGACATTGAGCGCGCCAGGGATCTTCTGAAGGAGGCCAATTACGATGGTACGCCGGTCGTGCTTCTTCAGCCAACCGACATTGCCATGCTGGCGGCACAGCCCATTGTCATGGCCGATGCCTGGCGCAAGGCCGGGTTCAATGTCGACCTCAAGACCATGGACTGGCAGACGGTGGTGACCCAGCAGGGCAACCAGAAGTCTCCGGAGGAGGGCGGCTGGAACGCCTTCTCCACCTACAGCATTCTGGCAACCAGCGGTGACCCCTTCGGCAACACCACGCTGTCGACGGCGGGGCGCAAATCATGGGCCGGCTGGCCGGATGTGCCGGAGATCGAGGCGCTGCGTCTTGACTATGCACGAGCGGCGGATGCGGAAGAGCAAAAGGCCATTGCCGCCAAAATCCAGAAGCTTGCCATCGACAAGGGCGTGGTGGGGCCGCTTGGCCAGTTCCGCATTCCCGCCGCCTATGACAGCGAATGGACCGGATTCCTGGAAGCGCCGGTGACCCTGTTCTGGAACATCAAGAAAGCGGCGGAGTAGCAGCCTGATGTTTTCCTATGTCATCAAACGGGCAGTGGCGACACTGCCGGTGATGGCCATGGTCGCGGTCGTGGTTTTTGCCATGCTTCGCCTGACGCCTGGCGATCCGGCCGCCATCCTTGCCGGTGACGACGCCTCCGGTGCGCAACTGGAGGCAATCCGCCGCAGCATGGGGCTGGATCAGCCGATCATGGTCCAGCTCTATGTATGGATGAAGCAGCTCGCCCAGGGAGACCTGGGCGTGTCGCTGCTCTCCGGCACGCCGGTTCTCGAGATGATCGGCGGCCGTATCGGGCCGACGCTTTCACTCGCGGTCCTGACCATACTGCTGACGATCGTCGTTGCGATCCCGATGGGGGTGGTCGCCGCGCGCAATCCCGGCGGGTTGCTCGATCGCACGGTGATGACCTTCTCCGTGCTCGGGTTTTCCATTCCGACATTCGTCATCGGATATCTTCTGATCTATCTCATGGCGCTCAAACTCGGATGGTTTCCCGTGCAGGGGTACAGTTCCGTCGATAAGGGTCTGTGGCCGTTCTTCCAGCGCCTTGTCCTGCCAACACTTGCCCTGAGCGGCATCTATATCGCGCTTGTGGCGCGCATGACCCGCAGCAGCGTGATCGATGTGATGGGCGAGGATTTCATCCGCACGGCCCGTGCCAAGGGCGCGAAGGAGACCAGCGTGCTCCTGCGCCATGCCCTGCGCAATGCGGCAGTGCCCATCGTCACGGTGATCGGCATCGGTGTTGCGTCTCTGATCACGGGCGTGGTGGTCACTGAATCCGTGTTCAATCTTCCCGGGCTCGGGCGTCTCGTCGTGGAGGCGGTTCTGGCCAGGGATTATCCCGTCATTCAGGGACTCATCCTGCTGTTTTCGTTCACCTACGTCCTGATCAACCTGGTGGTGGATATTCTCTACACCGTTTTTGATCCGCGCATCCGCTACTGAGGATCACGATGAGCAACAATACAATTCAGGGCGATCTGCTTGCAGAACCGGCAGCGCGCGCGCCGGCGCGCAGCGACAGGTCATCCCTTGCAGCGCAGATGCTTCTTTCCCTCAGAAGCGTTCCCGTTTTCCTGGCCTTTGTCGTGCTGACGGTGGTCGCGCTTCTGGCCGTCTTCGCGCCGTTCCTGATCAGGGCGGATCCGATTGCGATCGATCCGCTGCAGCGCTTTGCAGGCGTTTCGCCCGAGCACTGGCTGGGCAATGATGCATTCGGGCGCGATGTCTATTCGCGTCTGCTTTTTGGCGCGCGCGTTTCGCTGACCGTTGGTCTGGGTGCGGCGGCAGCCAGCCTTGTGGTCGGCCTGATCATCGGCGTGGTTGCGGGCTACATCCGTTTCGCCGACACCCTCATCATGCGGGTGATGGACGGCATCATGGCGATCCCCAGCATTCTGCTTGCCATTGCGCTTGTTTCCCTGACGGGTGCATCGCTGGTGACCGTGCTCGTGGCCATCACCGTGCCGGAGATTCCGCGTGTGGTCCGGCTGGTGCGCAGCATCATTCTCAATGTGCGCTCGGAAGCCTATGTGGAAGCCGCGATCTCGCTTGGTACACCGACCTATCGGCTGCTGATCCGCCATATGGTGCCGAACACGGTGGCGCCGCTGATCGTGCAGGGGACCTTCATATTCGCCTCCGCCATTCTGACGGAAGCAACCCTTAGTTTCCTCGGAGCCGGCCTGCCCACGGAAATCCCCTCCTGGGGAAACATGATGGCCGACGGTCGCATGTATTTTCAGCTTTATCCGAGCCTCGTCCTCTATCCCGGCATCATCCTGGCGTTCACGCTGTTGAGCGTGAACATTCTTGGCGATGTGCTGCGTGACGTGCTCGATCCCAAGATGGCGAAGAGAACATGAGCAATCAGAAAAACGATCTGGCGCAAACCGGGAGGCCGGTGCTCGACGTCCGCAATCTTGCCGTCAGCCTTGCTGGAAATCCCTCGGCGAAGGTGGTGAGTGACGTGAGCTTCACGGTGCATCCGGGAGAGACGGTCTGTGTGGTGGGAGAATCCGGTTCGGGCAAATCTGTCACAGCCTTCTCCATCATGGGGCTTCTTTCGCGCGAAGCGCTGCACTGTTCAGGCGGGCGCATCGAACTCGATGGCGAGAACGTTCTCGAAGCGGATAAGGAACGCCTACGTGCCCTGCGCGCAACCAGAATGGCGATGATCTTCCAGGAGCCGATGACAGCGCTCAACCCGGTCGAGACCGTGGGTGAGCAGATAGATGAAGTGCTGCGCATCCACAAACGCATGGGCAGGAAGGCCCGGCGCGAGAAGGTCATGGAGATGCTCGAAGCGGTGCATTTGCCGGAGCCGGAACGCATTTACAGTTCCTACCCGCATCAGCTCTCCGGAGGGCAGCGGCAAAGGGTGGTGATCTGCATCGCGCTGATCCTCGAGCCCAGGCTTCTGATCGCGGATGAGCCGACCACGGCACTCGATGTCACCACCCAGAAGCAGATATTGCTGCTGATCCGCGAACTTCAGGAAAAGCACAACACGGCGGTGCTTTTCATCACCCATGATTTCGGCGTCGTGGCAGACATCGCGGACCGCGTGGTCGTGATGAACCGGGGCGAAGTCGTCGAGGTCGGGACACGGGAGCAGATATTGTCCGCCCCGGACAAGGACTACACCCGAATGCTGGTCTCTTCGGTCCCAAGTCTTGTGCCGGAGGCACGTAAAGCCAATGACGGCGACATCGTTCTGTCGGTCAAAGGGCTGGGCAAGATCTACGCGCAGAAAAGGTTCCTCGGTGCCAGGCGTGAAGTGGCGGCGGCGGTGGATGTCGACCTGACCGTGCGCCGGGGGGAGATCCTGGGCGTGGTCGGTGAATCCGGGTCCGGAAAATCTACGGTCGCGCGCTGCATCGTGCGTCTTCAGGATCCGACGCAGGGCGAGGTTGTCGTTTGCGGAGAAAACATTGCCGCCGTTCGAGGCTCGGCGCTGCTTTCCGTACGCAAACGCATCCAGATGGTTTTTCAGGACCCGTTCCGCTCTCTCAATCCTCGCCTGACCGTTGGCGAATCCATTATCGAGGGGTTGACGAATTTTGGTGTGGTCCGCGCGCAGGCGCTGCGCCGGGCAGGCGAACTGATGGGGCTGGTCGGCCTGCCGGCGGATGCCCTGAAACGCTATCCGCACCAGTTCTCGGGCGGTCAGCGCCAGCGTATCTGCATTGCGCGCGCGCTGGCACTGGAACCGGACGTTCTGGTGGCCGATGAAGCGGTGTCTGCACTCGATGTGTCCGTTCAGGCGCAGGTGCTCGAGCTTCTCGACGATATCCGCCGCAAGACCGGTGTCGGTGTTCTGTTCATCACCCATGATCTGAGAGTGGCTGCACAGATCTGCGACACGATCATGGTTATGCAGAAGGGGAAGATCGTCGAGTTCGGCCCCGCCGCCGACGTGCTGACTTGCCCAAAACAGCCCTACACCCAATTGCTGCTGGAGGCCGCGCCGGGCCGCCATTGGGATTTCCAAAACTTTCGCCCGCTCCCGCTATGAAGGAAAACACCATGCCGCAGGCCTTCGACATCCTGATCCGCAACGCGCTTGTCATCGACGGAACCGGCGCCGAGCGTTACGCGGCCGATGTCGGCGTTTCGGGCGACCGTATCGCTGCCATCGGGAACCTTGCCGGTGCCCGGGCGGAGACCGAGATTGATGCCACGGGTCTTATCCTTGCTCCCGGCTTCATCGATTCCCACACACATGACGATCGCATCCTGCTTTCGGCTGGCGATATGACGGCCAAGGTCAGTCAGGGCGTCACCACTGTTGTGGGCGGCAATTGCGGCATTTCGCTTGCGCCCATGCCCGAACCGGTGCGCAAGCCGGTGACCCCGCCGCTTGATCTGCTTGATGAGACCGGTGACTGGTATCGCTACAGGACTTTCGCTGACTATCTCAGCGCGCTCGAAGAGCAGCCGGCGGCGACGAATAGCGCAATGCTCGTCGGCCATACGACCTTGCGCGCCATTGCCATGGATGACCTTAACCGCGAAGCGACGCCCTCGGAGATTGCGGCGATGCAGGCGCTTGTGCAAGAGGCAATGCAGGCGGGTGCCATCGGTGTTTCGACGGGGCTGGCCTATCCACCGGCGCAGGCGGCAACCACCGAGGAGGTGATTGAGGTTTGCCGGCCCATGGCCGCTTATGACGGGCTCTACGCAACACACATGCGCGACGAGGGCGACCACACGATGGAGTCGCTTGAAGAATCCTTCCGGATCGCATCCGAGGTCGGGGTGCAGCTTCTGATTTCGCACCACAAGCTCGCGGGCGTTAACAATCATGGCCGGTCGGTCGAAACCCTGGCGCTGATCGACAAGCAGATGAAAGAGCAGCCCGTTTGTCTTGATTGCTATCCCTACACCGCATCCTCGACCATTCTTACGGCCGATCACGCGCGCAACTCGCCAAAGACCGTCATCACCTGGTCGCGGCCGCTGCCGCAATATGCCGGCCAGACCCTCGATGACGTGATGGAAGTCATGGGCTGCGCTTTTGAAGAGGCCGTTCGGCGCCTGCAGCCGGCCGGTGCTGTCTATTTCCGGATGCACGAGGATGATGTTCAGCGCATCCTGAAATACGTACCGACCATGATAGGGTCGGACGGCCTGCCGCATGACGAGAACCCTCATCCGCGGCTCTGGGGAACTTTCCCGCGTGTGCTCGGACATTACAGCCGCGATATCGGGCTCTTTCCGCTTGAGACGGCCGTGTTCAAAATGACCGGTCTCACCGCGCTTGAATTCGGCTTTGCGGATCGTGGCGTTGTGCGGGAAGGGGCGTATGCGGATATCACGCTTTTCAACCCGGACACCGTCATCGACTGTGCCACGTTTGAAAACCCCAAGACGCTTTCCAGAGGCATAGAGGCGGTTCTGGTCAATGGAACGATTGTCTGGCGGGAGGGGCAATCGACTGGCGCGCGCCCTGGCCGTGTGCTGCGACGATCCCGAGAGGCTGAGGCCACCGCCTGATCGCTTCGTGTTATTGACAATTGCGGACTCCTCTTTCACGACCATTCGGGTGCGTTGCGGTCGGCGGTGTTCCGCCGACATTGCTGAAAGGGTGAGAGAATGTTCGAAAGCGCTCATATCGACGAGGCTGTTGCGTGGCGGCGCGACCTGCACCGTCATCCCGAATTGGGGTTTCAGGAAGAGCGCACCTCGAAGCTGATCGCCGGCCTGCTTGACGGCTGGGGCTGGCAGGTTCAAACGGGGCTCGCGCAGACCGGCGTTGTGGCCCGACTGGGCGAGGGAAACCGTTCGGTCGGTTTGCGGGCGGATATCGACGCCCTGCCCATCGAGGAAGCAACGGGGCTCGACCACGCTTCGACCCATCCCGGCAAGATGCACGCATGCGGGCATGACGGACACACCGCGATGCTGCTTCTGGCCGCGCGCCAGATGGCGGCCGACGGCGTGACCGGCGGAAACGTGACGCTGATCTTCCAGCCGGCGGAAGAAAACGATGGCGGCGCACGGGTGATGATCGAGGACGGCCTTTTCCACAAGTTCCCATGCGATACGGTTTTTGGCATTCACAACTGGCCGGGGCTCGCACCCGGCCGGCTTGTCGCCCGCGACGGCGAGATGATGGCAGCCTTCGCCATTTTCGAGATCACGATCGAAGGGCGTGGCGGGCATGCTGCCATGCCCGAACAGAGTGATGGTGTGGTGGCCGCCGCTGCGCGGATGGCCGCTGCTTTGCAGGAATTGCCGGCGCGACGGCTTTCGCCACTGGTGCCGGGCGTGGTTTCGGTGACACAGATCCACACCGGGTCCGCCTTCAACGTCTGCCCGGACCGCGCCGTGGTGCGCGGCACGGCACGCTGGTTCCAGTCGCAGGCGGGGGATGAAATCGAGACGCGGCTTTCCGAAGTGGTTCGCGGCATCGCCGCGGCACATGGCTGCCGGGCGAATATCGATTATCAGCGACGTTATCCGGCAACGATCAACAGCGCGGATGAGGCGGCGCTGGCGAGACGCGTTGGCGGGGCCATGGGGCTCGACACAGGCGAGGCAGGGCCGAGCATGGCATCGGAGGATTTTGCCTTCATGCTGAACGAGAAACCGGGGGCCTATATCTGGCTGGGCGCGGCGCGTGAGGGGGAGAATCCCGGGCTCCATTCACCGCATTTCGATTTCAATGACGATGTGCTGCCGACTGGTGCCGAGTTCTGGGTGCGGCTGGTGCGGCAGGCCCTGTCAGGCTGATGGACGCGCTGGACAGCCGCTTTCTGCGGGCGTTTCTGGTCGTTGCCCGCGAGGGCTCGATCCGTCGTGCGGCGGAACGGCTGAACGTGGCGCCTTCGGCGATCAGCCGCAGGCTCGCCGAAGCGGAGGCACGGCTGGGCGTTGCCCTGGTGGAGCGCAGCGCCCAGGGCATCGTGCTGACGGATGCGGGGCGCCTGGTTCGTGAGCATGCGCTTGTCCGGCAGGACGAGGAAACGTTCCTGCTCGATCAGCTTGGCAAATTCAGGGACACGGGCGGTCAGGTGGTGCGCATCGCCGTGGGCGAAGGGTTCGCCGCCGATTTGATGCAGAATGGCCTTGGACCGCTCGGGAGCAAGCATCCTCATCTGCGCTTTCGCATCGACATTGCCGGAACCGAGGAAATTCAGCGCCGGGTGATCGAAGGGGACGCGGATTTGGGTATCGCCTACAATCCCGTTCCCATGGAGGCAACGCGCTCCGTCGCTCTTGCCAGACAACCGCTCTGCGGTGTTGTTCCCGTGGGCTCCCCGCTCGCCGAACGCCGGTCTGTACGGCTTGCAGAGATGCTTGATCATTCCTTTGCCATTCTCGATACCCGACACGGCATCAGGGCTCTGGTGGCGCGTGCGGCCGGTGACCTCGGACTGGCGCTGCGTCCGCAGGTCGAAACGTCTTCCATCGCCGCTCTGATCCGCTATGTCGGTGCAGGCATGGGCGGCAGTTTCCTTCCGCGCTTCTCCGTTTCCATCCAGGCTGAGCGGGGCGAAGTCGCAATCATTGACCTCGACGAGGAAAGTCTGCGGCACGTCAGTGCGCATCTCATGGTGCGGGCGCGCCGGCGCCTGCCGCAGTCCGCTGCGGTGACGATCGACTATCTGGCCGCAAACATGGTGGCATTTCAAAATTAGATCGTTCGGTGTTGCCGAAATGGCAACGCTACGTACCTGAATCGCTATCTACAAAACAACACGCTGTCACCGCAGTGTCATGAATGCCAAGTGAAACGGGAGGTATCATGACGCAGTCGGTCGGTGTGATCGGTCTTGGAGCGATGGGAATGGGCATGGCCCGCTCCCTTCTGGCCAAAGGGTTTTCGGTGGCAGCTTTTGATCTTGCACCGCAGGCCATGGCAAGATCCGCAGAAGCCGGCATCGCTACCCATGAGACGCCGGCCGGTGTGATCGAAGCGAGCGATGTGATCGTGCTTTCGCTGCCTTTGGCCAGCCATGTGAAGGCGACGATCGAGACCGGACTGGCTGCCGGTGCTTTCAAGACCCCGAAAATCATTGTCGACACGTCCACATCCGAGGCGTCGGTAAGCCGTGAACTGGCGGCGAAACTTGCCGATCTTGGTCATGGCTTTCTCGATGCGCCTGTCAGCGGTGGTCCTCAGGGTGCGGCCAGCGGCTCTCTGTCGGTGATGCTGGGCGGCGATGCGCAGTGGGTCGCGCAGGCGAAACCGGTTCTGGATGCACTTGCCTCCAGGGTGATCCATGTCGGGCCAAGCGGTTCCGGCAATATCGCCAAACTGGTCAACAACATGCTGGTGGCCTGCCACATGCTGACCACGGCCGAAGGCCTGCGCCTTGCCGAGGCATCGGGCCTGCCGGCGGAAGACGCGCTTTCCGTCATCAACAGCGCCACGGGTCGCAGCGCGCTTAGTGAAATCCATTTCCCCAACTGGGTGGTGAGCGGCAGTTTCGACAGCGGATTCTCCGCCGGGCTGATGCGCAAGGACGTGCGGCTGGCGCTCGAACTGGCGCAGGAAAGCGGCTGCGCCATGCCGGTTTCGGAACTGGTCGCCAGTCTCTGGACCGAAGAGAGTTCGGGCGTTTCCGACAATCAGGATTTCATGCTGCTCGGCCGTGTTGAGGCCGCGACGAAAGAGAAGACCAATGGCTGACGACATGATTCCCGCAACCGATACGCGCGTCGAAGTCGCACGGTTGCTGACTGAGCTTCTGGGCAGTGCCGACGTGCAGAACCATGTGGCAGGACAGCTGATGCGGGGCGATGGCGAAACCCTTGCGCTGACCGACCCTGCCACGGGCAAGATTTTCACCGAGTTTCCGGATGCCGGTGCGGCGGTCGTGAATGCCGCGGCCGAAGCAGCCATCGCAGCGCAGCGAGAATGGTGGGGCAAGACGGCCTCCGAGCGCGGGCGCATCATGTTCGAGATTGCACGCCAGATTCGTTCCAATGCGGAGCCACTCTCACGTCTTGAGGCGATCTCTGCCGGCCGCCCGATCCGAGACGCAGCCGGTGAGCCTGCCCGCATGGCCGAGATGTTCGAATATTATGCCGGCTGGTGCGACAAGATCACCGGTGACGTCATCCCGGTGCCGTCGAGCCATCTGAATTACACCCGTCACGAGCCCATCGGTGTCGTGACGCAGATCACCCCGTGGAATGCACCGCTCTTTACCTGCTGCTGGCAGGTTGCACCGGCGATCTGCGCGGGCAATGCCGTGATGCTGAAACCGTCCGAGCTCACGCCGCTGAGCTCGCTCGTCATTGCCGCCCTGTGCGTCAGGGCAGGTGCGCCGAAGGGCCTCGTCAATGTGATTGCCGGGCAGGGACCGACTGCCGGCCAGAAAATGATCGAACACCCCGCCACGGGGCTCGTCGTCTTCGTGGGCTCGGCCACGGGAGGCGCGGCGATTGCGGCGGCTGCGGCCCGGCGTCTCATCCCGTCGATCCTGGAACTGGGCGGCAAGTCCGCCAATATCGTTTTCGCCGATGCGGATGTCGACCGTGCGGTGATCGGCGCGCAGGCGGCAATCTTCGCCGCATGCGGCCAGAGCTGCGTGGCGGGCTCGCGCCTTCTGGTGCATCGCAGCGTGCATGCCGAGATGGTCGAGAAACTGGCGCAGGCCAGCGCGCGCATTCCCGTCGGTATGCCGCTTGATCCGGCCACGCAGATCGGCCCGGTCAACAATGCGCGCCAGTGGGACAAGGTGGACACGATGGTGCGCAACGCCGTTTCAGAAGGTGCGCATCTGGCGACAGGCGGAGGTAAGCCGGATGCCCTGGGCGAAACCGGCGGTTTCTTCTACGCCCCGACAATTCTCGATCGCGTGTCGCGCGAGATGGAGATCGCCCGGGAGGAGGTGTTCGGCCCCGTTCTGTCGGTTCTCTCCTTCGACGACGAGGAAGAGGCTGTCGCGCTCGCCAACGACACACCCTATGGGCTCGCAGGCGCGGTCTGGACGCGGGATGTCGGGCGTGCGCACCGGGTTGCGGCGAAAGTTCGCGCTGGCACATTCTGGATCAACAGCTACAAGACCATCAATGTCATGTCGCCCTTCGGCGGCTTTGGCCAGTCGGGCTACGGGCGCTCTTCCGGCCGGGAAGCGCTTGCCGCCTACACGACAACAAAATCGGTCTGGGTCGAAACCGCAGCCGATCCGACGATCGGCTTCGGTTACGCACCGGGCTGAACCGCATGGGCGGTCCCTCCAGGGCCGCCCTTTGTTCCATCCCGGCCCGCGTTAAGAATGGGACGGGCTTACGAGAGGGGATCTCTATGGAGAAGACGAAAGACATACTGCTGGACTGGCGCCTTCATCTGAGCGTGCTGGTCATTACCATCATCGCAGAGGCCATTGGCGTGGTCGCCGTGCCGATCGGCATCGGGTCGATCCTGCTTCTGCCTCTGCTCTACGCCTTCGTGATGGGGCTGGTTCTCAATCCCAATGTCATTCGCAAAGTCGAAGGCTGGATGGGACAGCGCGAGGTTCGTGCCGCATCACCGCTGATCGTGATCGCGATCATGCCGTTTATTGCCAAGTTCGGCACGATTATCGGTCCGTCGATGGAAAAGATCATCGCGGCGGGTCCGGCGCTGATCCTGCAGGAACTTGGCAATCTGGGCACCATTCTGCTTGCCTTCCCGGTTGCCGTTTTGCTTCTCGGCATGGGGCGCGAGGCGGTGGGCGCCACGTTCTCCGTCGCGCGTGAGCCGAACATTGCGATCATCGCCGACAAATACGGGCTGAAATCCGCCGAAGGCGCAGGGGTCATGGGCGTCTATGTCATAGGCACGCTGTTCGGGACCTTTATCTTTGCCATTCTCGCCTCGCTTCTGGCGACGTCGGGCTGGTTCAGCATCGAGGCGCTGGCCATGGCTTGCGGCATCGGGTCGGGATCGATGATGGCGGCCTGTTCGGGCGCATTGTCTCATGCTGTCCCGGCCATGGAAGAACAGATCCTCGCACTGGCCGGGGCCAGCAATGTGTTGACCTATGCGACCGGGCTTTACCTGTGCATCTTCGTCGCCCTGCCGGTGACCGAGAAACTCTATGACCTTCTGGGCCAAAAAGAGCCCGTAGCCAGCAACGCCGGAGAGTGATCATGAGCACTGCTGAACTTCCTGTGGACTATGAAGCGGAAACGAAGCCCGATCTGGCGCAGCACGCGGTGCTTCTCATCGCCGTTTCCCTCATCGCGCTGGTGGGCAACACCGTCGCCACGGACGCAACCGTCATGCAGGGGCTGGTCGGTCTGGCCGTCCTCTACGTGATCGCGATGGTCGGTCTCGTCCTGACCCATGTCGTGCCGGTCGGCCTGCCGTCGGTCGCCTGGATCTCGCTGGTTGGCATTCTTGTTACTCTGCCATGGACGCCCGGCAGTGCCTGGGTTCTGGACAAGGTCAGCCACGTCAACTTCCTGACGCTCGCAACGCCTTGCCTTGCATATGCGGGTATCGCCATCACACGCCGCGAGATTTCGATCGCCAGGTCTTCCGGCTGGAAGCTCTTCATCGTGGCCGTGTTCGTGATGACAGGCACGTATCTCGGGTCGGCAATCATAGCAGACCTGTTCCTTTGACGGCGTCTGCGGCTGCTGCCATGGGGTGGCAGCCGCAGAGCGTCAATTCAGTTGCGGGGCAGGGCCCCGAGCTGACTTTGGCCTGAGTTTCCATGCCAGACCGCCTCGGCGTTTCACGGTATCGATGAGGCGGTCTGGTTGGCGGTTCTCACGCTATTCGTGAAAGAAAAGCGGCTTCCGCGTTTCCTAACTTTCCCGGGATTTACCCGCCACGGAAGCGTGCCATGGGGTCAGCCAGCCACGCAGCTGGGCGATGAGCGTGTAGAGCGTGAGGCCGATCAGTGTCAGCAGCACGATGACGGCGAAAAGCCCGGGCACCTGCAGCTCCTGCAGCATGGCAACGGCGAGGTAGCCGAGCCCCTCATTGCCGCCGATAAACTCGCCGACAATGGCCCCGATCATTGACATCACCACGGCCACTTCCATGCCAGCCAGGACGACAGGCAGGGCGGTGGGAAGGTCGAGCATGGTGAAGCGCTGAACCGGATTTGCCTGCAGCATGGTGAAGACGTCTCGATCACCGGGCTCGACCGAGCGGAACGCAACCAGCGCGTTCGAGAAAACCGGAAAAAAGGCGAGAGCCGCAGCAATGACGATCTTCGATTCGAGACCGAAGCCGAACCACAGTATGAAGAGCGGTGCGAGGGCGATCTTGGGGATCAGTTGCAGGCACACGATGAAGGGCTTGAACGCCCATTCGAGCATCTGCACGCGGGCCATTGCCATTCCAAGCGAAATCCCCAGAACAACGGCAATGAGAAAGCCGGAAACGGCCTCGATCACCGTGACGAGGGCGTGGCCCCAGATGTCCGGATCGCTTACGAGGCCGATGAAGGCCGAAACGATCTGCATCGGTGTGGGCAGGATGAATGCGGAGACCTCTGCGGTGTGCACATAAACCGTCCAGGCAATCAGGAAAGCAAAAACGGTTGCGGTCGGTAGCGCTATGCGGATGAACCGGTCGGTGCCCATCAGTGGCCTCCTGTCAGGCTGGCGCGCAGACGCACAAGCATGTCCTGAAACTCGGGTTTGCGTTGAAGATGAAGCGTGCGAGGACGCTCGAAGGGCATTTCGATTACCTCGGTGATGCGGGCCGGCCGGGACGCAAGGACGACAACGCGATCCGAAAGGAATGCCGCTTCGGTGATGGAATGCGTGACGAGAATGGTGGTGACCTGCGCCTTGGCGCAAACGGACATCAGCTCCATGTTCAGTGTGTCGCGCGTCATTGCGTCAAGCGCGCCGAAAGGCTCGTCAAGCAGCAAGACCTGGGGTTCGGTGATCAGTGCCCGTGCCAGCGATGCACGCTGGCGCATGCCGCCGGAGAGCGCGGAGGGGCGGGCCTTCTCGAAACCTTTCAGGCCCACCGTCTCACACAGCGTGTGCGCGCGTTCTTCCCGTTCCGCTTTTTTGACGCCCCGCAGGCGCAGGGGCAGGGCGACGTTCTCTGCCACGCTGAACCAGGGAAAAAGGCGCGCCTCCTGAAACATCATCGAGACGGGGCGTGTGGCTTCCGACGATCTTTTGCCGCCTTCCCAGACGGACCGGTTGCGCACGATGATTTCCCCTTCGCTCGGCTGTTCCAGGCCGGCGATGATGCGCAGGAGCGTGGTCTTGCCGCAGCCCGACGGGCCGAGCAGGGATATGAAATCGCCCCGCTGCATGTCGAGCGTCGCGTCACCGATGGCACGGACGGCGTTTTCGCCCTGGCCGAAGGTTTTGCCGATACCCACGATGCGGATATCGGCAGTATTCTCGATGTTCATGCTTTCAGAGCCTGGTCCAGAAGGTTGTTGGTGTAGAGCTCGCTCGCCGGTACGGCCTTATCGATGAGCTTGGCGTCGGCGAGCAGACCCACGGCGCGTTCCCACACTTCCGGTACGTTGCGCAGGATATTTTCCTTACCCTTGGAGGCCCAGTTCTGCGCATTGGTGTGCAGATCCTTCTGGGCGGTTTCCGTATTGTTGAGGCCGGTCACATCGTGCTTCTCACCGATCTTGGCAAGGATCGGCGTCAGGTCTTCCGCGTCGACGATCTCAGCAGCCGCACGGTGCGTTGCCCGCAGGAACGAGATGAATTTGTTCGGGTTTTCGGCGATCTCATCGGGTCGCGCGACGTAGACCTGGCCAGGCATGCCGTCGTCGATGGGCATGACTTCGACGTCGTCGCGCGCCGAGCTAGCGATGATCATGGATGAGGTATTGCCGAGAAATGCACCGGCGCGACCCGCTTCGATCAGCGCGAACGAGGCGGCAGAATCGGCGACCTTGACCTTGTTCACCGTTTCCGGCGAGGCGCCGGCTCCGGTCATCATCAGGTCGAGCGTGCCTTCCATCGAGCCCCCGAGCGTCGCCATGCCGACTGTGCGTCCTTCGAGGTCAGCGATCGTCTTTACCGGGTTTTCCTTGGAAGACAGAACGAAGAAGGGCGACCGCTGGGCGATCGTGGCGATCGAGATAAGCGGGGCGTCATTGTTCACGCGTGAAACGATATAGTTTGTGCCGCCGGTGCGTCCGGCGTCCATCTGCCTGGCGATTGTCATCTGTGCAGCGAGAGCCGCACCCTTGCCAGCCTGCAGGTTCATGGCCAGGCCTTCTTCGGCGTAGTAGCCGGCCGCATCGGCATAGATGACCGGCGCAAAGGCCAGTGAAAGCGTGAACGGTGTGATGAAGTTGAAGCTGCCCTGCGCATGGCTTCTGCCCGGAAAGGACAGCATGGCTGCACTCCCCATAGCACCCAGCATCAGGTTGCGTCTTGTCAGTTTCATGAGTTGCGCCCCTCTGTTCATATTTGAACGTAATGTTCAATTTAATCTAAGCCCAAATCGCAGGCCGTGGCAAGAGTGGGCTTGATCGGTTCGGCACAACCGGGTGGCTCACCGCATTCAGGTGCCCGTGCTCTCCTGGAGGGGGTAGGCGGGCGTGCCACCCAGCAACCGTGTGATGGCGGCTGCGGTGCGCACCACCTCGTCTCGAATGCTGGTGTCAATGCTGTCGACACGGTCGGCGGAGGCTGACTGGGTGGCATTGATGGCGGCCACGACATTCCCCTCAATGTCGCGCACCGGTGCGGCTATGCTGGCAATCCCTGTTTCGAAACTACCGATCTGGACAATCGCCGGCGTGCCGCGATCCCGTTGCCACTGCGCGACGAGTTCGCCCAGACTGCGTGGGGTCTGGCCCGGCGCGTTCTGATAGGTCTCGTCGCGGTAAAGACGCACCAGGTCGCTTTCGCTGAGGTCGGCGAGAAGCACGCGACCCATCGTGGTGCCGGCTGCCGGAAGGCGGCTACCGACATGGACGATGCTTGCAAGGCCCATATGGCTGGGAACACGCAGCATGTAGAGGACGAAGCGTCCATCGCGTACACCCAGATGCGCCGACCAGTCCGTCCTGTCGCGGAGTTTTTCGAGTTCCGGCAGGGCCACTTCGACCAGCTCGCGGGTCGCAAGATAGCCGTAGCCAAGGCGCAGAACCGCAGGGCCGAGCGTGTAGCGCCCTGTCTGCGGGTTGTGCAGAAGGTAACCCTGCTGGGCGAGTGTGTAGACGGTGCGAAACGCTGCGGATCGCGTCGTTTGAAGTCGGCGGGCTATGTCGGAGAGTGTCATTTCACGATCTTCAGGCGTGAAAGACTGCAGCGCCTGTAGCCCGCGGATCAAACCGGGGACGAGATATTTGTCGTCGGAGTGAGACGGTGTGGTGGGTGTTTTATCCATAAAACAGTGTCTAGCAGGTAAAATTAGCCTGCACTAGCCTTCTCGCACTTCACGCGAAAGGAAAGCCCATGACGATACATACGACCGCCACTTCGGCCCTGGCGCAGGAACTTGCAGCCCATACAGGCCGCTTTACGGACAAGACGTTTGACTGGAATGCTTTCCCGTCAAATGCCGGGTTCGATGATCTGGCCCGGGCACAGATGCGTTACATCGGTGCCGGGGGCTCTCCAAAGGTTGGCGACACGTCAACCATGAAGCCGGATCATTTCACCTTGAGCCTGATCTACAAGGAACCGGGAAAATACGCTGCCTGCCACAGCCATGAGATTGAGGAGAGCTTTCTCATCATCGACGGTGTGCTTGTGGTTGGCTGGGAAAAGGACGGCGAGGTCGTCGAGGTCAAGCTCGGTGCCAAGGACATGATCCTCAATGCCCGTGAGATCGGCCACGGTTTCCGCAATGATGGCGTCACGCCGGTGCTGATGTCCATTTCGGTCGATGTCGGCAAGCCGCTGCCGCCGGTCTATCACTACCACCCGAAGGAGCATCCGGCGGAGCTGGCGCGGAGTTTCGGTGCCGAGCCCGGCAAGACGTTGCCTTTCGACCGCAATGGCAGCCACCCGCTGCAGAAGCTGATGGCGCAGTATGTGGTGCGTCACAACGAACTGCCGACAATCTGGGAAAAGGCCGGCTTCACCCGCAAGGTCTATGTGGGTGAGGGCGGTATTGCCCACGACACCTGTCGCAAGGAGATGCTGGGCATTCCTTCAGGCGTTGGCATCAAGCCGATCGTTCGCGACGTGGAAGACGCCTATCTCGTTCTCGAAGGTTCGCTGATTGTCGGCTGGGAGGAGAATGGCGAGACCGTTGAGGTTGAGCTTGGGGCGCGCGATCTGGTCAAGACGCCTGCCGGTCGCAGGCACTGGTTCCGCAACAACTCCGCCGCTCCGGCCACGGTGTGGTCGGTTGTCGGATCTGCTCAGGCTGACGGCATAGTCTACGAGGCTGCCTAGGCGCCCGGCCCGTGCAGAAAGACCGCACCCAGCCCATGCAGGCTGGGTGCGCGCCATCACTGGTTTAGAAACAGTCAGAGCGGTTTCCAGGCAAAAATTTGCCATGCGCGCCGGGGTCAAGACGTTGGAGCTCAACCACCTCGTACCGGGGCTTCGACCCTGAGGAGAGCATCAAGGGTGGGATTGCAGCGGCGCAAACCATGAATGCCAGCCCCGTTCCGGTGCCGCCGCGCCGGCGCCGGATATGCTACTCCGAATTGAGATCAGGTGCTTTCAGAGAGAGCCGCCTCCCAGGCGTCGTATCCGTAGACCCAGTCCGCGTTCGAGCCCTTTTTCAGCCAGTTGTTGGCGAGTGATCCCTCCTGCACCCTGGCGGTTCTGGGGATGCGTGCAGCTTCATAATGTTTGAAGGCCTCCGAAACCGTGTCCGGCACAGCGCCGCTCAGGGCGCGTGCCAGCACGACCGCATCCTCGATCGCCATGCAGGCACCCTGCGCCATGAATGGCACCATGGGGTGTGCAGCATCGCCCAGAAGCGTGATGCGACCCTTCGACCAGCGCGGCATCGGTTCGCGTACATGCAATGCGGAACGGGTGACGCTTTCGCAGGCGTCCAGCAGGGCGCGTGCTTCAGGGTGAAAATCGGCATACGCTTCGCGCAGCTCGCCGATATCGCCTGGCAACGTCCACCCTTCTTCCGCCCAGTCGTCCTGCGGTGTGGTCGCGAAGACGAAAATCTCGCTGCCGAGGTTGAGCGGGAAGGTAACGATCTGGCGTTCAGGCGTCGGTCCCCACCATTTCGTGAACGAGTCGAGATTGGGTATGTTGCCGCCCCGCTCGCGCGGGAAAACGGCGCGATAGGAGACCAGGCCGGTGAACCGGGGGTGATCTTCGCCGAACAGTGAATGCCGCACCGCCGAGTGAATGCCGTCGGCGCCGATCAAGGCGTCTGCTTCAAACCGCGTGCCATCGGAGAGAATGGCGACCGCGCCGCTGCTGCCTTCTTCGGCGGCGATGACCTGTGTGGCGAAGCGGATCGTGTTCTCCGTCAGGGTGTTTTCCAGCGCAGCGAGCAGATCTGCACGGTGAATGGTGAGCTGGGGCGCACCGTAGCGCTCTTCCGCTGCGGTGCTCATTGGGAGACGTGAGGTTTCCTCTCCCGTATCCCAGGTGCGGCTGATGCGATATTCAGGGCGTGCCGCAGTCGTTCGCAGCAATTCGCCGATACCCAGCCCGTCGAGTGCGTGCACGGCATTCGGGGTAAGATTGACGTCGGCGCCAATGCGGCCGAAGGCGCGCGCGCGCTCGAAAATCGTGACGTCGTGTCCCTGTTTCTGCAGTGCGATCGCGGCGGCCATTCCGCCGACGCCGCCCCCGGCTATGCCGATCTTCATTCAGCTCACTCCCGAAATGTTCAAATAAGAACTATAAGTTCAAAAAATAACGGTATTGCGCTGGGCTGGCTCTGTCAACGCAGTCCGGCCTGTCACGCAACCTGCCGGCGGTCCGACCGGGGATGCAATCCCAAGATTTCGATCCTGCCAGAGGGGCGCCGGGAGGCCGCTTGACACGGGATCATCGATCCGTCATTCTTATTTTGAACAATATGTTCTTATTTGAACACATGGGAGGGGAAGATGGACGCCTTCAAAGATCGCCTGTCGCAGCGCGCCTTCGATACGGGGCGTCCCGGGCTGGAGCATCAATGTCGCGGGCGTGAGCTGGACGAGCGAGAGAATGCGCTGGCCGATGCCTTGATGACGATCTACGCCACGGGCGAGCACGACTTCTCCATGGTTGCGCGGCAGTTGGCGGAAAAGAACGTCGTTGCCCCACGCTCTGGCAGGACCGACTGGACGGAAGCGCTTCTGGCCGAAGAGTTGCAGGCGACGAACAGGGAGCTTGATGCAGCTTACGAGGCCAGCGGCTATGGCGCTTGAGTTTCGTTCCGTTACCAAGGAGTTCACAACGGGGACAGGGCAAAATCTCGTCGCCGTGAACGACATCAGCTTCCGGGTGAACGAGGGTGAGTTTGTCTCGGTTGTCGGGCCTTCGGGCTGTGGCAAGAGCACCATTCTCAGCATGACCGCGGGCCTCTACCAGCCGACGCGCGGGGAGGTTTATGTCAGCGAGGAACCGGTGGCGGGCCCGAACGCGCATGTCGGTTTTATGCTTCAGAAGGACCTGCTTCTGCCCTGGCGTGACATCGTTTCGAACATTGAGTTCGGGCTTGAAGCGCGCGGCGTTGCCAAATCGGAACGCCGGGATCGGGCCATGATCGAACTGAAGCGCTGTCATCTGGCGGGGTTCGAAAACCATTACCCCTACCAGTTGTCTGGCGGCATGCGTCAGCGCGCGGCGCTGGCTCGCACGCTTGCGATCAAACCGGAAATCGTTCTGCTGGATGAACCCTTTTCTGCGCTCGATGCGCAGACCAAGCTTCTGCTCCAGAACAGTTTCGCGGGCACCATCTCGCAGACCGGCAAGACAACGCTGCTGATCACGCATGACCTGTCGGAGGCGGTGCTGATGTCCGACCGCATTCTCGTCCTTTCCGAACGACCGGGCACCATCGTGACGGAGATCAAGGTTGATTTGCCGCATCGCGAAGAACCGCTTCGCCGCAGGGTGATGCCCGAGGTCAGCGATTACGCAGCCCAGATATTCAAACACCTGAAACTCGAAGAAAAAGCCATCTGACTGGCACTAAGCAAAAGGGGAATTTTGATGAGACGCATGCTTCAGTCGGCTCTCGCCGCTGCTCTTCTCACGGCTTCAGCCGCCACGGTCTTTGCCGCTGAAAAGGTGACATATCTTTTCCCTGCACCTGATTTCCTTCCCGCCTTCGCGCCCTTTCAGCTCGCCAAAAGCAAGGGCTATTTCGAGGCTGCAGACCTCGACGTGACCTTCCAGGTTGGCAAGGGCGGTGCGGACGTGGCCACGCAGGTGGCTGTCGGGAATGCCGATCTTGGCGGAGGCATCGGGGACACACCCATCATCGTGCGCGCCAACGGGCTGGATATTCGCGGCGTGGCCCTGCTCGGCGGCCGTGGTCTGACGCAGCTTGCCTGGCGCAAGGACAGTGGCATTACCGGGCCGGCCGATCTGAAAGGCAAGTCGATCGGTGTGCTCTCCTTCCAGGACACCACTTACTACAATCTTCTTGGGGTGCTCGCCTCCGCCGAGATGACCAAGGCCGATGCCGACATTCAGGCGGTTGGAGCAGGTGGCATCATCCAGCTCACCATCGCCGGAAACCTGCATGCCATGTCCGGCGTGCCCGAATGGATTGCAGCGATCGAGGCGGCCGGCGTTGAAATGGAGCAGATGCCGGTCGATGAGGTTTTTCCGGCCATGGCGCAGGCGATTATCGCCTCCGACAAGACGATCCAGGAACGCCCCGAAGTAGTGCGCGGCTTTGTCGGCGCAGTCCTGAAAGCGGTTGGCGACATTGCGGCAGATCCGGCGCAGGCCGCCAGGGACTACGTTGCCGCCGTGCCGCAGCACGCCGGCAAGGAAGCCGAGATCGAGGGCATTCTGCGGTCCTATGCAACGCTGGTCTACCCGGAAGGTGAAAACCAGCCGCTCGGTGCATTCGACCCGGAGCGCATCGCGAGGGTGCAGGCCTTCTATGTCGACAACGGCATTGTCCAGACCGCGGTTCCGGTCGAGGACCTCTACACAAACGAATTCGTCCAATGACACAGGTCAGTTCGATGGAGACCGGGGCAGGAGCCCCGGTCAAGGCGGCGAAACCCATCATGACTTCACGGCGCAGCACACTCCTTGCAAGCCTCGGCCTTCTGGTTCTGGTCCTGCTCGCATGGCAGTTCCTGCCGCCGGCGCTTGGCGTTCCGAAATTCATCATCCCGACGGTCACAGACTGCCTTGCCGAAATGAAGCGCATGCTGCTTCAGGAAGGGCTCGTTGGCCACACGCTCTCGACGGCACTTTATACGGTGCTCGGCTTTGCCATTGGCAGCCTGCTTGGCGCTGTGATCGGCTATCTGCTCGGTATGTCGGAGTTCTGGGAGAAGGTTCTGTCACCCTACATTCTGGCGTTGCAGATCGCACCGAAAGTGGCCTTCGCACCGCTCTTCATCATGTGGTTCGGCTACAACGCCATGCCAAAGCTTCTGGTGACGGTGCTGATCGTCTTCTTCCCCGTTCTGGTCAATGTGCTTCAGGCCATGCGAACGGTCGATCGGGATCTCGTCAATCTGGCGCGCGCCTACAACCTGTCCCGCTGGGGCATCTTTCTGAAGGTCGAAATGCCTTCCACCATGCCCAATCTGATGGCCGGGCTGCGGATTGCATCGACACTGGCCGTGATCGGCGTGACGGTTGGCGAACTGGTTGGCGGAAACACCGGCCTCGGCTTCCTGATTTCCTACGGAGGCGGGCAAGCCAATGCGGCCATGGTCTTCAACGCGATCGTTCTGCTCACCGTGATCGGCTTTCTGCTCTACGCCGTGCTCGTCCGGATTGAGGAACGGGTGCTGCATTACCTGCCCAAGGCCCAGCACTAGCAGGCAGGGCCTCACACAATCACTGTCGACGGAAGCGGGAGGCTTTCGGATATCCATGACGGAGACGGACATGACAGCCATGGACAAGAAATCGCTGATCGAGGATCGGGTGAACAGCGGCCTGCGCGGCCAATGGTACCCGGTGGCCAAATCGGTCGAGGTTAAAGCGTCAAAACCCTATGGAACGAGGCTTCTGGGAGAGAAGATCGTGCTTTGGCGCGATGCGGAGAACAGGCTCCGCTGTGTCGAGGATTTCTGTCCCCATCGCGGCGCTCCGCTTTCCTATGGCGAAATCCATGAGGGCAATATCGGTTGCCGTTATCATGGCGTTGTCGTCAATGGAGAGGGCGTGGTGGTGCGGGTTCCGGCCATGCCCGAATGCGCGCTGGAGGGGCGCAAGGCGCTCAAATCCTTTGAGGTGCGGGAGGCAGGCGATGCCGTGTTCGTCTACGTGCCATCGGCCGAACAGCCCGAAGCGCCGGACCTGGCGCTGCCCAGGGAACTGACGGACGATGCGTGGACGGGTTTCCTTTGCACGGGTGTCTGGGAAACGAACTATCGTTACGCGCTCGATAACCTCGCCGACCCCATGCATGGCTGCTATCTGCATGCCGAGAGCTTTACGCTTGCCTTTGGTTCCAAACAGGACCTGATGAAGCTGGACAAGACCGATGCGGGTTTTCGCGTCAGCCGGGTTGGCCAGGTCGGCGAGAACTTCGACTGGACCGAGTTCGAGGTGCATCCAGGCTCGATGTTCTGCTTTCTTGAAATTCCGTATCCGCCGGCGGCGGGACCGGGCGGTGTTTTCCGCATCATCGGTTTCGTGACCCCGGTGGATGCGACCACCTGCAAGGTTTTCTTCTGGCGCATGCGCAGGGTTTCTGGCCTCGCGCGTGACAGCTGGCGCTTCCTCTATCGCGCCCGGCTGGAAAAGACGCATTGGGACGTGCTTGAGCAGGATCGGGTCATGCTGGAGGGAATGCCCGACGACGCGCGCAAGCGCGAAATGCTCTACCAGCACGATCTTGGCGTCTCCCGCGTTCGGCAGATCCTGACGCGTGCTGCGAAGAGCCAGGTCGAAGCCGAGATGGCTGCCGAGTGATGGTTGAGGGACGAACCATACTGGTTACGGGTGCCGCACACGGACTTGGCGCCGAGATTGCCCGCCACCTCGCGAAGAACGGTGCGCGGCTCGTTCTCGCCGACATCGCCGAGGAGGAGGGCCGCGCGATCGCTGATGAGTGTGGTGCGCGCTTCATTTTCGTTGATCTGGCCGATCCGGCGTCAATCCAGGCTGTTGGGCGAAACCTCGCCGAGCAGGATGGTGTCCTGCATGGCCTCGTCAACAATGGCGCAATCGCCACAGGCATAGGCGGCATCCCGTTCGAGGAAATCGACATCGATAGCTGGGACCGGGTGATGCAGGTCAATGTGAGGGGCACGTGGCTGATGATGCGTGCAGTGACCCCGTTGCTGAAGGCGTCGGGCTCGGGCCGCATTGTCAATGTCGCCTCCGATACTGCGCTCTGGGGTGCGCCGCGCCTGATGTCCTACGTGGCCAGCAAGGGTGCTCTCATGGCGATGACACGCTCGCTGGCACGCGAGCTTGGGCCGGACCGTGTCGGTGTGACGGCGATAGCGCCCGGCATCCTCACCACGGAATCGACCGGCTATGTGCCTGAAGCCCGCCACCGGCTCTATGCGGAAGGACGCGCCGTGCCGGGGGCGCAGGGGCCGGGTGAGATTACCGAAATCGTCGCCTTCCTGCTTGGCGAGGGGGCGCTGACGCTGACGGGGCAGACGCTGCCGGTAAACAACGGCTTTGTTTTCAATTGAGGCGGTGATGACGTTTGAAGTCAATGAATCGGGTGGGATCGAGTATCTGGAGCGGCCAGGCGAGGGTGGCCCCGTTCTTGTGCTTCTGCACGGGGTTGGCTCGAATGCGGCGTCCTTCATGCCGCTTTTGCCACACCTGCCGAAGGCGTGGCGGGTAATCGCATGGAATGCACCGGGCTATTGCGGTTCGGCTCCGCTCGACATCGAATGGCCGCTGGCAGGCGACTATGCGGCGGCGCTCGAGGCGCTTCTCGATCGGCTGGGTCTCCAGCGGGTCCTGCTCGCGGGACATTCGCTCGGCTGCCTGATGGCGGCGTCCTTTGCCTCGACGCACAGAAACCGGGTCGAACGCCTGCTGCTCAGCTCTCCGGCGCTTGGCCATGGCGTGCCACGGGGAGCCGCACTGAGTGCCGCTGCCCAGGCGCGCATCGATGATCTGCAGACTCTTGGTCCAGAGAAGTTCGCCGATCTTCGGGCGCCGAGGCTTGTCTATGCGCCTGATGACAACAAGAACATCGTCGCGCGCGTGCGTGACGGGATGGCAAAGGTCAGCGTGCCGGGCTACCCGCAGGCCGCTCGCATGCTGGCCTCCGGCCGGTTGCTTGACGATGCCGAACGGCTCCAGGTGCCCACCGATGTCATCGTCGGGGCAGAGGATGTCGTCACCCCGCCGGAATCGGCCCGCCGGGCCCATGCGGCCCTTCGTGATCCCTGGCGTGGATCGCTCACATTCGTGCCGGGCGCAGGACACGCTCTTTATCAGCAGGCCCCCGCCGCCTTTGCGGCGGCGCTGGATGCGCTCGCGGAAATCGTCGGCTGAGGCCGGGAGGAGGAACGATCATGGCAGAGACAATTCGCGTCGGCAGCCTTCGCGGCATCATGATGCGCGGACCCGGCATCACGAGCACGCTGCCCTTTTACGAGGACATGTGGGGCCTGAGCCTTGCCCATAAGGAGGATGGTATCGCGCTTCTGCGCGGCACCGGCGAGGAGCCGTTTCTCTACGGGCTTAAGGATGGGCCGGTCTATGGCATCGAATATGTCCACTTTGCCATGCCTGACCGGGCATCGATGGATGCACTCTATCGGCAGGTCATTGCGCGCGGCGGCATCGCGCTCGCGGAACCGGACCTCTTTGACGACTACGCCGGCGGATACGGTTTCGAGATGCTCGACCCCGACAACCGCCGTCTCCGTTTCCGCACCGAGGCGCTCACGCATGATGAGGAGCCCGAATGGGCCAAGCCGCGCAAGGTGAGCCATGTGGTGCTGAACACCCCGGACATGGACGGCGTGCAGGAATTCTACACGCATGTGCTGGGCTTCCGCGTTTCGGACTATTCAGCCGATCAGATGGTGTTCCTGCGTTGCAACTCGGATCACCATTCGATCGCCCTGGTCCGCGGGAACTATGCCAGTGTCAACCACGTCGCTTTTGAAATGCCCTCCATCGACGAGTTCATGCGCGGTATCGGTCGCATGAAGCAGAAGGGGCATGTGCCGACCTGGGGCCCAGGGCGTCATGGACCCGGCAACAATCCCTTCGCCTATTTCGTTTCCCCATCGGGCTTCGTCATCGAGTTCACCTCCGAACTACAGCAGATCGATGAAACGAGCCATGAAGCCCAGGTCTGGCCGCGCGACAAGCCTGAAGCCATGGATCGATGGATGACGGCCGGCCCGCCGACGCCGGCGCAACGCGCGGTGATGCAGGGCCGCCCGGACCCCGGCTTCCCCGAACTCGCACCCGCCAGGAGCAAGATCTGATGCACTACGGATACGATGGAAAAGTCGCGGTGGTCACGGGCGGTTCGTCCGGCATCGGGCTGGCAACGGTCGAGACCCTGCTCCAGTCCGGTGCGAGCGTGGCGCTGTGCGCGCGCACCGAAAGCCGGCTCAACGATGTGGCGGCCGTCCTCATCCGCGACCACGGGGAGGAGCGTGTCTTTGCGCGTGCACTGTCCGTTCTGGAACCGGATGCGGTAAAAGACTTCGCCGGTTCGGTGGAAGCGCGCTTTGGTCGCTGCGACCTGCTTGTCAACAATGCCGGGCAGGGCCGTATCTCCACCTTTGAAGACACGAGCGATGACGACTGGCGCGCCGAGTATGAGTTGAAGCTGTTCAGCCAGATTCATCCCACCCGCGCCTTCCTGCCGATGCTGCGCCGGGCAAAGGGCGCCATCGTCGCGGTCAACTCATTGCTGGCCTACCAGCCGGAACCACACATGGTCTGCACGTCCTCGGCGCGGGCCGGCGTGCAAAATCTTCTCAAGTCGCTGAGCGTGGAACTGGCGCCCGATGTGCGGGTCAATTCGGTCCTGCTTGGTCTTGTCGGTTCAGGGCAGTGGTCGCGCCGCTTTGCGGAGCGTGAGGACCAGAGCCAGAGCCGGGCTGAATGGTACGGCGCACTGGCGGCAAAAAAAGGCATTCCGCTCGGTCGCCTGGGCAATCCCGCGGAAGCCGCCGCGGCCATCGCTTTTCTCGGCTCGCCGGCGGCGAGCTACATCACAGGTGCTCAGCTCGAAGTGTCGGGCGGCCTGTCTCGTTACATTTGAGGGATACGGGATGAAACTCGAAACAATCACAGCCTCGGAGACGGTTGGCGAGCTCATCGCCCGCTATCTCGCAGAGATCGGCGTTACGACCGTGTTCGGGGTCATCTCCATTCACAACATGCCGATCCTGGATGCAATTGCACGTCAGGGCCGTATCCGGTTTGTGCCTGCGCGTGGTGAGGCTGGTGCCATGAACATGGCGGATGCCTTTGCACGCGTTTCCGGAGAACTGGGGGTCTGCATGACCTCCACGGGAACCGCCGCCGGCAACGCGGCAGGCGCACAGGCTGAGGCGCTTACGGCGGGTTCTCCGGTTTTGCACATCACGACCCAGGTCGATCTGGAGTTCGCGGATCGCGACCGGGCGGCCATCCATGACGTGCCGCGGCAGCCGGAGATGCTGCGCGGCATCTCCAAGGCGGTGTTCCGCATGTGGGACGCCAATGGTGCGGTGGGAACCCTCACTGCGGCCGTATCGGCGGCACTCTCCGCGCCGACAGGCCCGGTCAGTCTGGAGATTCCCGTCGATGTTCAGCGCAGGGCCGCTCATCCGGCGACGCGCATTCACCTTCCGCAGCCAACCACGCCGATTGCCCCCGAGAGTGTGATCGATGAGATCGCCGAGCTGGTGAAGACGGCCAAACGTCCGCTTTTGTGGCTGGGTGGCGGTGCACGCGGGGCGGTCAGGGAGGCCACTGAGCTGATGCGTCGGGGCTTCGGCGTGGTTACCTCCACCAATGGTCGCGCGATCGTGTCCGAGGATGAGCCCGCAAGCCTCGGGGCGTTCAACATGACGCCGGAGGCCGTCGAGCTTTATGAAAGCTGCGATCTGATGATCGTCGTCGGCTCGCGTCTGCGCGGCAATGAGACCCGCAACAACAAGATGCCTTTGCCGCGCCCTCTCGTTCAGGTCGATGCCGACGCCGCGCAGGGCGGTCGCAATTATCCGGTCGAGGTTTTTGCCCATGGCGATGCCGCCGACACGCTGGCCCGCCTGCTCGCACGCCTGCCCGATACCCTCGACACCGATACCAACCTCTCTTTCGACATCGCCCGCACCCGCGCCGCTGCCGAAGGCCGCATGCGTGATGTTCTGGGACCGTATCGCATTCTTGCCGACACACTGGCTGAACGGGTGTTTTCGGACGCGCATCCGTGGGTGCGCGACGTGACCATCTCCAATTCCACGTTCGGCAATCGCTATGTGCGCATCGCCAGCCCCAATCTTGGCGTGCACGCGCTGGGTGGTGGTATCGGGCAGGGGGTTGCGATGGGCGTCGGCGCGGCCCTTGCGTCGAAAGGGGCAAAGGCGATCACCCTTCTCGGCGACGGCGGAACCATGCTTGGCCTCGCGGAGATGATCACCGCCGTCGAGGAGCAGGCTCCCCTCGTTTATCTGCTGATGAACGACAAGGCCTACGGTGTCATCCAGAACATTCAGGACGCCCAATACGACAGTCGGCGTCACTATTCGGCGCTTGCGACACCGGATTTCGCGGAGTTCTGCAAAGCCATAGGCATGCCCCACCGGCTTGTCAGCGACATATCGGACTTCTCCGCCGCTCTGGAGGAGGCGGTTGCGGCCAGTGGACCGCGTTTGATCGAAATCGACATGTGCGCCATCGGTCCGTTCAAGGAAGCGTTTGCCGGCCCGCCCGCCGGTGCTGCCGGCAAGGAGGCATAGCGCGATGCGGCTTGGAATGATCGGCTTTGGGAATATTGCCCAGACCCTTCTGAAACAACTGGCCGAAACGCTCGATGGTCCGTTGGAGCTCCTGGCCGTCGTGACACGGCCGGAAACGGCGGGCGAAACCGAAACGCGCCTGAGAACGGAATTCGGTGCACTGGCGGGTGAGCTCGTCGTCGTTACCGGTGCTGAAGCGCTTCTTCAGAAGAAACCGAATCTCGTGGTCGAGTGCGCCGGTCACTCGGCCGTTGTGGCACATGTCCCCCCGGTGCTCCGCTCCGGCATTGATGTGGTCATCGTTTCCATCGGCGCATTGTCCGATGCGGCGCTGGAGGCCGAGTTGCGGTCGGCCGCCGGGGCGGGCGGCGCGCGCCTTGTCCTGCCGGCGGGTGCGGTTGGCGGCATTGATCTTCTGGCGGCACTTGGCGTTGCCGGCGGACTTGACGTGCGCTACCGCGGTTCCAAGCCGCCGCGCGCCTGGAGCGGAACGCCCGCCGAAAAGGCGGTTGATCTGGTGAACCTCACCGAGGCCGCGACATTCTTCACCGGCAATGCGCGCGAGGCCGCACGAGATTTTCCCAAGAATGCCAATGTTGCGGCAACGCTCGCTCTGGCAGGCGCGGGGTTTGAGGCAACCCATGTGGAACTGGTGGCCGATCCGGCTGCGCCGGGCAATGTCCATGAATACTCTGTCACCTCGCCACTGGCGAAATACACCATGCGCATTGAGAACCTGCCGTCGGCGGGCAATGCCAGGACATCTGTTTCCACGGTCTACAGCGTCCTGCGGGAGATCCGGAACCGCATCGGTCCGGTGGCAATCTGAGCAATCTGAGAGGGAGGTGAGCATGATCGAGTTGCCGCAGAACAAGCTGTTCATCGCCGGTGAATGGGAAGAGGGCACGGGCGCGGAGATCACCTCCGTCTTTCCCGCTGACGGCAGTGTCAACCGCGTGCTGCACGGTGCCAGCGTCGCGGATGGCGAACGCGCGATCGAGCGGGCCAAGCGTGCGCAGGCCGATCCGGCGTGGCGCAATCTGAAGCCGCACGAACGGGCGCGTTTCCTCTATGCCATCGCCGACGGCATTGAGGCCAATGCCGAGCGTATCGCCCATATCCAGAGCCGCGATACGGGCAAGACCCTGCGTGAGACAGGAGCGCTGGCAGCGTCCGCCGCCGGCACATTCCGCTATTTCGGCGCGGTGCTTGAAACCTCCGATGAAGCGCTGACCGCACAGCGGGGCGACGCGCTCACCATGTCCGTTCATGAACCGCTTGGTCTTATTGGTGCGATCACGCCATGGAATTCGCCGATCGCCTCGGACGCCCAGAAGGTTGCACCAGCACTTGCGGCAGGGAACGCCGTTCTTTTGAAACCGGCTTCGTGGTCGCCGCTTGTCTCCCTGGAGCTGGCACGCATCATCGAGGCTTCGGGGTTGCCGAAGGGGCTGTTCTCGGTGCTCCCGGGAGCGGGCCGCGAGATCGGCAATCTGCTTGTCGAACACCCTGACATCGCCAAGATCAGTTTCACCGGCGGAACCGATACCGGACGGGCGCTGGCGGTAAAGGCTGCGCAGAAACTCATGCCGGTTTCCCTGGAGCTCGGCGGCAAGTCGCCCACCATCGTCTTCGCCGACGCCGATATCGAACAGGCGCTTGCCGGTGTGTTGTTCGGCATTTTTTCCTCCACCGGGCAAAGCTGCATTGCTGGCGCGCGCCTGTTTGTCGAGCGGCCGATTTATGATCAATTTGTCGAGCGCCTCGTGGAGGCGACACGGCGTCTCAAGGTCGGTCATCCCTTCGACGCGGCAACACAGGTCGCTCCGATGGTGCATTTCGACCATCGCAACAGTGTTGCCGACCATGTGGAAAGGGCGCGCAGAGAAGGGGCCGAGATTCTTGTCGGGGGGCGCGCTCCTGAGGGCGCCGACTTCGACAAGGGCGCCTACTACCTGCCGACCATCCTCGCCGGTCTGGACAACACGGCGCGCATCTGCCGGGAGGAAGTGTTTGGCCCGGTCCTTGTCGTCCTGCCCTTCGATGATGAAGATGAACTGATCGCCCAGGCCAACGACAATGAATACGGTCTTGCCTGTGGCATCTGGACCCGGGATTTCCCGAAGAGCTGGCGAGTGGGCCGGGCCATCAGCACCGGCACCGTATGGATCAATACCTACAAGCAGTTCTCCATCTCGACGCCTTTCGGTGGTGAGAAGGAGAGCGGGATGGGGCGCGAGAAGGGGCGCGAGGGCGTTCGTGCCTATATGGCACAGAAGTCGTTCTACACCGACCTTTCGGGTGCACCGCATCCGTGGGCCGCAGCGACGGTGGGTGCATCATGAGCCGCGCTGTCGCCATTGTCGGCTCGGGGCCGTCCGGGTGCTATCTGGCGCAGGCGCTGCTGAAGGCTGCCCCCGACCTGAGGGTGGATCTGATTGATCGTCTACCCGTTCCCTACGGGCTGGTGCGTTATGGAGTGGCAGCCGACCATCAGGGCACCAAGGGCGTGATCAGGCAGTTCGAGAGAGTGTTCGAGCGCCAGGGCGCAGGCTTTGTGGGCAATGTCACCATCGGCGAGGATGTGAGCCTCGACGCCCTGCGTGAAGCCTATGATGCGGTCGTGCTCGCAGCCGGGCTGTCGGCGGATCGAACGCTTGGCATCGCAGGCGAGGATTTGCAGGGTGTTCATCGCGCCGGCCAGTTGACGCGGGCGCTCTACGAGCATCCCGATGCCGCACCTTTGCCGGAACTGGGCTCCCGGGTCGTGATCATGGGCAATGGCAATGTCGCCATAGACATTCTGCGCCTGTTGGCCAAGACGCCGGAGGAACTGGCGGGGTCCGATCTGGGTGCAGCGCCGAGCGACTGGCTGGCACGTTCAGACATTGAGGAAATCGAGATTGTTGGCCGTTCGCCGGCATCGGCAGCGAAGTTTGATCCAGTCATGATCAAGGAGCTTGCGAAGCTCGAAGGCATCAATATTCGCGTTCTTGGAGCTGACAGGAGCGATGATCCCGAAGCGGCAAAGAAGCTTGCCGCGCTTGAGGCGATCGATGGGCATGGCTCCGGTGCGCGACGCATAACATTTCGCTTTGGTTTGACGCCGGTCGAGCTCTCGGGACCGGACGGACATCTGAAAGAAGCATGCTTTCAGGATGGAGAGGGCAACACAGTAATCCTCCCTTGCGGCACCTTTATCACCGCAATCGGCTTTGGCGCAGAGGTCGGCCTGCCGCGTGATCTTCTGATCGGGGAAGCGGTCGATCGGGAGGCAGGGGTTCTTGCTCCCGGGCTTTATGCGACCGGGTGGTTTCGCCGTGGGCCGCAGGGCACGATTCCTGACAATCGCGCCGATGCACAGCGTCTGGCGACCCGCATTCTGGATGACTTTGAGGGCGCCCCGGCACTGCCTGAAAAACCCGGACGGCAGGCTTTCCCCGACTGGGCCGGGGCGGTCGGCTATCACGGCTGGAAACGCATCGATGCAGCCGAGATTTCCAACGCACCTGAAAACCGCTGCCGCGCCAAGATCGCATCGCGCGATGCCATGCTGGCGCTGGCCCTTCAGAAAGAGGAGGTTTCACAATGAACATCATGCTTCTTTATGGCACCGAGACCGGCAATGCCGAAATGCTCGCCGAGGACATCATGTCCGAGCTTGAGGGCGACCATGAGGTCGAGTGCCGCAACCTGTCGGACTTTTCACCCGACGAGTTCGATGCAGGCCGGCTGCACATGATCATCTGCTCTTCTTATGGCGATGGCGAACTGCCAGCCTCCGCTCAGCCTTTCGCCGAAGCGTTGAAAACGGCGGCACCGGACCTGAAGGGCATTCACTTCGGCATTTTCGGTCTTGGAGACCGCGAGTATGAAGAGACCTTCGGTTTTGGCAGCGGGACCCTTGCGGAGCTGCTCATCGCCCACGGCGCGGTGCAGATCGGCGAGCGCATCACACATGATGCTTCCGGCAGCGACATGGCTGAAGACGTGGCCTTTCCATGGGCGAGCCAGATCGTGACGCTGGCCGAGGAGAAAATCGGCGAGGTCGCGTGATGAAAGCGGCTGACATACGCGCGTTGATCTCCGTTCCGTGGCAACACGGTGCGTGCGTTGACCTGTCGGGCGTCGTTTGTGAGGGGCGGCTTGACCTTGGTGGATTGGACATAACGGGGATCAATTTCAGCGGCGCCTCATTTCCCGATGGGTTTGACGCGACGCGGGCACGCTTTCTTGGGGTCAGTTGGTTCAGCGGGGCAGATTTTGGCAGCGCCGCCGGATTTACAAACGCGCTCTTTACCAACGATGCCCGCTTCGAGAAGACCGTCTTTGCCGCTGAGGCGCTTTTTTCCGGCGCGGAGTTCCGGGGGATCGCACGTTTCGACCAGGCAGGCTTTCCGATGGGAGCCGATTTTCAGGAGATCGCCTGTTACGGAAATTTCTCACTCCACGGCGCTCGCATGGACCGGAAAGCCTCCTTCCGACGGGCGGAGTGGCTTGGTGGTTTGTGGTGCGAGGCGGCGCGCCTGCCTGAAAGCGCCGACTTTTCCGAGACACAGGTGCATGGCCGCCTGTGGCTGCGCCGCGCTCTTGTCGGAAGCGCGAAGCTGGAGAGCAGTTCCTTCGCGCTTTCTTACGGTTATACTTACAGTTGATCGGCTGACCAGCCGCGATAGCCCAGAGCTTCGGACATCGCACGCGCGACTGCCTTGAGTTCATGCTCTATCTTCTCGGCGTGCGGCCCGTCCTCGGCGAACACGCTTGCGTGACCCGTCACATTGATGGCACCGACGGCGCGCGCCTGGTGATCGTGGATCGCGACCGCCGCCGAACCGATCTCACGCTCAAAATTCGCTACGCTCCAGGCGATGCCGCGGGCGCGGTCGTTCTGCAGCTGCTTTTCGAGATCGGCAAGGGTCGTGCGTGTCTTTGTTGTGAAGGATTCCATCGTTTGCCCTGCGTAGAGCGAGCGCAGCGAAGCGGCTGGCAGTTCGGCAAGCAGAATGCGGCCGATCGTGGTCGCATGGGCGGGCAATCGCGTGCCCTCGCGCACGGTGCTGGCCAGGTGTGAATTGGGTGTTTCACGCGCGAGATAGACGATCTCGCGGCCTTCAAGAACGCCAAGATGCGCCGACAGGTTGAGTGCTTCGACGAGCTGCTTGAGAAATGGGCGCGCAACCTGAAGAATGCTGCGTTCGTTCAGAGCCTCCGAGGCAAGAGCGATCAGTCCCGTGCCGAGGCGATATCCGCCATCGTCAGCAATCGGTTCGATGATGCTCTCGGCCTCGAGCGTCGCAAGCAGACGGATCAGCGTCGTCCGGTTGATGTCCAGCGTCTTTGCTGCATTGCTGATGTTGCGGCATCGATTTCCCGCTGCAATGTAGCGAAGCAGTGCGATTGCCCGGGTGACGGGTGGCACGACGTAAAGAGGTTCTTTGGTTTCGCTTTTCTGTGTTCCGGCCACAAGATGCCCCGTCGAGTTGGTCTTATTTGGTCGCGTTTATCATATTTGAACACGCGGCAGTAGAGCGGTTTCCCACGCAATTTTCGGGAATCGTCGATTTGCGAACGGTTCGTTGTTCCGGAGAAAGCCAGCCATTTGTACCAGCTGTTCAAGGTTTCCGTTGCGCCGGCTGCCATGGGGCGCGTGCTGCGCAGCCGCTTCGATATGTGCGTGCAATGCGATTTCTTGGGTCCTGTTCATCGACCGTATCCTCTTACTGTCGACCCCGCCGCTGCCGAACCGTGAAGCCGAACGCGGCGGGGAGGGCGGCTACCGTCTCGTTGCTATGACGGCTGTGAAGATTCCAGTCGGTCACTGAATACGCAGGAAATGCTCCGCCATCGATGGCGCCTCCCCCATATGAGGGACGGCAGCCGGTCTGAGGCGGGGTAGTCCCGGGTCACTGATGGATGACACGGATGGAGAAAACGCCAGATGATCCGGCAGTTTGTAAGCGGGGCAACCTGCCTCGTTCGCTCGCTGGTGGTGAGCGCGATGCTCGTTGCCATATCGGCAGTGGGGGCGGGTGCACAAAGCAAAGCGGCGGATGAAATTGCCGCCCGAAGCGTGGTCCTCTCTCTTTATACGGTCAATTCCATGCTGGAACAGCAAGGTGCCGGGCTCGAGGCGGGCGGAAATGTGATGACATCGTTTCGCGCATTCCTGGCCCCCCAACTCATCGAAGCGATCGCTGCGGGCAACGATGGATTTCGTCCTCTGGTCGGCGCGCATGAAGGCACGGTGGACGATTATGAGTTGCGGATGGCAGCGGACCAGCCGGCAGAAGAGACCGTCATAGAGGCCGCGGTGAAGTCCCGGGGCGCTGTCCGATTGATTTCATTTGCGGTTGCGGGCTCGAACGGCCGTCCGTTGATAACGCGGATATGGGGTGATGGCTGGTCCCTGGGAAAGGGCAGCGCCGCAGCAATGCGCCCGGCTTCCGGGGCGCCCGGGCATTCTCCGAGCCAGGAGGAACAGAAAGCTCTTGCAGCGGCGGATCGAGGCGGCACGGAGGCGGGCGATGGACGCGCTTCCGACGCTATGCTCCCCCTGCCGTATCAGGACGAATTCGATGGCGATACTCTGGGGCCCGAATGGGGCGTGATCGGGGAAGCCCCCGATAAATTCGTCGTTGAAAATGGCGTTGTCTATCAGATCGCGACGGGCGGGGACGACACGTTCCGCAATGAGGGCAGCGAAAACATCTTCCGGCTCGGCAAGGCGCCGGAAGGCGATTTTGATATGACGCTGACCGGGCTTCTCGAAGCCAAGACCGGGAGGGAAGGCGTCTGGCTGGGCCTCTATGAGGATTCGACGAACTTTCTTGCGGGCACGCTTCACGTCTACACCAGCGGCTGCGGCCCCTATCTGACCCTGAGGATCGTCAATCGGCAACATGTCGCCGGTGTCGAGGAACCCCTGACCAGCGAATTCCACGACAATCTCTTTGACAAGGGCCCCCTTCTGTCCAGCTACTGCAATGCCGGCAACCGGGAGATCGGCGACGCAATCCTGCAACGCCTCAACGAAACCGGCTTTTCACTGACCCTCTCCCGACGGGGGATTCTCCATTTCGCGACGGTCGAACTCGATCTTCCGGCCTTCGGCGACAATCCGGGCGGGCGTGTCAGCGTCACCACACGCAACGTCGCGCGCACAACTGCCGCAGGCAGGCCCGCATTCATGCTGGGGCAGCTTCAACGGGCGGGGAATGGCGAGTCGGTCGCACAGTTCGACCGTTTTTCGATTTCTGCGCCGGTCAACTGACGGCGGCCATCATGATGGGATTTCCGGCCATGTTTCGTAATTCAGGAATTGCTCTTTGGGCGCTGGCCAGTTCACTTCTGGCGGCATGCGGAGGGAGCGCTCAGGCGCAGGACATCAACGCGGCAGTTGCTCTTGTCGAGCAATTCATCGGCGCGCACAGGACCCATCTCGACACCATGCAGGGCCCGCTGCTCAACGATGCGCGTGCCTTTGCACCCTATGTGGTCGATGGACTGGCCGTGGACGGACTGCAGGGGCGCCTCGGTTTCGATCCGATCTACAATGCCCAGGATTTCGAGATCACCAACCTCCGGGTCTTCGCCGACCCGACCACACCAGTTATGCGCGGCGCTGCACAGGTGCATGTCAGCCTAGACAATTTCGGACAGCGCCAGAAGTTCGTCTACACGCTCGTGCCGGTTGCACCCGACAATGCCTGGCAGATCTCCGACATTTATTCCGAGAACAGTGACTGGTCGCTTGCCGATATGGCAGCCAATCTCGGCATAGACCTCAGACGCCAAAACGGAACCGAAGTGACCCTGCAAAACGTGGGTTTTCCCATCCCGTGTGCGTCCGCGTGCGGTCAACCTGTCAAAGCCGATGCGCAGGAGGATCACGATCCGATTGTCGTCCCGGGAATGGAAGAGGGCGATCTGCCCGGCAACGGCATCAATCCCGCGGGGCGCAATCTTTTGCTCATTCTCGATGCGTCGGGTTCGATGTGGGGACAGATTGAAGGTGTCGCCAAGATCACCACAGCCCGTCAGGCGCTCACCGGAATCCTGGGCGATCTCGATCCAGCAACGAATGTAGGGCTGATGGCCTATGGCCACCGGCGTGAGGGAGACTGCTCCGACACTGAAATTCTCTATCCGGTTGCCAACTATGACGCGGGACGACTCATCCCAGCAATAGAAGGCCTCTCGCCGCGCGGGAAAACCCCGATCGCCGGTGCACTGGAGCGGGCGGCTGCCGCCATGCCCGCTGCCGGCCAGTCTTCGAGCGTTCTTCTGATTTCCGACGGACTGGAAACCTGCGGCGGCGATCCGTGTGCTGCGGCGGCCCGGCTGGCCCAGTCGGGAATCGATACACGTGTTCACGTCGTTGGTTTCGATCTGAACGAGGAGGAGCACGCGGCGCTCCAGTGTATCGCCGAGAAGGGCAATGGCACCTATCATCCGGCAAACGATGCGCGAAGCTTCGTCGCTGCCGTCAAAGATGCGGTGCGGGAAACGGAGACTGTCACACCAGCGCCTGCCCCGGCGCCAGTCGCCCGGCCAACCGCTGAAACCGTGTTCGAGGAGACGTTCGACGGTCCGGCGCTCAATGCGGCGTGGCGGGTGGACAACCCGGCTGAAGAGCTAACCGCGTTCACCCCGCAGGGCGCACTCTTCGTTGCCGCGCTCGGCAGGGCACCCTATTTCACAAATCCAGAGGCAACGAACCGTTTCGTGCTGGATCGTCCCCTTCCCAAGGGAGATTTCGATCTTGTTCTGGATTTCAGGGTCAATGTGCAGACCAGGCGCGAGGGCGTCATGCTGTCGCTGTTTGAGGCCGCACACGAACAGATCGGGGCCCGCATGTGGCTTGAACCGAAGGGATGCGGCACCCTGCTCAATCTCTCACTGGTCCGGATATCAGGTGCGGAGGACGACCCCGAGACGACCTCTTTCGATACCAACCTGCTAGGCGGTCCCTGGGTTGACGGTGTCTGCAATGCCGCTGGTCGCGAGCGGGGCGATGCCATTCTTGAGACCCTTGGCCGGGACGGTGCGCAACTGCGTCTCAAACGGCGTGGCCGGGAAATCACGGCTTCGCTCGAGATGCAGATGCCGGGCGAGGGCGAGGCGCTCTCCTACACGACCCAGTCGATCACGGTGCTCCGGCCGTCGGGTGCCGCGAGCTTGCTGGGTGGCCACGGGCACAAGGCGCTGCCCGGTGAAAGCCATTTCGAGTTCGATCGCTTCGCAATCGAGGTGCCCAAACAATGACGCCCCGTCATTGGCTGATTTCCATCCTGCTGGCGACGGCCCTTGTGGGCGATTCCATGCCCCGGGTCTGGGCGCAGGGCGAGATGTCGTTCACAGAGGAGGAGGCGGCAGAGGACGGTGAAAGCCTGTTCGAGGAACTGGAGTCCAAGCAGAAGAACGAAGCCGTGCCCGATGGCGCGAACACCGACTGGAGGGATGTTACCGATCGGGACGTTCTCGGCTGCGCGGCGGGGTTCGGGTGCGAGGGGCTGGGTGTATCGCGGGACGACGCGGTGGTTCTGACGGGGCACGAAACCGCCGAGGGTGCGCGTAAGGCGTATCAGGAACAGTACGAAAATCGCGACGCAGATTCCACCGAGCAGGTTTCGGACAAGGACCCGTCGGCCGATGAAAATCGCGGCGATATGTCGTTCACCGAGGATGAGGTGTTCGAGGACGGTGAAAGCCTGTTCGATGAACTGGAGTCCGAGCAGGGGAATGAACCGGTTCCCGACGGGGGCCGCACCGACTGGAGGGACATTACCGACCGGGACGCTCTGGGCTGCGCAGCGGGGTTCGGTTGCGAGGGGCTGGGCGTATCGCAGGACGATGCGGTGGTTCTGACGGGGCACGAAAACGCCGAGGATGCACGTAGGGCGTATCGGGAGCAGTACGGAAATGCGGACGCTGATTCCACAGAGCAGGACCTGTCGGTTGATGGAAATCGCGGCGAGATGTCGTTCACTGAAGAAGAAGTGCAGGACAACAAGGGGCAGGCCCCAATTGAAGACAGGTTCACGGATGCCGGGATTGCTTCATTCAGTCAGGAAGAAGACGAGCTATGGGCGTGCGCTGCAGGTTTTGGTTGCAAAGGCGCGGCCGCAGGTCTGACGCCCCATGAGGCCCTGCATCGACTGGGTCTGCCCGAATATTCCTACAAATGGCCGCTGGCCGCGTGTGCAACCAGTGCGCCCGGCGCATGCGAGGAAATGGGAATTAGCTTGAAAGATGCGCTCCGGATCATGTCGCATCTGGCCAATCCCAACCGGTGATCGTCGCCCTCTTGCCGCTTGGTGACGCCCATAGCGGACCGTCACAATGAGGGGACTAGCCAAGCCAGCCGACCGGTCCGGACAGTATGCGCGAGGTGAGTTCGGACTGGGTGTGGACGTTCATTTTCGAGAACGCCTTCTTGAGATGGCCGCGCACGGTGCTGACCAGAATGCCAAGCGATTCCGCTGCGTCTTCGGGGGATTTCCCGCCGGCAATCAGAAGCGCGATTTCGGCCTCTTTACCGGTCAGGCCATAGGCAAGCTCGACCAGCGCCACACGCGAGTCCGCCGCGAGCTTCCGCTCAAGGCTGGTACGAAGCACCAGGACGGAGGCGGGTCCCTGTCGCTGCAGGCTCGTCTGTTTCAGCGCCTCGGGGTGAAACCGGAAACCGACGGGCACGTCTTCATGGACAATGGGTGTCTCGCGATGGCTCGTTCGGCTGGCAGGATCGCTCAGCTCGCCCGTCAACAGCCTGCGGGTGAGCTGGTTCAAGAGGCGTTGATCGGTACTCGACAGGTCCCTCGTGGGAAACAACCGGGCTAGTGCCTCGAAATAGGTTCGGTTCGAGTGGAGTAACCCGCCCTCGCTGTCGAGTATTGCAACGCCGATCTGAAGCCGTTCGATGACTGACTGCAGCAGAACACCCAGCGTGGCGTTCATCATCACCTGCCGGTTGAGATTGAACGAACGTTCCCAGTGCGGCATCAGCGACAGGATGCGCTTGTGCAGGGCGGACTCCGCCAGATCGCCGGATCGTTCTGCCTCGTAAATCATCCGGTAGATGATTTCGTTCCAGCGGCTTTCATCGTCGATGGCGTTGTAGCAGAGCTCGACGAGCTCTCCGGGACTCATGTCCTCGGATGCCCCAAGGCTGCTGGTCATCGAAAGCAATTCCGAAGTGAGTTCGGCAACGCCGATTTCAGCGCTTCCTTCTTCCGGATGCCACTCTTCACCGACCCATCGTACAATGCGCTCGGCGATGCCGAAGCGTTTCTCCTCGAGAAACAGGGCCGATCGTGCGCCTTCGATGCGGGCTGATGCGATATCGTCAAAGCCGACACGTTCGAGAAACCGTTCGACAGGCGGTAAAAAACCACCGTCGCGCAACATTGCGTCTTCGCCGCCGAAAAGAATAAGGCAGCGTGTGCCGGGCACCACCGACGCACCCTTCGGCCATTTCCAGGCCGAAAGCATGCCTGAGAAAATATTGTACCAGTATGCGGGTGTGGGCGTCGGCCAGCCGAGCGGATCGGCGATCACGGAATCGATCAGGGCGCGATCCGCGCTCATGACGTCTGCCGGATGCCGGCGCTCTTTCAGGTGCGAGCCCAAAAACGCGTATAGATGATGCAGAGACTGTTCGTCCGGGGTGTCTGCGGAGCCGAGTTTACAGCGCGTCTGCGAGAACGTTTTGCCGAACATGGCAATGGCGCGCTGATTGGGCGGCGGCGAGATCAAGACTATGTGGCGGGCGAGGTCCGGCCAGGTTTTGAGCACTTCCAGTGTCAGCAATGCGGTGATGTTGGGAACAACGACCAGCCGGTGTTCCCAGGGGATGCCTGCGAAGCTCTTTTCGTAGAACAGCCGCATGTCGGCGATGGCGCGCTGCCAGCCACCCTCATAGTCGAGATGTCCCAGCGGACTGTGACTGCCGGTGGATTTGCCGTGTCCGCGCACATCACCTGAATAGGCGTTCCATCCCAGTTGGCGAAAGGCCGCGCCCAGATCGGAGAGCATGCCTGAATGCGTGGGCTGACTGTGGCCAAGAAACACGGCTCTGGGGCCATGCGCCGGCCTGCGACCCGGGTCGACGACCCACTTGCGCATAAGCAGCGGCTGGTTGTCCTCCCCCAGCAGGAACTCGGCATTCATAATTTCATCCCCCAAGCCAATCAGACGCCCGCGCCACCTGAAACAACTCCGGAGTTGTTTACCGATGTCCGCGTGAACCCGGTCTGAACGACGCTGGCAGCCCTTTTGCCATTCGGGCGTGAATATAGAAGAGGCCAGGCAGGGAGTGAAGCGAACGACGACAGGGCAGGATCACTCGACGTAGCGCCTGATGGAAAGTTTGGCGGCTTCGAATTCTTCCAGCATGCCGGGCAACAGGCGGTCGATGCCACCCTCCGAAGCGTTCTCGCCAGCCAGCCTGTCCTGCGCCATGAAAAACAGCACATCATCTTCGACGATGAAACCGAGATTGTGAAAGCGGGCCGCGAGGTCGAGCATTGAGGCCTGTGTGGCCGGTGTGAGTATCTGCAAAACCTCCTTGGTGACATCGCGGCTATCCCTTTTCGTCATGGGGCGCCCGGAAACATGAAACCGCTCGTTGAACTGTATCGACTCTGTCTTGATGTCGCGATCCAACGGGCCCCTGTTGACGATGTTCTCAGGTCGGATCACCGCGCGGATGCCGGTCTTTCGGTCGATCCGGTAAGCGCCGAGCAATGAAAAGAACTGGCCGTAGCCGCCCTTGCCACCGCGCGCGTCGCGCCGCATCTCACGCTTGCCGAGCCCGGCCTCCATCTGCATGGCGCCTACCGCGACCCACAAAGGCAGACTGTCTTCCCTGCTGTCGCCCCAGAACTCGCCATCGAGCCGCACGCCCATAAACGAACCGGCCCGGACTTTCGTCAGTTCGGGTATGCGGGCCTCGATCTTTTCCAAACGCGGTGGTTTTACACGCTGGGAACGGCGTTCGTAATGGCCTTCGGAGTCACGCACCGGGGTTCGTTCAATCTGCCATTCCAGGAACCTGCCGGTATAGGACCAGTCCCTGTCTCGTGCGATCCTGACCCGGCGGACGAGCCGGCGGCCATCCGCATTTTCGAGCATTTCCACCAGAAAGATCGCGCCAAAGGCCAGGGTGGTGACGGCGACCGGAGCAAAGGGAAAGCTGTTGTCGGCAAAGCCGGCGACCATCGTCCATATCAGGGCGAGCAGCGCGACCGGCAGGGGAAGGCGTTTCAGCCAGATGGGAAGCGCAACGCCCTTGCCGGTGCTGGATGTGTCCGGCGTCTCTACCGATATTTCACCTTCGAACGGATCCCAGTGCCGCCGCTTGCTCACGGGCGGTTTCCCGGCAGATCGATTTCGGGCATCGCGCGCACCGCTTCAGCCTCTGCGGTGGCCAGGGAAAAAGGCGAGGCGTGCTCAAGCCCCATCGCACGGGCGATCCAGTTCGAAGGGATGGCGTCGAGCAGGGTATTGTAGCGCTCGACATTGGCGTTATAGAGCCGCCGTGCCGCGCTGATCTGGTCTTCTGTTTCCTCCAGCTGTTTCTGGAGTTCGCGGACACTGCCTGTTGCGCTGATTTCGGGCGTATCTTCGGAGTAGGAAAAAAATGCGTGGAGCGCGACGGACAGTTCGCTCTCCGCCCTCTGCACGGTCTCGATGTCGCTCATGCGCGCGCTCATTGCGCTCTGACGCGCCTCCATGAGCGCGTCGAAGATCCGGTTTTCCTGCGCCATCGCGCCCCGTACAGCCTCGACAAGGGCGGGGATGAGGTCATGACGGCGCTTTAGCTGCACATCGACCCCCGAATAGCCGGTTGCCACGGCGTTTTTTGCCGCGGCCAGCCGGTTCTGCAGATAAATGAGTACGAGTATGCACGCTGCGATTATGACAATGGTCGTGATCATATCTGGTGCCGGAAGCCTCCCGAAATGCGGCGCTTTGCGCACGGGAGCCCTGGCCTGGACCGGCTCATCGCCTCACGGAACGCCGCCCCGCTTCATCTTTTCGTTTGCCGCATTCTCGCGGACGTCAGGTGATCTCATCTGACTGTAGAACGCCGTAGCCGGGCGCCGGCATGGTCGCATCCCCCAAATGAGGGAGCACACGATGCGGCCGGAAGGAAAACGGAAAACCGGATTCTGCCCGAGGTAAAGCTGGTGATCTGGCGACCATGAATGATACTCATCCAGAATGTATTCGCCTTTTGACATCCTTGAATTCGGTCCGATTGTCTTTGTCCTGTTCGCGCCGCTCGTCTATGCGCTTGCGCGCGCCCGCAACGCGACACGGGACGATTTCATTTTCAATTCGGGCCGCACCGGGCTGCTTGCTACGATTGCCGGCATCGTGTGCGGAAACATCGGGGCAGGCACATTTGTCGCACTCCTGCTATTTTCCGATGCCAGCCCGATCCTTGGTGTGTCGCTGGCCTGCGCATACGCGCTGGGGCTCGTGATCTGCGGCGCAATAGCGCCAGTGGTTCACCGACAGTCCAGTCAATATGGCGTTCACGGACTGGTTGATCTCATTGTGGCGGCACATCGTGTCCGTCATCCGTTGGCGGTCTGGATTCCGATCGCTTTCGTTTTCCTGCTGCGCACGGCGGTGCAGCTTCTGGCGCTGGCTGTGATCCTGGCCTCGATCCTGCCGGTTTCGAACCTGGCTGCGCTTGTTCTTGCGAGTGCGTTTACCGGGATCTACACCGCCATTGGCGGGTATCGCGTGGCCACGGAGACCGACATCTTTCAGGCCATCGTCATTCTTGTCGGCATTGGCGTGCTCACGCTGACGAATGCCGGGGGCATGCCGCACATCGAAAACATGTTCGATCTCGGCCCATATAAATTGCCGCTGCTTGTCGGTGTCTGGCTGTTCATTCCCGTCAGTGCGGTCCTTGCCATCGACAATTGGCAGAGAATGGCAACGGCCCGGGCGCCGGCGGTGGCGCGAAGGGCATTTCTGCTTGCTGCGCCCCTATGCCTGTTTTGCTACCTGAGCATCGTCTGGCTCGGGCTCAAGGGGCATGCGGGCGAAGAGGTTCTTACCGTATTGCGTGCGACCATGCCGGCTCAGTGGGCGTGGCTGGCCGACGTCATGCTGATTGCCGTTCTCATGTCGACCATGGACACATTCGTCATGCCGCTCATCACCAGTCTGGAGCGGACGCGCTACACGCTGCGCCAGCTTCAGCTCATGGTGCTGATGCTGTTTTCCGTGCTCGCTGTCGCTGCCTATGCGATGGGACCGCTGCTCAATTCCATTATCGCGGCATTCAGCTCGCTCGTGGTTTTCCTACCGGCCGTACTCGCCGCACTGCTTACGCGGAATCCCCGTGCCGGGTCGGCAGTTCTCTCGCTGAACCTCGGCGTGGCGGTCAGCCTGGTTCTTGTCGGCATCGATCTGAACTATGCCGCGTTTGCCGGGTTTGGAGTTGCCGCGCTGACCTATGGCCTTGGGTGGGGACTGGCGTCGCGGTCCCGCCGCAGTGGCCAACCGCTAAGGAACAGCCAGTGAAGCCGCCTGGTCACCCGCTTCCTTCCGTTTGGGGGAGGTCCCGGCTCTGGTCCTCTTCGATCACCAGCCCTGCAAACCCTTCGCCCTCCATGTGGATCTGAGGGCACGCGCGTGGCTCCCGATTTGAATAATCGTACCAGCACTCCCTGATCCTGTAGGCGATTTTGAGGTCGGCACAGGGCGTTTCTGTGTTGATCCCGGTGGTGGTGTGGAATTGAGACATGCCCGCACTGTCCCAGCCTGTAAAGACCCACTGCAGCGGCAAACGGGTCGATTTGCCATCACGCGCATCGGTGTAGCGCGCCTCTCCATAGAGTGCGTAGAAGCCCTGCTCGCGCTTGTTCACGGTGACGCGTGTTTCGGGCCTGCAAACGCGGTTGCCGGTTTCTTCCACATGGACGGTCAGATGCAGATCGCCCGCAGGCACACGATTGGCCGTCTTCTGCTGACTGAGCGCAAAGGCTGCAATGCCTGCGGCGAGCACCAGACCGCCGAAGACCGACGCGACTATAAGATATTTGGGGGCGGGCATCGGCTTCTCCTGCTCTTGAACTCTTTTCCCTGCAACGCAAGTTGCAGTCCGGCAACTTCATGTTCATGCGCCCAACCGCGTCTGGTTGTCTGGCCGGGCAGTTTCAGTTTTTTGAGGCGTCTGAGTGTCAGCAATATACGCCCCCTGTTTCACCTGGGTCAGGACCATTGCTGCGTGGATACCCGACAGAGGCCCATCCCAAATGGGAGAAAAGCGGCACCTTGCAGCGCGAAATCGTGTTCGTGTTCCACCATGCCGCCGGGGTCGCATGCGGGCCGGTGACGTTCTTACGCATGGCCGGTAGCGCTCAGCTTGAGACTGTCGATGACGTCGGTCACAAGTTCGAGCTCGGCCAGGAGGTTGCGGGCACGTTCCTTCCCATCACGAACTTCACGAAAGACATTCCCGATCTCGAAACGCCGCGCAGCCGAACCGATGCGTATGGTTATCAGCAAGCGATCGTCCACGAACGCCAGCGCCACGCCCCGCCTGTTGTTGAGACGCTCGGTGAGTTCCATGATCCGCTCCATGAAGCGTGGCGTAAGCAGATACCGGGCTTCGATCTGATCGGTGGAGAAGACGTTGAAGCGATCTTCAAACCGGGGGTCTTCCAGCCGGACCCGCTCACCGTTCTGACGGTGCTGTTCGAGCGCATTTCCGATACAGTCGGTGTCCGCAACAATCATGGTTTCGCCGTTGAAGGGCTTGCTGAAACTGTAAACCAGCATCAGGGCCCGCCACTTGGCCTTCTTTTTCGAGAACTTGCCCTCGCACAGCTCGAAATCCACGCCGTCAACATGCCCACCGATTCGATCCTCGAGCTTGACGCTTGTGTAAAATGGCAGGAGCGGTTTGAAGCGGGCGAGCGGGAACTCGAATTTTCTGAGGGTGTATTCAAAGCCGAGATATGCGCAGACGCCGCCAGTCAGAACCTGCTTGTAGCGGTCGGTGAGCCCCAGATAGGCAAGGCCTGCTCCCAACATGCCACCGAAGCCCACGGCAAAGGCGGCCAGCGCAATCGGACCGTCGGACTGGCCCGTCTGCGCAAGGATTGCGATCGCACCGAAGCCGATTACGCCGAGGCCCGCCAGTCCGGTCATGAACCGCACACGCTTTTTCCGGAGTGCTTCGAGAGCGACAAGCGCGGGTTCGATTTAGCCTGCGTAGTAACTGTCGAAGCCATTTTCGGTGGCGTATGTCGCATTGGGCGTGTTCACGGCTGGTGCACCAGATCAGTTATCGCGGGAATGCGACGGCGACATAACAGGGCGATGGGCGTGAAGAGGAAGGCGGCAAACGGGATCGCGAGCACGGCTTATCCTTCTTTCGGAGACATGAATGTCGTTTCCATTCAACCATCATGCAGCCAGACGTTGAGCGCCTCTCCCAAATTGGAGAGGCTGCCCGCCAATCCGTCTCCATGGATGATCCCGACATGAACGAACGTCGCGATGCTTCAACGGCTGTATCGGCAACGGTGCAGTTGTGGCGAAGAGGACACCTGAGGCCGATTTTCACGGGGCCGGACCGGCCTGCTTGTTAAGCAGCCCATCCGGGTTAGAACCTTCGTTGCGACGTGGAGGACCCGAACTTGCGGAATGTGTCATGGTTCTCGGTTGGAAAAAGACATCTGCTCGGACGGCGCGGGAAGCGGTCCAGGGGCGCGTCCGCCAACCAGGAGCGCTTTCTCCAGCCTTCGTGATCGGGCGCCGGCTGGTGTCCTGAGAGCCGGATTTCGACCGGACAAGCGGGGCATCCTAGCCGGAGCCAACCGCCTCGTCCCGGCGCCATTGGTGTACGCCCCCGCCGCCCAAAATGGTGCCCGCTGCGATGCAAGAGCGATCACAATGTGCTGAGGTTGATTTTGTAGACCTGAAATTATTGAAAAATCTGGTAGCGGAGGAGGGATTCGAACCCCCGACACAAGGATTATGATTCCTCTGCTCTAACCGACTGAGCTACTCCGCCGCCTGGAGGCTTCGAGAACCGGTGTCGAAACCAGTCCGGTGCCTCACGAAGACGCGCGGATATAAGGGGGCGTTGTCTGTTGTGTCAAGCGGGGGAGACTGTTTCTTCGGGGAATTTGTCGTGGCTCACGAATTCGCTTAAGAAATGACCCGGTTTTCAAGGGCAGGGTTGAGTCGCGGGGGCGGCGTCTGTATGTGTTTTCAGCGCCAAAATCTCGGGCGAAGGATTTGATGAAACCGCGTATTGCCGTACTCGGATGTGGCTATTGGGGCTCTAACCACATTCGCACGCTTAAGTCTCTCGGAGTGCTTGCTGCCGTGTCCGATGCCAATGAGGCACGGGCTGAAGGCTTTGCCAGCGAGCATGATTGTGTGGCGATATCGCCGGAAGCGCTTTTCGAGCATGCCGGGATCGACGCAATCGTTCTGGCCCTGCCGCCGCAGTTTCATGCCGAGTATGCCATTCGTGCCATGCGCTCCGGCAAGGACGTGCTGGTCGAAAAGCCGATTGCTCTCACGGTGCATGATGCGCAGCGAGCCGTTGCCGTCGCGCGCGAAACCGGACGCATCATCATGGTCGGGCATGTGCTGCGCTTTCACCCGGCGTTCGAAAAGCTCAAGGAGCTGATCGACAAGGGTGATCTCGGCGAGATCCGCTACATCCATTCCCACCGGCTGGGGCTCGGCAAATTCCACACCGAGAACGACGCTCTCTGGGACCTCGCTCCGCACGATCTGTCCATGATTCTGGCCATCACCGGCGCGGCGCCGGAAGAGGTGCGGGGAGAAGGCGCGGCGCTGCTCGATCATCTGAGCGATTTCGCGCATCTGCACATGCGCTTTCCCGGCGGTTTGCGCAGCCATCTCTTCACCTCAAGGCTCAACCCCTATCGCGAACGTCGCCTCACGGTCGTTGGCGACAAGGCGATGGCGGTCTTCGACGACGTGGAGCCCTGGGGACGAAAGCTGGCCGTCTATCGCCACGCCGTCTGGCACGACAGCGGGCACTGGGCCTTCACCACCAATGAGCCGACCTATGTGGATGTGGAAGAGGGAATGCCGCTGACGCGCGAGCTGCAGCATTTCCTCGATTGCATCGAAACGCGCGGCGAGCCGCGCACGACCGGGGAAGAAGCCATTGAGGTTCTTCGCATTCTGACAGCCGGCTCGGTGACACATGGCTGAGGCTTCTTACGGGGCAGGCGAAAGCGTCTGCCCCGTAAGAAGCTGCGTTTCATCGAGGCCGTGAGGCCGCCGGAATGCCAGCCTCCCCGGTTGCGCGGTCTCAGGCGCGCAGTCTCAAGCGCTTTGGGCCGTTGCAACCAGTCGTGTCAACTGGGCTTCGGCTTCCCGGCCGCGCTCCGAACGCTCGATAAACCCGCCGCCGTAGACGCGGGCCTCATTGCCGTCATCCGAGTAGAGCACGCAGGCCTGTCCGGGGGCGACGCCGGCTTCGCCCTCGGTCAGTTCGACCCAGGTCACGCCGTTCTCGTGATGCAGCACAGCCGGGCGCGGCGGGCGCGTGGAACGCACCTTGGCGAACACTTCCATGCCGCCCGCGGGCAACTCGTCAAGCGGGCCGTCGCCCAGCCAGTTGACCTGGCGCAGAAAGACCTTGTGCGTCTCCAGCGCCTCGCGCGGCCCGACGATGACGCGTGCATTCGCTGCATCCAGATGCACCACATAGAGCGGCTCACCTGTCGCCACGCCGATGCCGCGCCGCTGGCCGATCGTGTAATGCATCACGCCGTCATGATGGCCGAGCCTGCGCCCGTCCAGATGCACGATCTCGCCTGGTGTTGCGGCTTCGGGCTTCAGCTTGCTGATGATGTCGGAATACTTGCCGCGCGGCACGAAACAGATGTCCTGGCTGTCCTGCTTGGTGGCGACGCTCAGGCCCATCTCCTCGGCAATGGCACGCACTTCCGGCTTGGAGAGGCCACCCAGGGGGAAGCGCAGATAGTCGATCTGCTCCTGCGTGGTGGCGAAGAGGAAATAGCTCTGGTCGCGATCGGCATCCACCGGGCGGGTCAGGGCGCGGTGTGCGCCATTGGCGCGGCTGCGGATATAGTGGCCGGTGGCGAGAGCATCGGCGCCGAGTTCGCGCGCGGTCTCCAGAAGATCGGCGAACTTGACGGTCTGGTTGCACGAAACGCAGGGGATAGGCGTTTCGCCCGCCACATAGCTCTGTGCAAAGGGATCGATCACCGCCTCGCGGAAGCGCTGTTCATAGTTCAGCACATAATGCGGTATGCCCAGCGTCTCCGCGACACGGCGCGCGTCGTCAATGTCCTGGCCGGCGCAGCAGGAGCCGGGGCGGTGTGCCGCTTCGCCGTGATCGTAGAGCTGCAGGGTCACGCCAACGACGTCATAACCCTGTTTCGCCAGGATGCCGGCGACGACGGAGGAGTCCACGCCGCCAGACATCGCCACCACGATTCGGCAGTCCTGCGGGCGTCCGGGCAGGTCGAGGCTGTTCATTTGTTTGATCTTCTTTGTCTCTGGTCGTGGGCGATTACATGCCAATGCGGCGAATATAGGTCAAGGATCGGGTGGCTGCCAGCACGAAGGTTAACGAGCGACCTCAAGAGCCGGAGCCCGGTTTCCCGGGCCTTTGCTGCCGGACTCGGCGCAATTTGAAACAAATCGGCGGCAAATTCCTAACGCGGGATTCATGTCCGTTACCGTATGCTTACCATGTGTTTAGGCAAATTTTAAAGCCGGCGCAGTAGCTTGTGTAACGGGTCTTGAGTTCAGGTAGAGAGTACTATGACCGAAATGGTTCGACCGCGCGTAAAATATGTCATCGGCCCGGATGGCAGTCCGCTGACAATTGCGGACCTGCCTCCGAGCAATACGCGCAGGTGGGTTATCCGTCGCAAGGCGGAAGTGGTGGCCGCAGTGCGCGGTGGGCTTTTGAGTCTTGAGGAGGCCTGTCAGCGATATCGTCTGACGGTGGAGGAGTTCCTCTCATGGCAGGCTTCCATCGATGATCATGGCCTGGCGGGGCTGCGGACGACACGTATCCAGCAATATCGGCATTGATCCGGTTTCGACGCGCTTCTCCCGACAGCGGGACAGCGCGGCGACTGCCGTTCAAACCCGAAACGGGCCGGCGCCATGCGCCGGCCTCAGACCACTGACAAACCCCGTCGATTTTCGGCGGGGTTTTGTTCAAGTGTGTGCGGTTTCTGGTTTTTGCCTGTCAGGAACAGGCGTCATCAGG